>NZ_JAAIJR010000112.1 GCF_010915725.1 Thiorhodococcus mannitoliphagus
AACACGCGCAACTGCGAGCCCGACACCACCGTCTTGCTCAATCCCGGGAAACCTCTGAAAACGGAGGCCAAAGCCACCTCAAACACCGCATGAAAAATGCGACAACTGTCTTGACACCCGCCGACAGTGGTCCTGTGCGGGGTGCGCGACATCCGCGACGATCGCATCCGCACCTCGGGCCAGGAGATCATCAACTCTGGCTCTGCCTTCAATGTCAAGGCCCAATCGAGAGCATTCAGAGCACTAGAGCACGCGTTTTCAGTATCGCGAGGCCGGTCCGCAACTCTTGTTACAGGCCCTCCTGCAGCCTATTGTCAATGGCGGCGGACGCATCGAGCGCGAATACCGACTGGAGCGCCGCCGCACCGATCTGCTGATCCAATGGCCGCTGGATCCGAAACAGGGCTTTCTCGGAGCGGTGCAACGCATCGTCATCGAATTGAAGCTGCTGCATCGCTCGCTGAAGAGCACCCAGCGCGAGGGACTGGCGCAGACTGCCGACGAGATGGAGCCTGTGGACGCCACCGAAAAGCATCTGCTCATCTTCGATCGCCGCCCCGACATCCCTTGGGAACAGCGGATCTTTGAACAGGATGACCGGCATGGAGCGCATAAAATCCGTGTGTGCGAACTCTGACCGACGACACTTGTTGACGCTCAAACAACGGCCCGATCCTGCGTTCCATCCGCCCATACCGGGCACGACTTTGGATGCTCATCATGACGCACCTCGCCAACCTGTATGAGACCGACTATGCCCAATGGGCACAGCGCAACGCCGAGCTGTTGCGCGCGCGCCGCTTCGAGGAGTTCGATATCGAGCATTTGCTGGAGGAGCTGAGCGATCTGAGCAAGAGCGATCGGCGCGAATTGCACAGCCGACTGCTGGCATTGATCGCCCATCTGCTGAAATGGCAATACCAGTTGCCCACGCTCGCCGAACGCTGGCGTGAATTCGACGGAAGCAGTTGGCGCGCCACCATTGTGGAGCAGCACGAACAGCTCGCCGACCTGCTACGGGAATCGCCCGGCCTGAAGACCACACTCCGTGCCGCGATCGCCGCCGCCCATCCGGGCGCGGTGCGTCTCGCGCACAAGGAGACCCGCCTGCCGGTGGATCGCTTCCCCGCCGCCTGTCCCTACAGCAGCGCCCAGATCTTTGATGACGATTTCTATCCCGGGGAAGCACCGAGCGGCGGGCAGCATTCTCGCTAGATGGACATCGCTGCACTCCGCCCATCTGCTACGATTCACTCAACACAGGACCGATACCACTGGAGCCAACCGCCATGTACGTCACCGCGCCGCAAATGGCCGACCTCATGCCGGACGCCAGGCAACTGCTGAGCGACGAGCCGGAAATGGAAAGCACACTCCACTATCAGCAACTGGCCCTACTGGTCAGTTGCCTCGAATGGCATTGGCGTGAGCGGCAAGATTTCTTCATCGGCGCCAATCTCACCGTCTGGTACAGCCACCAACAACTGCGCCGCCGCGATTTTCGCGGCCCGGATTTCTTCCTGGTCCTGGACACCAGCCCCGAACCGCGCAATTCCTGGGTGGTCTGGGAGGAAGGCGGTCGCTACCCGGATCTGATCATCGAGCTGCTCTCGAATTCCACGGCCGCCATCGACCGCGCGGATAAGAAATCGCTCTATCAGAACATCTTCCGCACCCCCGAGTATTTCTGGTTCTCACCCGAGACGCTCGAATTCCAAGGCTTCCGGCTCGTTGACAAGACCTATCAACCCATCCCGCCCGACGAACAAGGCCATCTGCCCAGCCAGGTGCTCGGACTCCGTCTCGGTGTCGTCGAGGGACAACTCCGCTATTTCGAGACTTCCGGTACATTGGTGCCTACACCCACCGAATCTGCCCTGCATGAAATCCAGCACGCCGAGCGGGAACGCGAACACGCCGAGCAGGAGCGAGCCCGCGCGGATCAGGAACACGCGAGGGCCGAGCAGGAACGGCTGCGCGCCGAACAGGCCAACCAGCACGCCGAGCACCTCGCCCAGCGTCTGCGCGAGTTGGGCGTCGATCCGGATCAGCCATGAGCGCATGCTCTTCGAGTCGGTCACGCCAGGGAACGGGATCTCCGGTCCGCCCAGCGAACGGGCCGCCCGCGTTCCCAGTTGGACCGCAAGATGAACCGATCGAACAGACCGATGGGGATGGTGCCGACGATACCCGCGAAGCCTATGACGTGGCAACACAGCACAGCACCAGGCCAAGTTGGTGGTCCCGCCCCGAGACAACGCGGTGGCCTGGGAAGCCGATCACCCGCCCACGCAAGCGTAGGCTGGCATCCAAGAGAAAGACGTGGTGCAGTGGAGACAGGACGCTGGCTATCACCGCCGTAGCTTGGCCGAACATGCCATGTACCGCCAAGAACAACTCTTCGGAGAGGCCGTCGCCTCACGCTTGTTCGAATCCCAGATGAACGAGATTCATGCACGGATCGCCGCCATGAACCAAATGACCGACCTGGAGATGCCGATCGCGGTGCGGGTTGGGGAAGCTGTGTCCTGAGAAAATGGGGAACGGGGATTCCTGCCCGACTGATTCTTTATGCACCAACGCCCTGATGAGATCAAGCAGTATCGTAGTCATGGCTTTGAAGCAACTCGTCAAGTATACTCGCCCTTACATTGCGTTTCGCAGAAGGTCAACGCGGACCCAATCTTCTACTGCGAGCCCGCCTTGAGTTGCACTTTTTTTTCATCGCGTTCTAATTTAATTCGTTCAAGGTGCTTTTTTAGAGGGACTGAATTCGGGTTAGCTTTTATGCCAGATTCAAGAATGGTGATTGCTTTATCGTATTGATCTTGTCTGATATAGACGTTACTCAATCCATAATACGCCATGGCGAGTTGCGGTTGCTTGCCGATCACCCGACGATAACTCGATACGGCGCGCGAATAATCACCTAACTTGGCTTGCAGCTCCCCGAGTTTCATATAGATTGTGGGAAGTAACAAACAGCTTTGCGTAGAACTATGCAAGGTATATTCAATGTTAGGGATAGCAAGCTTATAGTTGACTGCACGGTCGCGCGAATTGCGTGCGATATCCCCACGATTGGCCTGAACGAGTGCCCAACAATAATGATGAACGCCTCCACAACCAGATGCGTGAATACGAGTGAGTGTTGGGTCTTTTACTAATGAAGGATCCCCCCTCCCAACTACGCTTGGATGGTGCAAGCACCAGTCAGGTAATTTGCGCAATTCTCCGGTGCTCGCATGTGGATTATTTGCCCTCGAGTCGTTCATTGAAATCGAGAATAAAGTTGCCACCGAGATCAAAATGAATTTACGTTTTGTCAGGTGATACATGGAATACTAGACCTCCGGCATGAATTTTCACACTCAAGCATTCAGTTTAAGTCTACACACTGAAGGGCGACCCTGGAAGGCCCATGCCACATAATGTATGATAGTATCAGCACCCATTGTAAGCCCCCATCACGCACAGCGACACCATTTGCGTTGACAAAGAGATGAACGAGAAGAGTGACGCCCCAACAGTAGCAGTCCTGATCCCCTATTTCCAGAAACAAAAGGGGATTCTTGAAAACACAGTCCGCTCGGTCCTAGCGCAGCGTGGATTCGATGATTACAAGGTGATCATCGTCGATGATGGATCCCCTGTATCGGCGGAATCAGAGCTTGTATCGATTGTCAGCCATCGGGAAAAAATCAGGATCATTCAGCAGAAGAACGCCGGACCAGGCGCGGCCAGAAACAAGGCCCTCGAAAATGTTCCCGATGGCACCGGCTATGTTGCCTTTTTAGATTCCGACGATCAACTTGACCCCTCCTACCTGGCCGATGCGGTATCCGCGCTAGACAAGGGCTACGACCTCTTTTTTGGGAACAGCCGAAGGGCGGGTATCGAGAAGTCGCGGTTCGAATGGGATTCCATCCCTGGCGTAACGCTCGACCTCACCCAGCATCGCTTGATTGATGAAGCCCATGAACTTTATGAGTTCGTGGGCGATTTTTTTGATTTTGTGGTGTTTCGAAGCAATATCATCGGACCATCCACCATGGCCTATCGGTACAGGGTTGGCTCGAATGTCCGATTTAACGAGAAAATCTATAACGGACAAGACCGTATCTTCAAATTATTCTTGTGCCGGCAGGCGAAGAAAGTCGCATTTTCGCCGAAAGAATACGCCCGTGAAGGCAAGGGCATCAATATTTTCGATAGTGCCGGATGGGGAACGGAGAGGTCACTGTCCTTGCTTTCCAGTTACATCGAAATGTGCAAGTTTATATTGAACAATATCCCAATGAACGCACGCCAGCTCGCCCACGTTAAACGGCATTTAGCCCAGACCCGTTACGCCTTCACGGCCAGCCTGTTTCATCAAACCAGACATGGAACAGTTGACTGGAAGCTCGTGGGCAAGACCTTTGTATCGGATTCTGCGACCTTACTTTGGTTAGTACCGAATGCAATGAAGGTAGTTAAGGTCAAAAGCCGCGCAGACAGATCCTAAGATTATAGCCTCAATTCGTTCATCAACTATCGAAGAGCTTTCAGCAATGGACGACATCGATCTCAATGTGCTGTTACCGAATGACCCACCATTTTTTTCCGCAAAAGCGAGAAACGGCAGACTGGAAACATCTGGAATCCCGATTTACACACGAGGCAACAAGCTCCCCCCGACCCAACCGGGCGGATCATATAATGGAATTTATGTGGAATGGCAGTGGGATGGCAATCAACTCATCGTACGGAATGACCGCTATGGCATGTCGCCATTATTTTATTCCTGCTACGACAATGAGATATGGATCTCACCCTCGATTCATCCTGTACTAAGAGGCAATGCACCAAAGGAACTGGACGATGTGGCGCTTTCTGTCTTTCTGCGCATGGGCCACTTCATCGGCCAGGATACCCCGTTCCTCCACATTCGGGTCTTGCCGCCGAACAGCACACTGACCTGGGTAGAAGGTCGTATGCAGATCAAGACGGCAAGCCTGCCGATTTGTCAGGATGTCAATAGGTCAATATCTTTCGATGATGCGGTCGACCAGTTCTCCCATCTGTTCGATCAGTCCATAGCCAGACGCCTTCCTGAGAATGACGACTTCATCGTTCCCTTGAGCGGCGGTAGGGATTCGCGGCATATCCTTTTCGCCTTGGACAGCCACGGTAAGAGACCAAAGACCTGTGTCACGCTGAAATACCGCCCACCCGCGACCAATGAAGACGCGAGGGTAGCGCGACTGATCGCCGATGAGATGCGGATACCCCATGTCGTCCTCGAAAAGGCTGCGTCCTGGTTCGATGCGGTCTTGATCGATGTGTATCTTACCAACTTCTGCGGCGGCTCACATGGCTGGATACTGCCTTTGTCCGCCTGGCTGAAAGGGCGTACCCATACCATATATGACGGCTTGGCTGGCAGTGTCTTATCCGGCGGATTCCTCACTGATGAAAGAAAAATGCGACTTTACCGGGAAGAAAAATTCGAAGAATTGGCATCAATCTTATTGTATGAAGGGAATAAAGAGGGATTTAATCAAACGGTGCTGAATCGCTCTTTCTATAGAAGGACCGCAATGCCAATGGCCGTCTCGCGGTTAGTCGATGAGTTGAAGATTCATGCTGGCGCAAGCAATCCGATGCTATCCTTTATTTTTTGGAATCGAACCCGCCGCATGGTCAGTCAGATACCCTATTCGATCCTGTCGCACGTTCCTCTGGTGCATTGCCCCTATCTAGATCATGATCTATATGACTTCATCACAGGTCTCGATGCCCGGATATTTCTTGATAATCAACTGCATGACGATGCGATCAGAAGAACATATCCACAGTATGCTGGTTTACCGTATGAAGATAAATCCAAGAAGGCCGACTACTGCAAGGCTGATTATGCCTATTTTAGATACGCTACTAATAAACTGTTAAAATACACTCTGAGTCACGGGTTCAATTATTCTGAGTTTCTTCGAAAGGAATACCTATATCCAAAGATTTTGACTGACTTAGCCAGAAGGCATTGCCATTTGCCCTGGTATTTAATTTCTACTGTCTACTTTTTTGAATTCGAAGAAGCATACAAGGCCGCCTAATGTCCAGTGTTGTCATTTAGCACAGACGCGTTGCACCATCACCATGACCAACCAAATTTTTCTGCATAAGGCGAGAAACGGCGGGCTGGAGACAACTTGACGTGTCTAGTATCCTGAAAATTCATGCTCGCGGCGGACTTGGTAACCGTATGTTCCAGCAAATGTTTGCCACGGAACTGGACAAGCTTGTACCTGGATTAAAGATCTATGGTGTCGAACTGCCGGAATGGGGTTGGGCCAGTGAGGTTGAGCCTTGTGCTCTCGAATGCGATGCAGGGACCTGCCTTAAGCTTAGCCATCACAGACTTGATATTGGTCGGATTGCAGCACAGCTCAGGGATGGTTCGATACAGTGCTTCGAGTACGACGGGTGGGCGTGTCGTTTAGAATACTACGATAACCTCTCCGAGTTCCGGGATATGTTCGCTACGCCGAGTGAATACGAAGGAGTTGGTTTTCCAGAAGATGTATTACTTGTGAATGTCAGAGCGGCTGAAATACTAAAAAACGTTCACCAAGATTACGTTCCACTGCCGATCGGTTTTATTGATTCTATTGTACGGCGGACTGGTCTAAGCCCTGTGTTCATGGGGCAACTAGGGGCCGACTGGTACTCGAATAATCTCAGGGAAAAATTTTCCGACGCAGAGTTTGTCCCCTCTCAGGGTGCGATAAAGGACTTCGAAATCATTCGCCAGTCGGTTCATGTGGTCATTCCCGTGAGTACATTCAGCTGGTTGGCAAGCTGGTTATCTGTTAACAACCAATGTATTCACATGCCAATGTTGGGAATATTCAACCCATTGCAGAGACCGGATACGAATTTCTTGCCAATAGGGGACTCCCGATACATTTTTTATCGATTTCCGTATTTCAAATGGAATGGGGATGTTCATGCCCTTGAGAACCTCCGTTACTCTGTCGCCAGCCAATCGTACTTGAGGCTATGTGAAAAACTCGGAATATTGCGTGGCTATGTAAGCTCGGCTAAGGGAATGGCGGAGCGGCTCCTTTCCTTAGCCTAATCGTGATTATGCAGACGATCGATCTGTTAGAATTGAAGCGCGTTTTATCCGTCCTCAATATGACGGGATCCCCTTACCCTAGGAGCGCGAGAGTGATTAGGATGCGGTTTGATGGTGCACCATAGTAAAACCTACCGTTACTGAGCGCTCAACGCCGGATATTATATTCGCGCGTACAGGCGTTTCTGTTCAGCGCCGTATATGCGTTTTTATCAATAGAGAAAGCAACTTCTTATGTCGATGCGTAAGCTGTACGAAAAATTTGAGGCGCTGGGAAGGCACATCAATCGAGGCCTACATCAGGATATGTACCGGGAACTTGTAGACCTTGCGGCACTTCAACGCCTAGTGCCTCTGACGCGCGCGTATCACCCATGGTCTAGCTTTGCGATGCGCCCAAGCGCGATATCACTGTTGATCAATGAAGTCTATCTAAACGGCGCGATGCAGATAATCGAGTGCGGAGTTGGTCTATCTACGGTCTATACGCTTGCCGCAACAAGAGGGCGTGGCGTTCGTATCATTGGTATTGATGACGACGCGAATTGGATAGAGAATATTCGTCATGCATGCATCGACGAGGGCTTTGATGAAGCCTGCTATGACTTTATATGCGCGCCGATACGGCCTTATTCAGGCTCAACAGAACAGTCGTGGTACGACGTAGAAGTGATACAGGATTTTATGAATGATCATTCGATAAGTAATGTGGACTTACTTGTGGTCGATGGGCCAAAAAACAAACTATGCGAGCAAGCGAGAATGCCGGCGCTGCCCGAATTGCGAAGATTTTTGAACAGTGATCATCTTGTGGTTCTTGATGACATTCAGCGTTCATCCGAAACAGCGATCGCAAAATCTTGGGCTCAGTCGTTTGATATGAATTTAAGGATTGAACACGATGTCGGTGGTGTAGGGCTATTACGTTCGAAAGGTTCCCTGAAGAAGATGGTCATAGTCTGACGAAAAAAATGAGCCACTTTCAGGTCATCGTGCAAAAGCTGCATCGCCCCATCTGCTCGCTTGAGGTCAGAATCTGTGGGATGCTCTCGTTTTTCCGTGACTTTTCCAAAGCGGAATCGGTCTGGCATGTGGGTTAAGTCTGGATTTAGCTAACGTGCGACAATGTAAAGGCACGATTAAGAACGTATATCCTCAACCTTTCATACTTGGCAGGTTCAAGCAGCTGCCTAATATACTGACTATGCTTTGGATTCTGAAGTACATATCCAAATTCATCAATAACAGCCCGAAAGTGTGAGTTCACAATAAGTAATTCAAGATCCGTAATTGTATTTTTCCATTGATCTATAGATGTATTTGAAATCCCACTGAATTCCTTATTGTATGTGCTATTACCTTTCCATGGGACGCCCAATAAAGTTGGATTCAATAGGCAATCTGAAAATTTGATATTTAAATGCTCTGCAACTTTGATCATGGTTTCAGTTGTGTTTTCAACTAAATCTTCGTATCGAATAATTAAATATTCTTTACCAAAGAGTTTGTTTTTAAACAAATATTGGTACGAGTTCGATAAAGATTCAACTAGTGGTCGAAGTAGAGGATAGCCACGCTTCGACTTCATTTTTCGCAGAGCCGTAAAAGTAGCATAGGGATTGCGGACGATATGCACAAACTTCGCGTCCGGAAACCAATGAGCTAGCGTACATGCAAATTCTGCGTTTTCAACAGACTTTTCTACATACTTACCGCTATCAGCTCCGCCCCCCTTTAAAGAATAATGCAAAGCCATGAAGTATATTTGTAATAATTCTGATAAGCTGTGTGCTTCATATTTATTCATTCGTGATCGAAAGATTTCTTCATCGTATTTCCCGGCAATATCAGACGCTCCGTAAGGGTCTTTAATAATGTTTTCATTCTTTAAAAATTGATACAATCCGGTCTTGCTATCTTCAAGGGACGAAATGAGCCGAGTATTCTTTCTAATAGCATAATCGACCCATTGGCCAGAATACTGGAAAAAATGGGTTTCAGACGGCAGGACATTAAGGCTTTCATGGCCATCTAAAAGGCTTCGCAAAAGGCTTGATCCGCTTTTATGGGAGCCGAGCAAGAAAACTGGACAAAATTCTTTATTTAATCTCATGTTAATCCTACTCATATTACATGATCATATAGATGAGGGCACTACCGAATTTTCTTAATCATTAACCCCAACAACCCATCGAGCAGAACTTCAAAAACACTTAGACAACAAAAAGGCTATGCGTTTCCTCAGATCTGCGATAGCAAGGTGCACTAACAAGATCAAAGACTTCAATACCTTCTTCGATATTACCGGCCTCCATACTCCCAGTTCGTAAATCATTATTTTAAGTCCGAGAAGTGGGCAGTCTCCTGCCAGCGTTCTTTGTGCCGTAGAGAAATTACGACGGCTTATCAATGAAAGAGCCTGGTCTTTACGTTCCGTATGTGGCTCTTTTTTCAGTAAATTTTTTTGATATTGTGATACCTGCCATTCCGATAGAAGCTTACTTCGGCTAACTGATCCGATTATACTATTATTTGATTTTCCTAATCTATATACACCACCAAATTCGTCGTCCCTTACCGAATTATTTGTTTGTTTAACAACTCTAGTGCAATATTCGATATCTTGAGCTTTTTTCAAACTTTCATTGAAGGGCCCAACCATAAGTATAACATCTCGCCTGTAAATCGGCGAGAATATGCACATATTGTTTAATATAGCTTCAGTAAGCCGTGATCCGCTTCTAAGATTCGGACCATCCATTTCAATGATTTTCTTGCCGTTATCGACAAGCCACCGAGAATATATCAAGTCGACACTGTGATCCAGACGGTATAACCTGACAGCGTTTTCAATCTTATGTTCCTTGAGAATATCATCTGAGTCAAGAAACTGAAGAAATTCACCATGTGAAAGTCGAATACCAGTATTACGGGCTACTTGCGATCCTTCATTATTCTTTAAATAATACCGACAAGTAAAATATGCATCGCTGGAATGACTTTCGATCCATGACTTCACAACTTCGTGGGTTGCATCTGTGGATCCATCATCAATAACAATCATCTCAATGGGTCGGTAAATCTGATTAAAAACGCTGCTCAGCGCGTCCTCAATATACCCAGCTCGGTTATATGTTGGTATGATAACGGAAGCCAGACCCGGTATGTATTCTTTCGGAGCCCACATTTATAGTTTCAACTTAAGCTGTAATTTAAATTTATTTTCGTGCATAAGGGAAAATCTCTTCACTCTAAAATTTTTGCTTACGATTTCCTATGATGACAGTAATAGCACGAGCTTCCTAAAAGTCACTCACCCTATCAACTGATTAATGGCTATACTGAAGTCAGCCAAACCAACCATCGTCAGAATGATATTTCCTTACCCTGTTCTCTTGCATAAGCTTGTATGGATCTCCACTGAATGTCGTTTTTATTCACTAGACTATCGTCATCATTCCATTTCCGACGCAGAGCCATCTGAATCCACTTATGAATTGCCGTAGCTTCATTATTTTCGGAAACACGCTTCAAATTAATCTGATCTAGTCCGAGTTTATGGCGAATCGGCATATTATATGAGTCCAACCCTGGCTCGACATAGACAGGTGTCTTTGGAATTAAACTAGCTGCCCTAAACCACAGATCATCAGCGTTGGGAGCCAACATTTTAAAAGCTTCATCGATTAAAAATGCCATATCGAAAAATTTTTTTCTATAAGCTACGCCGCCAACACCAAGAGGAAGTATATTTAGTGCCTCGGCTGGAGACTTGATGTTAGGCCATGAATTATAATTCAGAAATTGTCCGCGACGCCCCCTGGAAATTAGGCGTGCCCGCGTACAGCAAATTGTATCTGACTTTTCCCTAGTTATTCTTAATAAATCCTCAAGTAACCTTTCACTATAAATAACATCATCATCCACTGTAACAATCAAATCATTTTCGGCAGCATAGTCTAAGGCAGGAAGTAGCTTGGTATGGGGTCCAACGTCTTCTACAAAATTGATTTTAATCTGCGCGTGATCAATCGAATCAGGTATATACTGATAAAAATCAGCGAAGCTGTTAAAAGCCTTATCGCTTAGATTTATAAGAAATAAATCGGGCTTAATCGTCTGCCTAAGTAACGATTGGATCGAGTATCTAAAGATATGCATCCTGTTCTTAGTTGATGTGCAACTCAGTATTATTTGCATAATAGCGATCTTCCTGTAACTCAGTTTGTATAATTTCGGATCTCAGGTTATCTAAAACCCTTAGGGATTAATTGTAATCTTGTGATTGTTATTTTTATAGGCAGCACATCTAATCTCTGCATTTGAATTTAGAAGAATAACCGGAATTGAAAAGAAAATAAGATGAATATATCCAGAATTGCGCCAAACAGTGCTTCCAGCACCAAATACGGTACCTCAACTGTTCCCTCGGTTTTATTATCTCCAGAATCTGGAACGCCGTATGCGGATTCGCTAGGGAAATTCATAACTAAAGTAAATATTGTGTAATAGGATGCTCTTGAAACTAAGTTATAGAACCAGCCGCTAGCCGCTGAAAATAAACGCCGGACTGAGCCAGATCTTCCCAACTACCATCTTCCACCACCTTACCCCCCGCAAGAACGTAGATCGTATTGCACGGCTTAACTGTAGTTAAGCGATGAGCAACGAGTAGAATGGTTTTGTCGCCTGCAAGATTATGGATCGCCTCCATAACGGCACTCTCCGTGTTGTTGTCCAATGCACTCGTCGCTTCATCAAAAACCAGTACGGGCGGATCTCGATAAAGGGCTCTAGCTATACCGATGCGTTGTCGTTGCCCGCCTGATAAGCGGACCCCACGCTCACCAATGATCGTCGCATATCCGCTCGGCAATTCCTGTGTTACAAATGCATGAAGATTTGCCAGTCGCGCGGCGGTCTCTACAGCAGCCATGTCGATCTCCTTCGGCACTACACCCAAGGCAATGTTCGCAGCCACGCTTTGATCCGCAAGGAAAATATGCTGAGGCACATAGCCGAGAGCCGCCTGCCAGCGCCGTACGTTAGAGGAGTTTAGAGGCGTGTTATCGATGCGTATCTCCCCAGCGTCCGGTTCCAAGAGACCAAGAATCAAGTCGATCAACGTACTCTTGCCTGCGCCAGAGGCCCCCACAAAACCGATCGTGCTCCGCGCTGGTATCGTTAGTTGCAGGTTTTCCAGCGCGAACTTCTCGCTACCTGGATAACGGAAACTCAGATCGGATATCACGATCCCATCTCTCGGGTAAATGAGATCCGTGACCTGACATGAAGTCCGCCAAGAGTCCGAAGGTACAACCTTTTCCATGTCTGCCAAGACATGCTCGACGACTGGCATGTTAAACCGGATTGCTGAGACCGCACCAAAGATCTTCTGAAAAGCGGGAATCAGCTGCTTTCCAGCCAGCGCATATACTCCAAGGGTCGGGAGGGCGTCGGAAATTGCAAATCCATCTCGCATGAGATAGATAACGATAAGCAACACTCCACCAAAGGTAATCGCCTCAATCACATAAAGCGGCAAATCAGTCAGCAGGGCAACACTCGACTGGTAATTAGTAACACGCCTTGAGGATTCGCGATATCGCTCCAGATATTCACGCTCGCGCCCTAGCAAGCGGATTTCTTTTGCCCCAGCAAATGCCTCTGCCGCAGCCATAAAGCGTTCGCGGTTCGCAGCTATCCGTTCGGATCCGATGCGCTTTAGCCAAGTGCGCGTTGCTGCGTAAACGACACCATAAAACAATCCGATCCCGGCGGATACACTGATGGTCAACCAAGGATTGATAAAAATGAGCATCGCCACAACAGTTGCAGCAAGCAGTATGGAGCTTAAAAGCCTCATCGCCGGTAAAAGAGCACCCGTCACTGCCACTGAGGTCTCTTGCAGGACTGTTTTCGCCAAGTCGCTGGAATTACGGTTCAGAAAGAAGGTATAGGGGCGTCGCAAATAATCCGCCATCAATCGACGCGACAGGTGGTACTGTTGCGTGAAGGAAAAGCGTGTGATCACCCAGTACGTCACGGCTTGCAACGCCGTTCCAACCATAAAGATAATAAACGCCACGACTCCAAGGAAATAGAGAAAAGTACGTTCAGAATCAAACCCAAGTAATCTATACCAGGTAGCTAGCCATTGGTTCTCATGGATCATCTCTGGATTTGAAAGCACCGCAAGGAATGGCATGACCGACACAACCCCGGCTGTTTGCGCGAAGGCCGTGATGATCATGAGTGCCATGAGTATCACGACCTTCCATCGGTCCCCTGGGTCAAGCAGGGCGAGTAGCTTACCGATGGTCTTCAGCATGGCATCATCTTATCCCTTAGACCCGACATCTTTGTTCCTCTGCGTTATTCCCCGTTTGAGGACGATCATCTCGAACAAGCTCATCACAAGATATCTCCAAGTAGACACGCGCCATACATCGTTCCGGATCGACTGCTTGAATGACTGAAAGGCAAGCCGTAGGTCCCCCTCCCAATACTGATAGTAACCGAAACTGAAACTGGCATCCGCCAGACGCCGTCTGATCGCGGCCGGCCGCGTGCGTTCACCGTCAGGCCCTGTCAGTCCCCACCGAGCCAGGGCTTGTTCGACGACCTGTAACTCATAATTCACTGTCGGCCATTTCTTGACACAGCCCTGTCCATGAATCCGATAGAGTGCAAAGACTGTATTCAACTGATGAATCTCGCTCACCCGCGATGCGCGTATCCAGTAGTCATAGTCCTGCCCTCGTTTGAGTTGAGGATCGAATTCACCGACCTGTTCGATCAAGGTGCGACGCGCCATGACCGTGATGGTATGCAGCAGGGAGCTGAACAGGAGCCGATTGTACAACCATCCCGAGCGCTCTGGCACGATCTTTGGGCGTTGCTCTGAAGGTTTTTCCCTTTCCGGGATGAGTGGTCGGCGAAAGCCTCCGTCCGGGTCTGGTTTCCAAACTTGCCAACGTGAAAAGACGACGCCGATCTCGGGATGATCCCGCAAGTAACTGACCTGCGCTGTGAGTTTACCTGGCAACCAGCAGTCATCCGAATCAAGAAAAGCGATCAATTCACCCTGTGACGCGGCAAGACCCGCGTTGCGCGCGACCGCCGAGCCCTGGTTTTCCTGCCTGATAAGTCGTAACCGAGCTTCGTAAGCGCGAACGATCTCGACCGTGTTATCGGTCGATCCGTCATCGATCACGATGAGTTCTTTGTTCGGATAATCCTGGCTCAGCACGCTGTCAATGGCTTCGGCGATATAAGGTGCGGCGTTATAGGATGGCATAATCACCGATACGTGTGGCATCGGAGACACTTCAGGCTGAGTCGGCTTGCTGTTAAATGTTTCTTGCATGATGACACATGGTTGAAGCATAACCTTGAAACTTCGGCCGTTCCCAAACGACTGTCAGGAGCGTTGAGGTCAGGCGCGGACTATTGTTGCTGGGACTAGCCTTGATCAGAATTCCGGCCATGACCTGATGGGGATGGGGCGTCCCGCCCGTCTGGAGGACGGTACGCCCGCCTCCCGACCTGCAAGGATGGCCGCAGTTATGATCAAGGCCGCTGAATCTTACCATTCGAGGCGCACCCCAAACCGATTTTCACCGCCACGAAGCCGGCTGCTAGGCAGGCAGTAGCCACTGGCATGGGGTACCGCACTTTCCAGGCTGCCACTGATCATGACGTCGGGGCGACTGGCGCGCTGAACGGTTAAGCGACCACTTGCATGACCGAGAGATTGCATCTCCCACAGGTTCGGCAATAAATCCGTGACGAGCGCATGGCCAGCCGGGTTCAGATAGGTCACTGGTTCTTGAGTGTCGTTGTCGATCGTCCATTCCATGGTGAGGGCTGGTCGATCAATCGATACGGAGAGCGCTAAAGTTCCTCGTATCGAGCCGACACGCTCGCGTTTCAGTGCTTCTTGACGTGCCCATGCGCCGTGGCACAAACGCCAATCCAGTGCCCCAATCATCCGGTTCAGCACTCCGCCTGTCGGCCATCGCGCCAGAGCCATCAGGCTCCCGCTTAGGGTTATGGTAACTCCGGTCCTCGAATCGCTCCATTCAACGTCATCGAAGTCGGTCAAGCCGTAGACTTGATCCCTGATCTGAAAGACTGGCGTCCAGCCAGCCAGGGCTGGGCACTCCAGAAGCCGCCAGAGAGGTACGCGCGATGGTGGAGGAATCACGAGTTGGTCACCGATTCGCCCGTGGAAAGGGATCCCGCCGGCATAGCGAAATTCAACGGACGATCGACTGAATGCCTGGGGGGGCTGTCCGCGGCTCGAAACCGACAGATTGAGGCCGACAGGAGAGGTCACCCGGATGATGCCGGCAGAATCATCTGAAATCACCACGCCATCTGAGCCTGGCCGGTTTTCGCTCGCCGCCAACGGATTTCGGGCGTCAGCCGGATCGAGAAAACAAATATCCAAAAGGCAGAGGGGCCGCGCACGACTCCGCGTTCGGTGCAACGCCCACGCCACCACGGCCGCAAACCAGGCATTGTAGACCGACAATCTCATATAGTCGTCCCACCCGGATGTGCCCGCCGTCGGCCCCGCGGGATTCAGCCAATAGAAACCATCTGGCCGCCTTTGAGCTTGCAGTCGACCCATCAATCTGTCGACCATGGGTTGTGCGGGGCCGGTTTGCTCCTTGTCTCCACCAAGTCCCAGTAAAATCAGAGCCGCCAATAGACAGCCGTCGGCGAACAGGGCATGCGTGCTGCGACCGAAACCGGCGATATAGCCAGCATCGTCCCAGCACAAGGATATCCAATTCAACAGACGCTGAATTCTCGGTGTCAAAGCCGGATCGTCGACGAACCAGGCGGCTACGACGGCAAGGAACAGCGCCTTGAAATGATAGGTCATGGGGGTTGCCCCTACCTTTCCAGGATGCTGGGGAAAATCGATGAAGCCACCGGTGGGCGTAGTCCAGCGATCGATGTGCGCGCAGAATGCTTTGAGCCGCCGTTGGCGCGTAGCTGGACCTGCTTCGATCAACCGGCATAATTGCCTCAATAGCGTCCAGTTGTTCGAGGGATAGCGTTGCTTCATCGGGCAACGTGCCAAGCCATGCAAAATCGGTGTGCAGTCCTCGGTTCGAGCATCCGCAGACGTCAGTACATCATGAATCAACAATAAGAGAAAGCGATTGAAAGGCAAGTGTCCGAGCTGCTCCTTGGGCAAATCCAGCCAGACATCAATGGGTAAACGCCACGCGTCTCGATATGAACCACCCAGTATGAGCAACGCCAATGCGGCCCCGAGTTGGCCATAATGATCGGGGGGGGTCGGAGAATCTTGCAGTGGATCCCGGAGGCCGATGCCTGGCCGCAAATTTGCCTGCAGTGCGTGATTCAACGAATCCAGCATCTCCCATTGCTGACAATCCAGCGCCAGCCGATGCAATGACTTGGCATCCCGAATTAACAATGGGCCTTGATCATCATGTCGGCCATCGGCATGACACGAGGGGCGGGCGTCTCGCCCGTCTGGCGGGCGAGACGCCCGCCCCGCGGCGGGCTGGGCGGGGCCATGT
>NZ_JAAIJR010000113.1 GCF_010915725.1 Thiorhodococcus mannitoliphagus
TACCCCGGTACCGAGCTGCGCCTCGTGTTTGAGGCGATCCAGTCGCATTGAATTTGGCGCCAAGTCAGGAGTTCTGCCCTGGTCTTGCCGAGCTGATAGTGGTGTATCAGCCAGACCACGAATCGCTTGCCGTCGATCCCTCGAATCAGATCCAGCCAGTGGGTGGTGCTTCGATCATGGTGCGCGCCGCCGAAACTGACGATACGCTCGATGCAGATATCCAGCGACTCCGCTGCCTCGGGCGACAACCGAGTCTCGATTTGCTGAGCGACTTGGGCGTGATTGACGAGGAAGGTCTGATTCAGACCACGACCCATGTCGAGCTTACGCAACCCGTAGGAGGTCAGTAGCAGACTTCCGGCCACCAGAGGGAGCAGATCGCACAGGATGGCGAACAGCTCCCGGTTGACATCCGCCTCCGGTCGCTCACTACGACCTTTCTCATTGGCGAGAAAGGATTCGATGACAACTGGGTGCAGCAGATAATTCTCGATTTCCCAGCAACGCAGCACGTAGATCCGCTCCCCGAAGGGAGATCGGTTGGCGCAAGACGCATCGGCCGTATCAAAGAAGGCATCCCAGTGGGATCGAGCCGCCAAACTGTCCCTGTCGAGAATCCCCACCGCATCGATCCGATTCTCGACATCTTTATCGACCTGAGCGATGACGCAGTTGCATCCGCCCCCTAGATCATCTCCAGCGGCCAGGAACTCGACCTTGGCGCCTCGGTCGTTGAACCAACGCGCGAGGATCTGGACGTCCTCCTCGGATTCCAGGTAGACATAGCGCTTTGCGACATAGCGCCGTTCGGCAAGGTCGCCGGATTCGAGATTCTTCAAGCTCGCCACAGTTCCCTCTCAGCCTCTGGAGCGTTAGACGACGCCCGTCTCGATGATGTGTCCACCCTTGCGGAGCCCCTTCTCCGGGATATCGTGGCCGAAAGCGGGGATCAGCTCCCGAGCATGGGTGCTGGCGATAATGGTCAATCCCGGATGATCGACGGCAAGCTGCTTGAAAAAGGCGAGCGTTCGATGCTGCCAGATCGAATGCAGGTGGATATCCAGCTCGTCCACCAGCAGCAGCGTATTGCGCGTCATGTGGATACCGGCCCGCAGATAGAGCTGCACCAGACTCTTCTCGCCGCTGCTGAGCCGATCCAGTCGATGCGGATGCTCGCCGTTGACGACCACCGCCTCCGGTGGCTGCTTGCGCACACCTCTCAGGAACTTGGGGCTCTCGGCGAAAACGCGTGCGTTGATCACCTCGATCGCCCGCTCGTAGCGGCCGTCGTCGAGCCACTTGAGCCAAACCAGCAGATTATCCAGAGAGTCCTGCCAACCCCGGCTTTCGGTGCCGAAGCGATGCAGGGGACGGTATCCCCAGTTGGGAGGCTGCATGACACCTCGGTTCCAGTCCTCGATTTTTGGGATGTCCCGATAGGCCGAGAAATGCAGCAGGGAGGGCATGGTCAGCGGATCGCCCTCGAAGGCGATCGGGGCTTGGTCCATGTGTGCGCGCATCGCCGCGAGCAGATCGGCAACGAAGCCGTCATCATTGAGTCCGTCGACATCGGCCATGCCGAGCTGAAGCCTCGTGGTCCGGTCGCCCACCAGCGAGAGTCGCCCGCTGGTATGCCGAACATATCCGAACAGGCAGCGTGCCCCGGCACCGAATTGACCGAGCCGCGTCTCGCCCCAGGGATTGAGCGTCCATGGCTCATCGCGGCCCGCAACGAGGGAAAGCACCCGTGTCTGCTCCCTACCTTCGCTGTGCATGCGCACGAGAAAATCCCACTGAGCCCGCCCGGCACCCGAGTCCAGATCCTCGAAGCCCAGGCTGTCGGGATCGCGCAGCTCGAACAGCCCCATCAAGGCCGCCATCAGATCGAGCAAGGTGGTCTTGCCCATTCCGTTCTTGGAGAGCAGCAGATAGAAATTGCAGGGCTCGTCGTCGGCGTCCGTGAAGTCGAGCTGGAAGGGCTCGGACTGAAAGGGTCCAATGCCCTCGACGGTCAGGAACAGGGGTCTGAAATCGAGCACCAGGAAGTTGTCGTCGATCATTGAGCCCCCTCATTGAACACAGTCACAGCCGCGGCGATATCGTCCGCCATCACGCGCACGCCATGGACCCGCACCGGCTCAGCCTGTCCGGTGGCGACCAGCATGTCGCCCATCCCGGTCAGGCGCTCCGCCCCGGTGCGGTCCAGGATGATCTTGGATTCGGACGCCTTTTGCACGGTCAGGGCGATGCGCGCGGGGATATTGGATCGCAACAGACCGGAGAAGGTGGCCGCATCCGGGCGCTGCGTGGCGAGCACCAGATGGATCCCGGTGGCCCTTGCCTTTTGGGCAAGACGGACCAGGGGCTCCTCGCTCGCGCGCGACTGCATCAGCAGATCGGCAAGCTCCTCGACGAAGACCGCGATGTAGGGCAGATCCTCGACACCCTTGGCGTGGGCCTCGGCGAGATCCCGAGCCCCCAACTCGGCGAGCCGGGTGATCCGCTCGTCCATCTCGTCGACCAATGCCTGGAGCGTGCATAGGGTGGACTCGCTGTCGCTGAAGACCTCCCCGCCATAGAGACCCCGCAGGCCCTTGTATGCCTCAAACTCCACCCGTTTGGGGTCGATCAGGCAGAGCAGCAGTCGATCCCGGGAAGGCCCTCGAAGCAGCGACACCAGCAGCGCGTGCAGACAGACGCTCTTGCCGCTGCCCGTGGTGCCGCCCACGAGCAAGTGAGGGGCACGCGCCAGATCGAGCATGACTGGCTCACCCAGCACGTCCACCCCGGGCCAGACCGGAAGCCCACCTTTGGCGTCATAGGATGCGATCCATTCGGCCAGGCGACTGCCTGGGATGCTCTCCCAGGTGTCTCGTGGACGCGGCACATCGAGACCGATGACCTTGGACTCCCTGGTCGGAGCGGTGAAGATCCCCTGTTCCTGGAGGCCCAAGGAGAAGCTCAACTTCTCCAGCCCGCGCTTGAGCCGGTCCAGGTCGTTGACGTCCGGCAGATGGAGCTGGAAGCGGGTCAGCCTAGGGCCATGAAGTGTCTTCTGGATCTCTCCCCGAACTCCGATCTCAGTCAGCCCCCTCTCCAACTCTTCTGTCAGCGAGAACTCCTGCGCGAGGGAGCCCTGGTGCTGGGAGAACAGCTCTTGGTAGAGAAAGTCGTGAAAGTCGTGGCCGACCCGCCAGCCGGTGCGAAACTCGCGCAGACCACGTCGGATATGGCGCTGGAGCAGACGCTTATAGGCGTTAGTGTCTGCGAACAAATCCGTGTCATGGTAGACGCTCAGCAGGGCGCGAATGGCAGCATCATAGTCTTGTCTAGGCTCGTGATCGGCACCCGAGCCGAGTCCGCGTCCGGTCACTTGTTCCAGGTGGTACTCGGAGCCGTTCTTTCGGTCTTCGATTCGGTCCAGGGAATCGCTCGGTGGCGTTGCGATATGCAGTGAGCGCGCAAGTGCCAGACGCAGCACGCTCCATTTGGGCACATTCCGCACGGCCAAGCCCTTTTCCAGCACGAGACGGATGGTCTCTTCGTCATCGCCTCCGGTGTAGATGTCAGCCATTCGCGACCGTCCCCAGCACCCCGTACATGGGCACCTCCTCTAGTCTGGCATCCACACCCGTTGGGTTGTCCAGTCTGTACTCTCGATAGAGGTGCGGCTCGATCAGGGCGTACTTCTCCCTGTCGAGCTCGGAGTCGGTTGGCAGCACGATGACCTGCTCCGCGACCTGAGGATAGTAGCGGCGCAACAGGTTGTCCTGATGCTCCCGATCGATTCGTGCCAGAGGCGTATCCACGATCAGAGGCACCTCCTTTCCGGAGACATCTTTCAGCGCCCAGAGCAGCGCGGTTGCCGCCAATTGCTTCATGCCCGCAGACAGGCTCCCCATTGCGATGGGTATCCCATCCCTATCCAGGTAATGGATGCCGAAGTGGTCGTCTACCTGAATTCGATCGATCAGTCCATGAGAGGTCATCAGCTCCTTGAACCTGCGGTTCACGGCATCCTCGACCGCCCCACGCTTTCGGCGCTTGAGCTCTTCCTTGTAGGCGATGAAGAGATCTCTAGCCTCTTGAGCAAGCCGCAAGCGACGCTCTGCTTGGGCGCTCAGTGTTACCTGCTTTTCCTGCGCGCGGATCTCCTTCTCCTTGGCTTCGAGGGCCCCCCTCTGGTCGTCGCGCTGTTTCTCGGCCTGTCGCAATTCGACACTGATGGCCCCGATTCGTTGGCGACGCTCATCGTTCTCGGCCTTTCTTCGCCGATACTCATCCTGCTCGTCGGCGGGCAGATTGCTTAGGTTCTCCAATCGATCTTCGACCTCGGCAAGACTGCGCTTGCTCCGGCTGATACTCTTGAGCCGCTCTCCTTGTCCTCGGCGCTCTTCCTCCGATAGCGCGAAGTGCCCTAGGAGCGTACGGAGCTCGCGTGCCTCACTGCGGTCCAGGTGAAGTAGGCCGCCCCCTAAATCCTCTGGTGCTGGGATGAATGCGCGCAAGAGCGCATCGAGTCGTCGCTTGTAAAAGCGAGTCTGCCCCTCGGTCAGTCGTGGCTGCGAAAAAGGGGGCTTATCGAACAGATCCTGCGGCAGATTGGCAAGCACCTCCTGAAGCGCATCCGCCTGAGCTCCAGCCTCGCTATCCAGCAGTTTCTTGAGCTCCTCCGTCGTCTGGCGTACCAGGTGTGGATTGACCAATAGGGGGGCCGTGAGGGGCAGCGTATCGGCCAGCCATGACTGATCGCGCTCCAGTTGCTCGGCCAGTCGCTTGCGCTCACCCGAGAGATGGGCCTCGTTTTGCGCCAGATTGGCGACCCGCCGCCCTTCCAGATAGGCATCTTCCTCTCCGACCAGACGCTCGAGATCCCGCCGTTCCGTCGCAAGCGCCTCGATCGTCTCGTCGGCGGCAAGCAGCATCGCCTCGATGTGGGCCTGATCCTTTTCCAGCCTCGCCAACTCCGCACGTGCGGCCCCTGGCATGGCTTCCTTGCGCCAGCCTTTACTGACTTGAGCCAGCTGATCGACGAGGGTCTCGACGTGGGAGATATTGAGCAAACGCTCGATGTGCCGACTCGAACGGGTCCGGTTGGCCTCCGACAGATGCTGAAGTTGCTCGCCGTCGAAGAAAAAAAACGGGATATAGTCCTCGGGCAAGCGCTCATTCAGAAACCGCTGGGCCTCGTCCCCCTCCAAGTAACGGGAAGCGTCCCCTCGCAGATCGATTTGGAGGCGTTCTTGATAACCGTCCCTCTCGATTTGCCAGCTGCGCACGGCCTCGACCTCGCCGATAGGCTCATCCCAGGTGATAGCGACGCGGGCATCCCGTTCACCTGCAGATCGAGCTACCCGATTGAAGATGCCCATCCAGTCCTCGCCAACACCCAGGACATATTGCTTAGGCCGCAGCTCGCTTCCTTGCTGTACGGAGGAGCACATGTCCTTATTCGGACCGACGAAGAGTAGCTTGACCGCATTGATGAAGCTGGTCTTCCCGTACCCGTTGCGACCACTGATCAGCGCGATATTTCGCCCGGGGACGGCGCCCTCAAGGTCGATCCGCGTATCCCGATAGGAGAAGAGATTCTTGAGATGGATGTGGCGGAACCTCATGGGTTCGTCTCCACAGCCTCGGCGTTCGTCGCCGACGCTTGAATTGCCTGCTCGATATCGCGCTGCAGTGCTGTCTTGCTTCCCCAGATGCGCAGATCCGGGTATTCATGCAGCACCAGGCCCAAGAGCTTATCGACCAGCTCTGGGTCCAGATCGCGCTCGGCCAGCAGGCCCTCCAAGACCTCTTGCTCCAGTGGGGGCAGATCGATGTTCGACATGGCGACGACCCTTCTTCCGTATGAGGACGCGATCTCCAATGCGCCCTCCTTCAGATCGAAGTCGGCGCTCTATTGAGTCTGAATATACGCAAATTCCTCGTCCGAGATCAGCTCTTCGCCGACCTTCCGCTCCAATGCCAAGAGGTCTCGGAGCAGGCGATGCCGGACCTCGGGCCGGAAGGGGCCTGGCCCCTTGGATCCGTCCTTCCGGTGAGGCATGCGTTGCCCGTTGTCCTCTCGGATCGCCTTGAGTTCGTCTCGAAACCGCTTTAGCGGCTCGAAACGCTCCTCACCGGACGCAATGAAACCCTGCATCGACTTGTCCTCCTTGACGACGGTACAGGTCCAGCACCCGAAACGACTGCCACCACAAGATGGCGTCGAGAGATCGAAGACCACCGGACACTCACCACCAGACGCCTGGCGATAGAGGTTCAACAGGAAGTCGTGGTTGCCATCCCAGGGCGGCGGATTGTGGGTGACCAGATATTCCCAGACATCGTCCGTGGTCCAATCGACGATCGGGGTGGCCACCAGGGCGTTCGGGATCTCATGATGGGGATTGAGGCCGCGCGCGGTCTGCTCGCGCGCATTGATGCGTCGCCCGCGCTCGACGCTCTCCTCGATGCGCGTACCCAGCAGCAGGACCACACTCCCGTGCCGTCGCGTGATGCCCTCGATCAGCCGGCGACTCGGCTTGATCTTCATGTTGGTCGTGCACCAACGGAACCAGCGTGTCGGAGACGGATAGCCCTGACCGATGAGCTTGCTCCAAAAGGTCTGATCGACCTCGGGCTTGACCAGATGCACGGTCAGATTCGGCAGGGCATCGCGGGCGCTGGCTCGAATCGCGGATAAGGTATCCGACAGATAGGCGCTGACATTGGGTGCCTCGACTCCCGTGTCAGAGGCAATGACGAAGACTGGCTTCGCCTCCTTGTCCTCGACTTCCAGGAGGAGGGAGTAGACGAGCTGAAGTAAAGCGGTGGAGTCCTTCCCCCTGAAAACGCCACGACCCAAGGTCGACGGTCTTGTCGATAGAGACTTCTCAGACGGGCATAGGCGCGTTGCTCAGGCGAGGACGCCACGACTTCTGGATCAGCGTTCAATGACCTTCCCTGCGTGGCTGCGCTGCAAAGGAGAGACGGCTACTTTGATCATGGGAAATCTGTCCATGGTGGCAGCGAGTGAAGCACAAAAGACCAACAGAAGAGGCCAAAAAACTGGGCTCCCCTTGACCTCTTGTGTCGATCCAATAAAGTCTTGGTGCGAGGCGACTCGTCTAACTCCTCGCTGTGAAAACCGGCAGAAATACGAAAACTGCTCCCGTGGCTACCACTTGAGCGGCTAGACCATGGGCAGGCACGAGAGCCTGCCCATTTCCTCTGAGCACGGGACTCAGCCCTCAAGCAGCCGTCTTTGCCGCGGGCTTTGCGGCAGCCGGCTTGTCGCCCCCGGTCTTTTTCTCCTTGCTGTCGGAGCCTTCAGACTTGGCGGTCTGCTTCTTCTCGCCGCTGTCGTGCAGATTCTTCTGGTTGCCCTTCTTGAAGTCGGTCTCGTACCAGCCTCCGCCTTTGAGGCGGAAACCGGCCGCGGAGATGAGCTTCTTCAGGGCAGGCTTGCCGCACTCTGGGCAGTCGGTCAGCGGGGCATCGCTGATCTTCTGCATCTTTTCGAGTTCATGACCACATTCGTCGCAGCGATATTCATAAAATGGCATCGTACATTCCTCAGCATCACATCAGTTGCGCAACGGGGCGTCCAGGTGGACACCCCATCGAAAGACAGTTCGGGTTGCAGCGCCCCCAGGGATTGGCGTTAATGGGGGCATGCTAGAGAACCTTCGACGCTTGGCCCCATGAACGCGCCCGCTGCACCCAGTATCCTCGTCACCGGCTGCTCGACCGGAATCGGTCATCACTGCGCTCACGCATTGCTGCGGCGCGGCTGGCATGTCATTGCCTCCGCTCGCAAACAGGATGATGTCGATCGGCTCGCGCGGGAAGGGCTCACCGCGATCCGCCTGGACTTGGACAGCTCGGAGAGCATCGCGGCGGCCGTCGAGCAGACACTGGAGCTAACCGGCGGACGTCTGGATGCGCTCTTCAACAATGGCGCCTATGGTCAGCCGGGAGCCGTCGAGGATCTTAGCCGCAATGTGCTGCGCGCCCAACTGGAAACCAACCTCCTGGGCTGGCACGAGCTGACCTGCAAGGTCATCCCGATCATGCGCCGCCAGGGACAGGGGCGCATCGTACAGAACAGCTCCATCCTGGGCTTCATGCCGCTACCCTTCCGCGGTGCCTATGTGGCCAGCAAATATGCCCTGGAGGGGCTGACGGACACCCTAAGACTGGAACTGCGCGGCACCGGCATCCAGGTCTCTTTGATCGAGCCAGGCCCGATCACCAGCGCATTCCGGAAGAATGCCCATCAGGCCTTCCGACGCAATATCGACGTTGAGCATAGCCCGCACCGCGACGCCTATGCTCTGGCGGAGTCGCGACTGTCCAAGGAGGGTGACGCCCAGCCCTTCACGCTCCCGCCGGAGGCGGTGTTCAAGAAGCTGGTGCACGCCTTGGAGAGCCCACGCCCCCATCCGCGCTACTACGTGACCTTCCCGACGCATTTCATCGGGAACATCAAGCGGGTGCTATCCACGCGCGCCTTCGACCGACTGCTCTTCAAGATCTCGCGCGGCGGGGCGGGCTGAGGCAGCGTCGGGGGACGCTGCGCTGACTCGATCGACAGCCTACTCAAGTCACGTCGGATCGCCCTGCGGGCAGCCAACCTACAGGTATTGGACTTCCAGGATCTCGAACTCGCGGATGCCGCCAGGGGCGTCGACGGATGCGATGTCACCCTCGGCCTTGCCGATGAGGCAGCGGGCAATGGGCGAGCCGACCGAGATCATGCCTTGCTTGAGGTCGGCCTCGTCCTCGCCGACGATCTGGTAGCAAAGCTCTTCGTCCTTCTCCAGCTCAAGCACCTTCACCGTCGCACCGAAGACGACGCGGTCGCTCGCCGCAAGCGTGGTCACGTCGATGACCTGCGCATTCGAGAGCTTGCCTTCGATGTCCTTGATGCGACCCTCGACGAAGCCCTGTTGCTCGCGCGCGGCGTGGTATTCGGCGTTCTCCTTGAGGTCGCCGTGGGCGCGCGCCTCGGCGATCGCCTCGATGATCTTGGGCCGCTCGATCCGCTTGAGCCGATCGAGCTCTTCGCGCAATTTCTCAGCGCCTCTGGCGGTCAGAGGTACCTTATTCATGGGTGATTTCCTCAGTTGCCGAAGCCGCGGGCAACGGTTGCGTCACGCGGCGATGCGAGCCCATTGCGGGCACGGCACAAAAGAACGCGGGCGCAAAGGTGCGCCCGCGTGTCTTACTTTAGTGGAGGTCTTGTAACCGATTCACGCTAACGATGTCCAGCTGTTTTAGCGCCAGGCAAGTCGCCTCCGCGCCCGAGATGGTCGTGGTATAGGTCACCTTGTGCTGCAGCGCAGCGCGGCGAATGGCGGCGGAATCCGCGATCGCCTTGGCGCCTTCCGTGGTGTTGACGATGAAGCTGATCTCGTTGTTCTTGATCATGTCGACGATGTGCGGCCGTCCCTCCGCCACCTTGTTCACGCCGATACACTCGAGACCGGCCTCGCGCACCGCCGCAGCTGTCCCATGCGTGGCATAGAGCTTGAAACCGAATTCGACCAGGTCGCGCGCGACACGGATGAGCCGGTTCCTGTCGCTGGGCCTGACGCTCAGCATAGCCTTGCCCCCCTTGGCAGGCAGCATACTTCCAGAGCCCTCCTGGGCCTTCGCATAGGCCTCGCCGAAGCTCTCACCAACCCCCATGACCTCGCCGGTCGATTTCATCTCCGGCCCCAGCACGGTATCGACGCCCGGGAATTTGATGAAGGGGAAGACCGCCTCCTTGACGAAGTAATGCTTGGGCTTGACCTCACGCTCACAGCCTTGAGACTCCAGCGACTTGCCCGCCATGCAGCGCGCCGCGACCTTGGCGAGGGGGACCCCGATGGACTTGGAGACGAAGGGCACGGTGCGCGAGGCACGCGGATTCACCTCGAGGACGAAGATCTCGTCATCCTTGATGGCGAACTGGGCGTTCATGAGACCCACCACATTGAGCGCACGCGCCATCTTGGCCATTTGCTCGCGCATGCAGTCCTGGATCACCGCCGGCAGCGTGTAGGGCGGCAGCGAGCAGGCAGAGTCACCGGAATGAACACCGGCCTGCTCGATATGCTCCATGATGCCGCCAATGAGCACGGCGTTACCGTCGCAAACGGCGTCCACGTCGACCTCGATGGCGTCGTCCAGGAAGCGGTCGAGAAGCACCGGCGACTCGTTGGACACGCGAACCGCCTCGCGCATATAGCGCTGCAGCTCGGCCTCGTCGTAGACGATCTCCATGGCGCGACCGCCGAGCACATAGGAGGGACGCACGACCAGCGGATAGCCGATATCGGCGGCCTTCACCACGGCATCGGCCTCGCTGCGGGCAGTCGCATTCGGCGGCTGACGCAGCCCAAGCTGATGCACCAGCTGCTGGAAACGCTCGCGATCCTCGGCCAGATCGATGCTGTCCGGAGTGGTGCCGATGATGGGCACACCGGCCGCCTCGAGGTCGCGCGCCAGCTTGAGCGGGGTTTGGCCGCCGTACTGAACGATGACGCCGAACGGCTGCTCCTTCGCGACGATCTCGAGCACATCCTCTAGGGTCAGCGGCTCGAAATAGAGTCGATCCGAGGTGTCGTAATCGGTCGAGACGGTCTCCGGATTGCAGTTGACCATGATGGTCTCGAAACCGTCTTCGCGCATCGCAAAGGCCGCGTGGACGCAGCAGTAGTCGAACTCGATCCCCTGCCCGATGCGATTCGGCCCGCCGCCCAGGACCATGATCTTCTTGCGGTCCGAGGGCGCCGCCTCGCACTCCTCCTCGTAGGTGGAATACATATAGGCCGTGCTGGAGGCGAATTCGGCGGCGCAGGTGTCCACGCGCTTGAAGACCGGATGCAGCCCCAGCTCGCGGCGCAAGGCGCGGATCTCCGACTCCTGGGCCCCGACGAGGCGTGCGATGCGCCGATCCGAGAAGCCCCTGCGCTTGAGCTGAAAGAGCACGTCCTTCGTCAAGGCATCGCGGCCGCCTTCCCGCATCTCCGCCTCACGGAGAACCAGATCCTGGATCTGAGCCAGGAACCAGGGGTCGATATGGCTGAGCCGATGGATCTCCTCCAAGCTCATCCCGACACGAAAGGCGTCCGCGACGTAAAAGATCCGCTCCGCGCCCGTCTGTCGAACCTCGAGCCGAATCTTGTCGGCCGCCTCGGGATCGCTCAGATCCACGACCTCGTCCAAGCCGTAACGGTCGATCTCCAGCCCACGCAGGGCCTTCTGCAAGGATTCCTGAAAGGTGCGACCAATCGCCATCACCTCGCCGACCGACTTCATCTGAGTGGTCAGCCGGGCGTCCGCCAGGGGGAACTTCTCGAAGGCAAAACGCGGAATCTTGGTGACCACATAGTCGATGGTCGGCTCGAAGGAGGCCGGGGTGGCACCGCCGGTGATCTCGTTGCGCAGCTCGTCGAGCGTGTAGCCGACGGCCAGCTTGGCGGCAACCTTGGCGATGGGGAACCCGGTCGCCTTGGACGCCAGGGCCGAGGAGCGCGAGACACGCGGATTCATCTCGATGATGATCATCCGCCCGTTCTCGGGGTTGATGGCGAACTGGACGTTCGAGCCACCGGTATCGACGCCGATCTCGCGCAGCACCGCGAGCGAGGCGTTGCGCATGATCTGATATTCCTTATCCGTCAGCGTCTGCGCCGGGGCGACCGTGATGGAGTCGCCCGTGTGTACACCCATGGGGTCGAAGTTCTCGATCGAGCAGATGATGATGCAGTTGTCCGCATGGTCGCGAACCACCTCCATCTCGTACTCCTTCCAGCCCAGGACGGACTCCTCGATGAGCAGTTCTTTCGTCGGGGACAGATCTAGCCCGCGCCGACAGATCTCCTCGAACTCCTCTTGGTTATAGGCGATGCCGCCGCCGCTGCCGCCCATGGTGAAGGAGGGACGAATGATCGACGGAAAACCGATGGAGGCCTGGACCTGGATCGCCTCTTCAAGGCTATGAGCCACTGCGGAGCGCGGCATGTCGAGCCCGATCTTGCGCATCGCCTGACGGAACAGATCGCGGTCCTCGGCCTTGTCGATCGCCTCACGCGAGGCCCCGATCAGCTCGACGCCGTATTCCTCAAGCACCCCCTCGCGAACCAGATCGAGCGCGCAGTTGAGGGCCGTCTGACCGCCCATGGTCGGCAGTAGCGCGTCCGGACGCTCTGTCTCGATGATGGCCGCGACCGCGCGCCAGGTGACCGGCTCGATGTAAGTGGCGTCGGCCATCTCCGGGTCGGTCATGATGGTGGCCGGATTGGAGTTCACCAGGATGACCCGGTAGCCCTCCTCGCGCAGCGCCTTGCAGGCCTGAGCCCCGGAATAGTCGAACTCGCACGCCTGACCGATAACGATGGGTCCGGAGCCAATAATGAGAATGCTGTGGATGTCAGTACGCTTGGGCATTGAGGATCACGTGATGGTTCAGGGGTGCGCCGCGCGGTCCGCGGCAGCGCGAATGGTCTCCGGCCGACTGCAATCGGCGCATCGGATGCCATCGTCCAAGTGGAGATGGATCGCGCGGGCGCAGCGCGCCCGGCGGGCGTCTCCTGTGCATTCGACTCAAGCCACTTGGCCCAGCGGCTGCCGCAGTCGCTGCTGCCGGCTCAGGCTCGGGCTCAGGCGGCATCGCCCTTGCGCTCGCGCATCAGCTCGATGAAGTGATCGAAGACGGGCGCGACGTCATGCGGTCCCGGACTCGCCTCTGGGTGCCCTTGGAAGCTGAAGGCTGGACGCTCCCGGTGGTGGATCCCCTGCAGCGAGCCATCGAACAGCGAGCGGTGCGTGGCCTCCAAAGCGTCCGGCAAGCTCTGCTCGTCGACCGCGAAGCCGTGGTTCTGGCTGCTGATCATGACGACACCGGTCTTGAGATCTTGCACTGGATGGTTGGCGCCGTGGTGGCCGAACTTCATCTTGAGCGTCTTCGCCCCGCTGGCGAGCCCCAGCAACTGATGCCCCAGGCAGATGCCGAACATGGGGATGTTGGCGTCCAAGAGTTCACGAATCGCGGCGATCGCATAGTCGCAGGGCTCCGGATCACCCGGTCCGTTGGAGAGGAAGATACCGTCCGGCTCCAAGCCCAGCACGGTGGTCGCGGGCATGTGGGCCGGCACCACGGTCACATGGCAGCCCCGGTCAACGAGCATCCGCAGGATGTTGCGCTTGACGCCATAGTCGTAGGCGACCACGTGGTAGCGCAGCTTATCGCCCACAGGCATCAGTGGCTCGGGCAGTCCAGCGTCCAGCGACCAAGTGCCTTGAGTCCAGGCATAGGCCTCCTTCGTGGAGGCATGCTGGGCCAGATCCATACCCTTGAGCCCAGGGAAACCACGCGCCCCGGCAAGCGCCTCATCGACATCGATGGCATCGCCAGCCTGAATACAGCCGTTCTGCGCGCCCTTCTCGCGCAGGATCCGAGTCAGGCGGCGCGTATCGATGTCCGCGATCCCGACGACGCCCTGTCGCTCCAGGTAGGCATCCAGCGACTCCCGCATGCGGAAATTGCTTGCCAGGATGGGCAGATCGCGAATGATCAGACCAGCGGCTTGGATCGCGGTCGATTCCTCGTCCTCGGGATTGGCGCCCACATTGCCGATGTGCGGGTAGGTCAGGGTGACGAGCTGTCTGAGATAGGAGGGATCCGTCAGGATCTCCTGATAGCCCGACATCGCGGTATTAAAAACGACTTCACCGACACTTGCGCCATCGGCACCAATCGACGTTCCGTGGAAGACCGAACCGTCTTCCAGAACCAGAACTGCGGCTTTTCTCAAGGGTATCTCCGAATCCGGGCGAGGACATGCAGATGCCGCAGCGGGCGATTGGGGCAGCCGCACCGGCACGCAAAAGGATATGGATCGCGCGCGATGCACAGATCCCCCAGCATTCTAAAGAAGGGCCGGCGCACTGTCCATGTGACCTGCCGAGTGGGGGGGTGAGACCAGGGCTGATGCCCGGCGTAGGTCGGACCGAGGTAGGAGGCCCAGCGAAAGGGCGCTACAGCAGCTGACCGGCGCGCATCACTGATGATCACACCCTCAGGAGCAGCGCTCAGAGGTGCTGACGCGTCCAGCCGACAATGCTCCCGGCGTCCATAGCGCCCGCTTGGCGCGCGATCTCCTGGCCGCCGCGGAAGAGCACCAGGGTTGGGATGCTGCGAATTCCCAAACGGCCGGACAGGGACTGGGCCTCCTCCGTATTGACCTTGACCAGGCGCACCGCCGGCTCGAGCTGCACCGCCGCAGACGCGAACGCAGGCGCCATCATTTTGCAGGGCCCGCACCAAGACGCCCAAAAATCCACCAGCAAGGGCAGATCGCTGCGCGAGAGGTGGCGCGCGAAGCGCGCCTCGTCGAGGGCGAGCGGCTGACCGGCGAAGAGCGCCGCGTGACACTTACCGCACTTCGGCCCAGCGGACAAGCGGCTGCTCGGCAGCCGGTTCACGGCGTCACAGCTCGGACAAACGACATGCATAGCTTGAGACATGAGGACTCTCTCCCTGCGAGAAACTGGAATGGAACTCGATCAATCGGGTCTGCAGCGCGCGGAAAATCATCACAAGGCTAACCCATGAAGGACAGGAGGAAAGCCTGAACCTGAAAAACACGGCCAGCCCTTTGGACTCAGCGCGACGGCCACAGCCTGAGCTGACTTGAAACTCACCGACTGAGCGAAGGCCCCAAGGGACCGAAGGCGCTTGATGAAACAACGGCGAAAAGCTGGTCGGCGGCAGCTAACCGCCCGCCCTGGGTTGAATCACCTCGGCACCATGGCTATTTTGGCCCGCAATCGCAGTTTTACCGAGTACCTGTTCCAAACGCTATGAGCCAATCACCCAACGTCATTGTCGTCACCGCAGCAAACTTCCAATCCGTCGTCATCGATGGATCCTTCGAGCGCCCAGTCCTGGTCGACTTCTGGGCCGACTGGTGCGCGCCCTGCCGCATGCTCATGCCCATGCTGGCACATCTCGCCGAAGACTATGGTGGAAAATTCCTGCTCGCCAAGGTCAACACCGAGGAAGAGCAGGCGCTAGCCGCGCAGTTCGGCATCCGCAGCCTGCCCACGGTTCAGCTCTTCAGAGAGGGTAAGGCCGTCGACGAGTTCATGGGCGCCCTCCCGGAACCTCAGGTGCGTGAATTCTTGGACCGCCATATTCCGCGCCTATCCAATAGCCTGCTCACACAGGCTCAAAGCCTCATGGCCTCGGGAGATCTCGCCGCGGCGCGCGAACTGCTCGAGCAGGCCAAGGCCGAGGACCCGAACAACAGCAAGCTCGCACTGGCCGAAGTGCAGCTCACCGCAGCACGGGGTGATACCACCAAGGCCCTAGCCGAACTCGACAGCCTGCCGCTCGACCTGGTCAATGACCCTGAGGTGGCCGCGCTGCGCGGACAGCTGCGATTCGCCAGCACGGCCGCCGAGGCAGCGTCCGAGTCGGATCTCCAAGCCCGCCTCGAAGCGGACCCCAAGGACAGCCAAGCACGCTATCAGCTTGCCGCCATCGATGTCCTTCGAGGCGATTACGCCAGTGCGCTCGAGCAGCTGCTGGAGCTAATGAAGCGCGACCGTGCATTCGAAGATGACGCCGGCCGCAAGGGCATGCTCGCGATCTTCGACATGCTCGACAGCAGCGACGAACTCGCGGCTCGCTATCGCGCCAAGATGATGAACGCACTCTACTGACGGGGCGCGCCGAGACGGAGCAGACCCAAGAGGTCTCGCTCCGCCTCCCCCTGTCGCGCCGAATGCAGCTCGAAACCGCAAGCAAGTCTGCTGCTTCCAAGAACCATTTCGGCGCGAATTCTTAAGATTCACCCACCTCGCCAACGGCGATGTTGCCCGCATTGGCACACCGCCTCAGAGGTGGAGACGGTCGGGAATCGAACCAGATCAGCTACCGGCCAAAGTTCCAGGGCCAATTTCTAGAAACATACCTTATTAATCAAATGCTAACACCAGGTCTTGCCACACTCACCTGGCTACTGCACCAAAGAGAAAAGGGGACGAAGAGAAAAGGGGACGCACCTATTTTCTGCTCTGAAAGCAGCAATTCCCGCTGAAAATTTTTTCTCTTGAGCGACAATGGGTTGGAGCAGCCTGAAAAAAAGTTCTTCGTAGACTTTTGGCGCCGACTCGGTAGACTGGCCGGCATCATTTCAGTGTCGGATTGAGAGGGGGGTGCTGATGAGCGCTCCGTTTTGCCGCAAGCATCTCAGCATTGAGGGGCTGCTGAAAGAAGCGCATCGGGTGTTTCGTCGAATCCCCGATGCACCGGGTCACGACATCGCCTTGGTCGATCATCTGATGTCAGGGCTAGCGCTCTTCGGGTTGAAGTATCCCTCGCTGCTGCAGTTCGACCAGGACTGCCGGGAGGAGACGACGCGAGCGAATCTCAAGGCCCTCTACGGGATTGAGCAGGCCCCGAGCGACACCCGCCTGCGCGAGCGTCTCGATGAGCTTGCCCCCAGTCATGTGCGCCCGCTGTATAAAGCCTTGCTGAGTCAGCTGCAGCGTGGCAAGGGGCTGGAGGGGTTTGCCTACCTTGACGGCCATTATCTGCTCTCGGTCGATGGGACGGGGTATTTTTCCTCGCACAAGGTTCACTGCGATCAGTGTGCCGAGAAGCACCACCG
>NZ_JAAIJR010000114.1 GCF_010915725.1 Thiorhodococcus mannitoliphagus
TTTTTTTGTGTGGTCCGCGGGGGGGGGGCGCCCCCCCCCCGCGCGGGGGGGCGGCGGGGGGGGGGGGCCCCCCGCTCCCACGTCGTCTTGCCTGAAGGATAGCTGAGAGGCTCATCGACCGACGGGGCGATCCGACGATCAACGCCGGAGCGACCAGCATTGGGCGACGTCCGAAAAACGCCTTCCCCTCGCAGGACCAAGCGCAGCGCAGGCGCTCGCCACCGGTGCCCCGGGCGCACCTCAATCCTGCGCCATCTGGTATGAGCTTTGCCGGTAACCGCCTTAGCAAGTGTCCATCAATTGTTTCCCGATGCGAGCGATGCCGCACCGAAATCCCCCCTAGCCCCCCTTTGCGAAAGGGGGGAAGTTGTTGATGGACGCTTTCTTAGAGGCTGTCTGGAAATCATCGTAGAGGCCCCTAGGATCCTTGAGGGCGCAAAATGCTCGCAGATGAGTCAAATTTCGATGAAACGTCCGACCATCCAAGGCCGTCGGGATCGGGATCGGGATCGGGATCGGGATCGAACCGACGATAGCGATTCCGATCCCGATAGCGATCCCGATGGCATGACATGACATGACATGACTCGTCGGTCTGAGGCGAAGCCTCCCTAGGAGTTTCCAGACAGCTTCTTAGTTTTCGATCTTGTATTGATGCACGACATCCGTCAGCCGACCGGCGAGGTCTTCGAGATGGCCGGTGGCGCTGACGACGCCATCGGTGCTCTGCAGCGTCTCGGTCGAGAGATGCCGAATGCTCTCAACGTTGCGGTTCATCTCCTCAACGACCGCGCTTTGCTCCTCGGCGGCGGTTGCGATCTGCGCATTCATGTCGTTGATCCGCTCCACCGATTGGGCGATGGAGTCGAGTGAACGGTCGGTATCCCCCGCGGAGCTGACGCTCTGCTCCGCCTGCTCACGCCCACGCTGCATGATGGCCACGGCATTCTGGGCGCCGTCCTGCAGCCGGGCGATCATCTCCTGGATCTCCTGGGTGGACTCCTGGGTGCGTTGAGCGAGCGCTCGCACCTCATCGGCGACGACAGCGAAGCCACGACCCTGCTCGCCCGCCCGAGCGGCCTCGATGGCGGCATTGAGGGCCAGCAGGTTGGTTTGCCCCGCGATGCCGCGGATGACATCAAGGATCTTGCCGATGTTCACCGAATCGGTCTCCAGGCGCGTGATCGTCTGCGCCGCCTCGGTGACGCCATCGGCGAGCTGGCGGATGCCATCGACGCTCTGGCGCACGACCGCGCGGCCGTTTTGCGCGTCGCCGCTCGCCTGATGCGCGGCATCAGCGGCAGCTGAGGTGTTGTTGGCGACTTCGGCGACGGTTGCGGACATCTCGTTCATCGCCGTCGCGACCATGTCCGTTTCCTGATACTGACGTTCCATCAAACTGTGAGTGACGTTGGTCGCCTGCGCGAGCTGCGCGGCGGACTCGGCCACACCCGTCGCGGATTCCTGGATGTGGCCCATCACGGTTGCCAGCCGTGACTGAAGCATCTTGATGGACTGAAGGACCTCAGCCGTTTCGTTGTTGCCCGACACCTGGATCGGCGACGTGAGGTCTCCGCTCGCGATCTTCTTCGCCATGCGCACGCTTTCGGTGATATGGCGAAAGATGCTCCGGGCGCTAATCTGAGCCAGAAGGAGAGCGACGACCAGGGTGCCGAGGCCGACCCAGATGCTCTCCAGCCAGCCAGCAGCCATTGCGCCTAGCCCAACGACGGCGAAGGCAGCGGTCAGCCAGGCGCGATGATTGAGCGCAGGGATTAAACGTCGCGGGAGGTCTTCGAGCTGGCGTTCCACGATCCGGGCGTATAGCCGCGCGGCTGCCTCGACCTGAGCCCGGGTCGGCTTAGTGCGCACCGACTGATAGCCGACGAGGGTGTTACCCTCATAGACTGGCGTGACATAGGCATCCACCCAGTAGTGGTCACCGTTCTTGCAGCGGTTCTTGACGATGCCGCGCCAGGGTTTGCCCTTCTTTACGGTCGCCCAGAGGTCCTTGAAGGCGGCCGGCGGCATGTCCGGGTGACGAATGAGGTTGTGATTGACGCCGATCAGCTCTTGCTCTTCGAAACCGCTGATCTCGATGAAGGCTTTGTTGCAGTAGGTGATGATGCCCTTGGTGTCTGTGGTGGACACGATGACAAGGGAATCGGCGTAGTCGTTCTCGCGGTTCGTGATCGGGAGATTGAGCTTCATGTCCGGTACGCCTGTTGTCGGCTTGGTTACGGTCTTCCCTGTCGCTTTTCGATCGCGTCAATGCTGATCTTTAGAAAATGCCCATCAATTGTTTCCCGATGCGAGCGATGCCGCCCGAAATCCCCCCCACCCCCCTTTGCGAAAGGGGGGAAGTTGTTGATGGACAATCCCTTAATGATACGGAACTCGCGCCAGGCGATGCCGAAAACATCTTTTGCCAAGCGCGCACAATCAGTGTTGCAGGACCTCCTCATGCGCCTGTCGAGCAGAATTCCAGGACGACAGGCGCCTGTCTTGATTGGATTTTACCGCATTCGGCGCGCGATTCTGATCCTGTCTAGCGTTGCGAGCGCAAGCTCAGCGCAGCGCTTTGGGTTCTGCAATCAGGGGCTGATGTCGAGCGCGTGACGTACGCGTGCCGCCAGCTCCGCGGGTGTGCCGGAAATGAGTTCTTCGGGGACCCCAGCCTTTTCCGTCAGATGCCGATGGTCTTCGAAGCCGTAGGAGACCATGAAGGGATGCATGCCCGCACCGATGGCGGCGTGGAAGTCCTTGCGCTCGTCGCCGCAGACGTAAGACCAGGCGGGGCTGATCTGGAAATGCTCGCGGGTGGCGCGGAAGTGCTCGGTTTTTTCACGCCGTAACGGAACATGGATGACGAAGTCCATCTCGTCGGTGTCGATGCCGTGGCGCTTGAACAGACAACGCATGGTCTCGGCGGGCTCATGGGTGATGTTGCGGGTCACGAGCCCGACCTTGACGCGAGGGGCGGCGATCAGCGTCTGAACCAGCTCGGGAATTCCCGGGAAGAGGCGTGCCTCCTCGCGATAGACCTGCGTCAGGGTTTCGATCAGCGCCTTGCGCTTGCGTTTCCCAAGCTGCTTGCTGAGGTTGTTGGGAAGCTCTTTGACGCCCCCGAGGTACTTGAAGATGTGCCGACGCTTCTGGAATTTCGCGAGATCGCCAAGTTGCATGCCGTGCTGGGAGAAGGTCTCCGCAATGGCGGCGAAGGCGTCTACCGTGGTCCCGTCGGCGTCCAGGATGAGGAGCCGCTCGAGACTGTATTCAGAGGTTGTCGGCATCGGTACTTCGGGGCTCTGAGCGCGTGATGTTTCGTCTTGGATGACGGCTGAACTGACTGGCACGGCGCCTCCTTGTGGCGTGGGCGGCGGATCGAGCCGCCCATGACTCCGCGAAAGCGATCGAGGTCTCTGGAGCCTGTGCTTATACGACGAAGAGGACGGCGCTCGCAACGTATGGCTTGTGCTCGAGTCGCGCCGGCACGCGCGCTTCGCATCACAGAAGGCGAGAAACCCTTCACAAAACGCTGGATGCGAGTCACAAAAAAGCTCAATGCGAGCCTGGAGCACCTTTGCACTAAGAAAATGCCCATCAATTGTTTCCCGGTGCGAGCGATGCCGCCCGAAATCCCCCCTAGCCCCCCTTTGCGAAAGGGGGGAAGTTGTTGACGGACGCTTTCTAAGGCAGTGGGATCACCATCCAATCGGATGACTCAATCAATTCGGAGACCTGGATCAATCGGCGGCGAGTCGCGAGCTTTCGGCTCAGCTGCTATTTTGTGTCGAAACGTCGGATGGTCCTGATGCAGGTGCACAGCGGGCTGCGGATCCTGAGCGTAGGCGATCCTGCTGTCTTCCTCGGTTGGGGCAGCCAGGCTTCGAAGTCTCAAGCACCGCGCGCCTGCTCAGTGAGCTGCGCGAGCAGCAGCTCTCGCGGCACCAACCAAGATAAGAAAGTGTCCATCAATTGTTTCCCGATGCGAGCGATGCCGCCCGAAATCCCCCCTGCCCCCCCTTTGCGAAAGGGGGAATTTGTTGATGGACGCTTTCTAAGCTGTCGTATCGGATAAGCCACGGAGATCTCCATGCCGCGTTTCTTCTTGCTGTTCTCTGCCTTGCTGATGTCCGTCGCCATCTCCGCCAGAGACCTGCCTGAGATCCGTGCCGACGGCGTCTTGCGCCACATCGGCATTCCCTACGCCAACTTCATTACCGGCGGCGGGGCTGGGCTTGACCTCGAACTCATCAAGGGCTTCGCTGACTCTCTCGGGCTCGAGTACCAATACGTCCCCTCGACCTGGGCAAGGGTCTTCGGCGATCTGACCGGCCGCAATGCGGCGCGCTCGGAGGACGGAGTGACATGGCTGGATGAGACAGAGGTGCGTGGCGATCTCATCGCCAACGGGATGACCATCCTCGACTGGCGCCGCCAGGTGGTGGACTTCGGGACGCCGACCTTTCCAACGGGCGTCTGGCTGGTGGCCCGCGCGGACTCGGCGATGAGTCCGATCGCGCCATCTGGTCAGCTGAAGATGGATATCGGTCAGGTGCGGGGGCTTCTCGCGGGCCGAACGCTGCTCGCGCTGCCCAACACCTGTTTGGATCCCGGTCTCTATCAGATGTCCGAGACGGGCGCGGAGATTCGCCTTCAGCCGCCCGAGCGCAAGCTCAACGAGATGGTACCCGCCATCCTCAAGCGCGACGCCGAGGCAACCCTGCTGGACGTGCCGGATGCACTCATTGCGCTCGAGCGTTGGCCTGGGCAGATCAAGGTCATCGGCCCCATCTCCGAGCGTCAATTCATGGCGCCCGCCTTTCGTAAGGACGCCCCGCTCCTGCGCGAGGCCTTCAACGCCTATTTCGATGCGCTGACGCGCAGCGGCCGCTACCCTGAAATGGTGCGCAGGCACTATCCAGCGGTCTTCCGCTACTACGAGGATTTCTTTGAGTAAGCCAGACTCACCGCTGTCATCCGATGACCAGACCGATGTCCGCGCACGCGGCCTGCGGCGCAAGATCGCCCTGCTCCTGGGCGGGCTGGTGCTCTGCATCTATGTCGCGCTGCTCCTGGGAACCACCTATCTCGCTCAACGCCAGTTGGTCGCATCGACCGACGCCCGCCAAGCCCTCGAACTCGAGCTGCGTGCAACGGCGCTGAGCTATTTCTACGCCGAGCGCCGGAGCGACATGGTCAACCTGGGGCGCAGCCGCGTCGTCTCGACCTTCTTCGCGAATCGGGATCTGGGCATGTCCATGGCATACGGCCTGCGCGCGAGCCTGCTGGCGGTTCGCGACGCGGCGCTCGAGCTGTTGGACGAACGCCACGTCGGAGAGCGGTACCTCTATCGGCGGATTGTCCTCTTGGATGACGACGGCTCCGTGTTGGCGGATACGTCCAAGCGCGCGGAGCCAGCGTCGCTTGGGCGCGTCCTACCAGCGGCTGGCGTGACTGAGGCCCGCGTGCTCGCAGGCACTGGAGATCATCAGGACGAGGTCTTGATTCAGGCACCCGTCGTCATTCAGGGTCGACGGCGCGGCTCCCTGGTGGCTTGGGTCGACCAGCAGGTCGCGCTGTCGGCGCTGGTGGGTCTGGACCCGACTTCGAATCAAGCCGATCGCTATCGTCTCCTCAGACTCGGCGATGCCCTTTCGGCCAAGGAGCATGCGTCGGAGAGCCGGCGCGCGCTGGTGCAGGGCACGCCCTTTCAACTGGTCGCGCTCACCAGTGCAAGCGCCGAGAGCGGCATCCTAACCTCGCGCTGGCTGCTCGCCGGGTTCGTGGGGATGGCCTTCGCGCTGCTGGCCGGCGGCGCCCTCATCCTGCGCTTTCATGCCCAGAATCTCGTCCTCCATACCCGCATGGAGGTCGAGCGGCTGCAGAGCTTCCGGCTGAGTCGACAGAACGCGCGCCTGCTGCGCGAGATCGAGCGTCGTGAAGAATCCGAGCGCCGTCTTCTTTATCAGACCAGCTATGACGCACTGACGGGACTGCCGAACCGCGCCCTGGCGCTCGACCGCCTGAGTCAAGCCCTGGAGCGCGCCACCCGTGAAGGGCAGAGCGTGATCCTGCTCTATTTGGATCTGGATCACTTCAAGCGCGTCAATGACAGCCTCGGTCATGACGCCGGGGACGTCGTGCTTCAACAGGTGGCGGAGCGTGCCAAGGCCGTACTCAACGAGGGGGATACCTTGGCGCGACTGGCAGCCGATGAGTTCCTCTTCATCTTTCCGGACCGCGCCGAGGTGGGGGAGGTCGAGCTGCGCGCCGCACGGATTCTGCAACGCCTGGATGCCCCCTTTGTCGCCCAAGGCCGTGAGATCCCGCTCAGCGCCTGCGTGGGCTGCGCCGTCGGCGTGCGCGACGGCGAGACGGCCGACGACCTGCTCAAACACGCCGACCTCGCCATGAAGCAGGCCAAGGCCACCGGGCCGGGTGTCTTCCGCACTTATCAGCAGGGACTGGACAAGCATGCCAAGGAAAATCTCGAGATTGCCAGCCTGCTGCGTGGTGCCGCCGACCGGGGGGAGCTGGAGCTGCACTTTCAGCCCTTGATGGATTTGCGCAGCGGCAAGCCCGTGGCTGCGGAGGCCCTGCTGCGTTGGACCAGCCCCGAGCTTGGTTCGGTGTCGCCTGGGCGCTTCATTCCGGTCGCCGAAGAAGCCGGGCTGATTCGCAAGCTGGGTGCTTGGGTCCTGCAGAATGCCTGCCTGAGCGCTGCCGCGTGGCAGTCGGTCGCGCCCTGCCGGGTCGCTGTCAACGTCTCCTCACTCCAGCTCCAAGCGCCGCAGGAATTCCTCGACTGCATCGAGCAGGCACTGGCCATTTCCAATCTATCGCCGAGACTGCTCGAGCTTGAGATCACCGAAGGCGTGCTGCTGGCGGATCGCCGCGATATCGCCAATCTGCTCGACACCCTGGATGGGATGGGTGTGCATCTATCGCTGGACGACTTCGGCACCGGCTATTCCGCGCTGAGCTATCTCAGGCGCTTCCCCTTCCATGTCCTCAAGATCGATCGCAGCTTCATCGCGGACGTCCCCGAGACCGAGGAAGACGCCGAACTCACCCGTGCCATTGTCGCCATGGGACAGGCGCTTGGACTGACGGTGCTCGCTGAGGGCGTGGAGCGGGCTGAACAGGCCGACTTCCTGACCGCTGCTGGCTGTGACCTCGTCCAAGGCTTCCTTTATAGTCGCCCGCTCCCGCTCGACGCTTTCACGGCCTTGATCGGATCTGGGGAGCTAGCCCTCGCCTCGGCCTGAAGTTCACCAGCAGGGACCTTGGCTCATGCGCATCGGTCAGCACGCAGGGCAAGAACAGATCGCTTCAGACTGGAAGCGCGCACCAGGACGACTGTGAAAATCCAATCTTTGGTGGCTGGTGGCCTGCCCAAAATAAAGAACCCCCGAGGTCCTGGGGTGGGGGCCTCGAGGGAACGCTCCCCCGGCTTGGGGTCGCCGGGGCGTGGAACTGCCATCCAGGGGGAAGATGGACAGTCCCCTTTCGCTCATTCTTTATGACTCGAACGAATTGACTTAGTTCCTGAGTTCATCAGTGGGCCGCATCCCAGTTCTCGCCGATCCCGATCTCCACGAGCAGGGGCACGGCGAGCTTGGCCGCGCCTTCCATGGCGGTACGGATGTGCTCGCGGGCGTCCTCGATGGCATCCTCCGCGACCTCGAAGACCAGCTCGTCATGCACCTGCATGATCATGCTGACGGGCGGCTTTTCCGTGCTCAGCCACTGGTCCACAGCGATCATGGCGCGCTTGATGATGTCCGCCGCCGTGCCTTGCATGGGCGCATTGATGGCGGTGCGCTCGGCGGCCGCTCGGCGGTTCTGGTTGCTGTGGTTGATGTCGGTGAGGTAGAGCCGGCGGCCGAACAGCGTCTCCACGTATTTGTCGTCGTGGGCCTGTGCCCGGGTGCGCTCCATGAAGTCCTTGACGCCCGGATAGCGATGGAAATAGCGGTCCACGTATGCCTGGGCCTCGCCGCGCTCGATGCCGAGCTGGCGCGCCAGCCCGAAGGCGGACATGCCGTAGATGAGCCCGAAGTTGATCGCCTTGGCGGAGCGGCGCTGCTCGCTGCTGACCTCCTCCGGAGGCAGCCCGAGGATCTCGGCGGCGGTAGCGCGATGGATGTCCTGACCGCTCGCGAAGGCGTCGAGCAGACGCGCATCGCCTGAGAGCTGCGCCATGATCCGCAGCTCGATCTGCGAATAGTCCGCGGCAAGCACCAGGTGGCCGGGCTCGGCGACGAAGGCGCGCCGGATGCGTCGCCCCTCGTCCGTGCGGATGGGGATGTTCTGCAGGTTGGGATCGCTGGAGGACAAGCGTCCGGTGGCGGCGACGGCCTGATGATAAGAGGTGTGAACCCGCCCGGTGTCAGGATTGATCATCTGCCGCAGCTTGTCGGTATAGGTCGACTTGAGCTTGGAGAGTCCTCGGTATTTGAGGATGAGGTCCGGGAGGTCATAGCCCTTCGCGGCCAGCTGCTCGAGCACGTCCTCAGAGGTCGAGGGCGCGCCCTTGGGCGTCTTGGCGATGATGGGCAGGCCGAGTTCCTCGAAGAAGATGGCCCCAATCTGCTTCGGTGAGCCCATGTTGAAGCGTCGCCCGGCGACGTCGTAGGCCTGGGTCTCCAGCGCGAGGATGCGCTCGGCGAGCTCCTGGCTCTGCTGGGCGAGCAGGCCACTGTCGATGCGCACCCCGGTGCGCTCCATGCGCGAGAGGATGCCAACCAGCGGCATCTCGATCTGCCGGTAGAGGTCGGCGAGCGAGGCGGTTGCCTCCAGCTTGGGCCAGAGGCAGCGGTGCAGACGCAGGGTGATGTCTGCGTCCTCTGCCGCGTAAGGTCCCGCTTGGTCCAGCGCGATCTGGTCGAAGGTGAGCTGCTTGACGCCTTTCCCGGCGATGTCCTCGAAACGGACGGTGTCGTAGTCCAGGTAACGCTTGGCGAGCGCGTCCATCGAATGCCGAGTTGCCGTGCTGTCGAGGACATAGCTCTCGAGCATGGTGTCATCTTCGATGCCCCGCATGCTGATGTCGTAGCGCGCGAGCACGCTCATGTCGTACTTGAGGTTCTGCCCGACCTTGGCCTTGCCGGGGTCTTCGAGCAGGGGCTTGAGTCGCGCGAGGACCTGGTCGCGGTCGAGTTGATCCGGCGCACCCGGATAGCGGTGTGCCAGGGGGACATAGGCGGCCTCGCCCGGCTCGATGGCGAAGGACAGGCCGACCAGCTCGGCGCGCATGTAGTCGAGATCCGTGGTCTCCGTGTCGAAGGCGAAGCGTTCGGCGGCCTCGATCCGCTCGACCCAGCGGTCGAAGGCATCCTGCGTCAGCACGAGGTCGTAGGCGGCCTGCGGCATTGTGGCCGGGGCGGTGCCGCCGCTCGCGGCATCGACTCCTGTCCCTCCAATCCCTGTCCCTCCGTCCAGGGTCCCCAGCAGCCGACGCGACTCGATCCGCTGATACCAGGTTCGCAAGGATTCCTCGTCCGCCGGTTTCGGTCGTAGATCCGCTGGGGCGAGGTCGAGGTGGACATCGCGCTTGATGGTCGTGAGCTGGCGTGAGAGCGGCAGCTGATCCAGCGCGGCGCGCAGATTTTCGCCGACCTTGCCCTTGATGCTGTCGGCATTGGCGATGACTCCATCGAGATCGCCGTGCTCGTGGATCCACTTGGCGGCGGTCTTGGGGCCGCATTTGGGCACGCCTGGAATATTGTCGACGCTGTCGCCCATGAGGCTGAGATAGTCGACGATACGCTCCGGCGGAACGCCGAACTTTTCCTTGACCCCGGCGGGGTCGAGCACCGTCTCGCTCATGGTATTGACCAGGGTGACGTGCGCGTCGACCAGCTGAGCCATGTCCTTGTCGCCGGTGGAGATCAAGGTCTCCATGCCCTGTGCGGCGGCCTGAGTCGCCAGGGTCCCGATGACGTCATCCGCCTCGACGTCCGGCACCACCAGGAGCGGCAGACCCATAGCCTTGATGATGTCCTGCAAGGGCTGAATCTGCTGGCGCAGGTCGTCCGGCATCGCCGGGCGGTTGGCCTTGTAGTCGGCGTAGAGGTCGTTGCGAAAGCTCTTGCCGGAGGCGTCGAAGACCACGCCGATGTATTCCGGCTGGTGCTCGTCGACCAGCTTGCGCAGCATGTTGATCACGCCCACCAGGGCCCCGGTCGGCTCCCCCTTGGAGTTGGTCAGCTTGGGCAAGGCGTGATAGGCGCGGAAGAGGTAGCCGGAGGCATCGACCAGGATCAGTGGGTACTTTTTCGCCATTCTGGGTCTCGTCTATGGACGCCGGTCTGTCCCGGAGCCTGTTCGTGGTTGACCCGGAAGTATGCAGGATCAGGCCGGCGAAGGGCATGCTTGCGCCTCTAGGAGCCTGTCCGACTTAGGATGAATCGGCTGCGGAATCGGGAGAACGGTCCCTTTCGCCCCGCTTTTTCGTTACATAGAACCACTATGCGCCTCAAAACCGGAACGAAATGGCCTCGCTCTCCCACTTCCTCGCTTCGATCCCCCCAAGTCGGACAGGCTCCTAGCGAATGTCCTCGATCGAGTGCTCTTTGATCATAATCTTGGGCGTGATCAGGGCGTAGCCCTGGAGCTGCCAGTGCGCAAGCTCGGCGATGGCGGAGGGCACGATCTCGATGAAGTCGTAGAAGTCCTTGGTTTGATAGCCGTAGTCCTGTGCCGCGATGCCGCAAACCTTGAACTTCACGCCCAAGGATGCGTAGTACTTCATGCGCTCGACCGCGTCTCTGTAGGTTTCATAGTTGTGCTTGACCGTCGCGACGACTTCGGTGCCGTGGATGACGACCACGATGTCCATGAACTCGGGTGCGTAGTCGTAGGGCGCGGCCATGAGCGGGTTCATGAGCGATCGGATCCAGTAGAGCGCCGGGTTGATCTTGGCCGGATCTTCCAGGTAGAAGTCCATGACGACCTTGGGCTCGCCATAGGGCGTCGCGACGACCTTGGCCTCGGATGACGCCAATCGCGGCATGATCAGCAGGGCGGCGAAGAATGCAATCAGCGCGGTCGCACGGATAGGGCTCATGGTAGGCTCCCTGGTTGTGGGCTCGAGTCAGCGGGTGCTCCGAGACGGGCTCCTTCATGTCGCTGGATCCCGCGTGAAGTAAGGTGCTTGGCTCAGGCGAGCTGTCGGCGCGTCACAGGCTTCTTGCTCTGGGCCAGAGCGCGAGGCCGATGAAGATCACGCCCCCCGCCGGAAGCAGCAGTCCGGGCATCCAGCCGATTGCGATCCAGGTGGCACCACTCAGGACGCACCACAGCAAGGGGATCGTCGCGAGCGGCCAGGTGAAGCGGTCCGTCATCAGCAGACATCCGAGCGTGACCAGGGCCGTTGGATCTGGGGCGGTGCCAAAGACCTGGGTCTCCCGCCAGGAGAGCTGCGTGACGAGCGGCAGCAGGGGATAGAGCAGCAGGCCCAGGAGCCCAAGCCCTGCCCCAACCCACATCCTGATCCAATCGCGGTCCCTGGGTGCGGTCCTCGGGCGGGCGGGCAGGGCGAGCGTCAGCAGCAGGAGCTCCTCGACGACGAAGATCCAGCCCGCGTACTTGGCCGCCCAATTCAGCTCGGCGTGGAGCATCAAGTGGAAGGTGACGCCGACCCAGATCCAGGACAGGCCCAGCAAGATGCCTGGGATGCGCGTCTGACCTTGTCTGAGGAACCAGATGGCGAGCAGGCCCAGTGGGACAGCCAAGAGCTGCGACGGCCAGACGCTGAGGTTGTGTCGCGCGAAGAGGCGGAAGTAGACCTCGGGCTCGACCGGGATGAAGTCCACCAGGGCGTAGGTCCCGAGCGTTTCCATCAGCCTCGATGCGGGAGGTTCAAATGCAGGTTCCAGGATCAGCGTCCTAGGCGGCCTGGATGGCCGCGAGCATCCGTGCGCGGAGCTTGGCATCGGGCAGGTCCCCGATGGCGGCGCCCATATTCTCCTGCATGTGGTCGACGCGGGTCGTGGCTGGGATGGCGCAAGTGACGGCGGGGTGCGAAACGATCCATTTGAGCACCAACTGCGGCCAGTTGTGGCAGCCGACCTCTGCGGCCCATGCTGGCAGGGGGCCGCCGCTGCGCTGGAGTGTGTCGACGAGGCTGCCGCCACGGAACGGACGGTTGGCGATGACGGCGATGCCCCTTTCTCGAGCCAGTGGCAGGAGGCGGGTCTCGACCTCGCGGTCCACGGGGTTGTAGGTCAGCTGCACGAAATCCAGCGCCTGGCTGCGCATCACCTGCTCCAACTCCCGATGCCGCCGACCGTGCGAGGTGGTCACGCCGATGTAGCGGACCTCGCCGCTCGCCTTCATGTCGGCGAGTGTTTCGAGATGCGCCTCCCAGCTCAGCAGATTATGGACCTGCAGGAGGTCGAAGCGGCGGGTGCGCCACTTGGCCGCGGATATCTCGGTCTGCGCTCTGGTCTGGTCCCCATCTCGCGTCCAGACCTTGTCTGCGGAGAAGCACTGCTCAGGATGTCCGAGCTGATCGAGCGCATCGCCGAGCACGTCCTGAGACGAGCCGTACATGGGAGAGGAGTCGACCAGCTGTCCTCCGCCGGCGAAGAAGGCCCGCAGAACCTCCGTGCGTGCATCCCGAAGCGGCCTGTCGCTGCCGACGTTGAAGCTCTGCCAGGTCCCCATGCCGATCACGGTCAGGGCTTCGTTAGACGACGGGATGGGCTTTCGGACAGGCTGCCGATCGGGCGTGGCAGCGCCGCCGAGCCTCCAGGTGGTCGCCGTTGCGGCCGCCGCCGCGAATAGCTTGATCAGGCTTCGGCGGTTCATCCTGGCCATCTCATTCCTGTGTCGAATCGAGGCTCATTGACCTTCAGCAGACGGAGTCGCGGACTCCGGCTGAGACGCTTCCCCTGTGGCGCGTGACGGCTCACGTCGCAGACGTCGGATTGCGGCGAGCTGCCAGAGGCAGAAGGCCATTGCGCTGCCGAAGAAGAGTACGGCTTGCAAGCCTTTGAAGACCCCATAGTCCATCGCATCATCCTCGTGTGGGTGCATGATTGCGCGAATATCATTGGTATCCATCACGACCGCACCGCGCTGGAGATCGCGCGCCGGACGTTTCATTTCGTGCTAAGAAAGCGTCCATCAACAACTTCCCCTCTTTCGCAAAGGGGGGCTAGGGGGATTTCGGGCGGCATCGCTCGCATCGGGAAACAATTGATGGACATTTGCTAAGTCGTTCCCGAAGTGCCTGGGATCAACATCAAAGATCACGCGGAATCCTGCTTCTGGTCTAGAACCTCGGCGCGGCGTCCGGACGGACGCGCTCAATCGGCGGCTTGAGTGCATGGGTGCTGCCCTTGGTCGCCCAAGCTGAGTTGTCAGCCTAGCGCCTCTGACGCAAGAATGGGCTCATGCCGACCTCGAAGCCCCTTCTGCCGCGCCTTAGGTTGTCCATGGAGTCTGTCAGACTCCGCGTCTCCCGCCCGGATGCGCTCTTGTGGCACGGCGCGATCGGGCTGATTACCGGTCTGGTTGCCGGCTCCGTGATCGTCGCCTTTCGGTTGGTGGTCGAGGGTTCGCAAGCGGCCATGCTGCCCGAGCATGGCGAGAACTACGAGGCGCTGTCGCTCCTGGCGCGGCTGCTGCTGCCCATCCTGGGCGCCTTGCTCATCGCCCTGCTATTCCTGCGCTTTGCCAAGGGGATCTATGTGCTGGGCGTGGCCCGTGTCATGGAGCGGATGGAGTACCACCAGGGACACATGACGTGGCGTGGTTTCGCGCTGCAGTTCCTCGGGGCGGCGATCGCCATCATCAGTGGGCATTCGGTCGGGCGCGAGGGGCCGCACGTCTATCTGGGCGCTGCCAGCGGCAGTCTGCTCGGGCAAGGCTTGTCCCTCCCCAACAACAGCATTCGCACCATGGCCGCCTGCGGGACGGCGGCAGGCATCGCCGCCTCCTTCAATACGCCGTTAGCTGGCGTGATGTTTGCCTTGGAGGTGCTGGCGCTGCAGTACAGCATCTCGGCATTCATCCCCATCATCCTGGCCGCCGTCAGTGCCAATGCCGTCTCGGTCGGTGTCTTCGGCAGCTCGCCCACCTTCCAGGTTCCGCCCTTCGTGATGACCTCACTGGCGGATTTGCTGCCAGTGCTGCTGCTCGGCCTGATTGCAGGGGCCGTGTCGGCCTCCTATGTGCAGTCCCTCCAGACCATTGCGCGCCTGAGTAAGGACATCAGCTTCTTCTTGCGCATCTGCATTGCCGGTGTGGTGGCCGGCATTGCCGGGGTGCTCGTCCCCGAGGTGATGGGGCTCGGCTATGACACCCAGCGCAGCCTGCTGCTCGAGCAATGGCCCTGGACCTTTCTGCTTGTTCTGCTCGGCGCCAAGCTGTTCGCGACCTCCACCAGCGTGGGGCTTGGCATTCCGGGCGGGACCATTGGGCCGGCGCTCTTCATGGGGGCCATCATCGGCAGCCTGACCGGCGTCCTTGCCGGTCAGTTCATCGAGATCGATGCGACCCATGCACGCTTCTATGTCTTGCTCGGCATGGGCGCCATGATGGGGGCAAGTCTGCAGGCCCCGCTCGCGGCCTTGACCGCCGTGGTCGAGCTGTCCCACAGCCCGGGGGTCATCATGCCGGGCATGCTGACCATCATTCTCGCCGCCATGACGTCCCGCCAGGGCTTTGGCAAGGACTCGCTCTTTCTCACCATGCTGCGCGCCAATGGACTGGACTACCGCGCCAACCCCATCGTCGAGGCACTGCGTCGCAGCGGCGTCGGCAGTGTCATGAGCACGAGCTTTACGCGCCAGGATCCTGTGCTCAGCCGCGACAAGGCCGAACAGCTCATCAACGCCTCACCGGATTGGGTCCTGGTCGACAAGAACGGCGCGCCGGCCTACCTCATCCCAGGCATTGCCATCGCCACCTTCCTCTCGCATACCAAGGATGCCGGTGAGGTGGACCTGCTCGCCATACCCGCGGATCGTCTCGAGCTGGCCCCCGTGCATCTTCAGGCCACGCTGCAGGAGGCACTGGATACCCTCAAATCGCGAGGCGCGGACGCGCTCTACGTTCAGCGTCCAATCGCACCAGGGATCAATCACATCTACGGCGTGCTGACGCGTGGGCGAATCGAATCGGCCTATCGCTACTAAACAGCGCTGCCCGAGCGGCTTGGAATCGCCATCGAAATGTGCTCGTATTGCACGCCCATACACCGATCGCGTCCATTAGCCCTGTTGCGGATGCCGGCGTAGGGACAGGCTGCCGTCTTTCCTGATGACGTTGCGTTGAAGCCTCAGGCAATGGCTCCACTTCCATCAAGTCTTCACAACTCCGATGAGGAAAGCCCTATGCGTATCATGACCAGTTGCAAGACCATCACCTTCTTTGCCGCCTTCTTCCTCTTCGCCGGCACCGCCTTCGCCGAAGGGCTCAGCGGCATGGCCCAGGGGGCGATGATGGACTCCATGAAAGAAAAAGCCATCGACCAGGGCTCGGAGATGGCGACCGACCAGGCGAAGAGTGCCATGGGCCTAAAGGGCGACGCCGATGAGGCTAAGGAGGACGAAAGCGAATCAGAAGCCAAGGAGTAGCGGAGCCTTCCAGACGGCTCGCCCTGAAGGGGTGAGTCCATGCCTGCAACTCCGGATAGGGCCGCCAGGTAGCCAACGGCTCTACCCGGAGTTCAGGGGCTCGCTGAGCGATTTCCACGCGAACATTTTCGACTAACTCGACTTTGGCCATTTTCCCCGGCTGGCAATCTCTTTTTTATCAAGAGGTTACGATGCGTGAAAAAATTAACGAGGGGTCCAGTTTCGGCGTTCGGGCCTCCCGACCCCCTCTAATTTTCAGCCCTCACGATACTTCAAGCAGTTAGCTCTCTGGGAGACTGCCAAAATGGCCAAAGTCGAGGACTAAGAAAGCGCCCATCAATTGTTTCCCGATGCGAGCGATGCCGCCCGAAATCCCCCCTAGCCCCCTTTGCGAAAGGGGGGAAGTTGTTGATGGTCACTTTCTAAGCAAGTGTCCATCAATTGTTTCTCGATGCGAGCGATGCCGCCAGAAATCCCCCTAGCCCCCCTTTGCGAAAGGGGGGAAGTTGTTGATGGACGCTTTTTAAGAAAGTGTTCGTCAATGGTTTCCCGATGCGAGCGATGTCGCCCGAAATGCCCCCTCGCCCCCCTTTGTAAAAGGGGGGAAGTTGACGCGCATCCGATGAGCTGATCATCTGGCTCAATGGCGTCGGATTGCACATCTCCAGGGAGGCGATGAAGCCATTGATCGACCCGTCTCATAGCCTCGATCATCCGTTGGTCCAACCGCGCGATCGGTGGCAGCGGCGCCCCCACGTGGCTTTGCCTGAACGATATGCGGTGCCTACTCAACCAACTGGGCGCTATGAGCTTTGCAGCAATCGCCTCAGTCTCTCGACGCTACTGGTCTTTCTGTCCCTAGCCTTCTGGAGCTATTTTCTGGGCTCCGCCGACATGTTTCTGTCTGTTCCACTAACCATGGCGCTCAAGACTGGCAAGAGTGGGACGGCGACTTAGGTGATTTCCGAATAACAGTTTACCCGGTTAAGATGGGATTTACTCAACAGACTGACCCTATCGAGTCCGACCATGT
>NZ_JAAIJR010000115.1 GCF_010915725.1 Thiorhodococcus mannitoliphagus
CCGCTGGACCTATGAGGGAAAGCCGCTCGCGGCATGAATGATTAAACAGTCTCGGGATTTCCACTCTGTTGCACTAGGGCATCTGTAACTGCAGCAAGATACCGAGCGCTCCGAATAGGATCAGATAGAAGGCGACAATGTAGTTGAGCAGGCGTGGCCAGATCAGGATCGCAATACCCGAAAGCAAGGCGATGAGAGGCGATATCAGCATGAGGTTCATGATAGATGTCTCCATTGGTCGGATGGGAAGAGGGCGGCATCGGCGGCGCCAAGCGCGACCATCGGGTTTCAGCTTAGGCTACTTGGCCTTATCCGGCCCCGGAGCTGCTTGGGTTTTTTCTGCGAGGCCCTCTCCTCTGTGTTGTCTTGATGGTGCGCATCAGGGCCTCGGTCAGAAGCGCCAGCGTGAGCGTGCGGGCTCGGGGGCTGCTGTGCATGGGGTGAACTCCGTCATGGTGTTGTTGATCGCAGGCGCTGCCTGGTGAGGCCGCGTCCCCATTGTCCTTAAGCATCGACCATGCCGATTCCGGATCATCTGTCAGCGCTTGGTCTTGCGGTTGAGGGAGGGTACGAAGCGAGGTGGCTGGCTCATATGCCCCAGGCTGCCTTGGTGCGCCTGGGGCTAGCGCACCAGAGCGGTGATTGGACGGGCCGGGCGGGAAAGCGGAGTCCGAGATGAGCACCGGCAGCAGATTTTCCAGATCCTCCTTGCGCCCTAAGTCTGCGCTAATTCTCGATCGCTATCCTGACCCTCACGCGAATCCCCGCGTGACTGACGAGAGGCGATGATCATGAAAGCCAAGCTCTATTCCACCCTAGCCATCACGACGCTCTGTCTGTCCAGCCTTGGCGGCGCCTACGCCGCGAGCAGCGAGCAGAACGATGCGCTCGGTATCACCGATGCGCCGATCAGCCTCACTCAGGCCGTGGTCGCCGCGGAGCAGCACATCGGCGGCAAGGCGTCCAAGGCCGAGTATGAGCAGGACCAAGGCCGTTGGGTCTTCGACGTCGAGGTCGTCAAGGGCGACACCGTCATGGATGTCGAGGTGGACCCCACGACCGGGAAGGTGCTCAGCGCCGTGCCTGACAAGATGGATCAGGGCGATGACGAGGACCGCGAGGGCGGTGACGAAGGGGAGGGTTGATCTCCGAGGCGCGGGCGTCTGGGGCTGAACGAGCGCCCCAGATGCCCGATCCCCCCATTCCTCGCATGCCAAGACTCAAGGAGCCCCAAGCCATGAAGACCATCCATGAAACCGCCCTGAGCAAGGTCCCCGAGGTCACCTTGCTCTTCTGGGTGATCAAGATTGCTGCAACGACACTCGGCGAGACCGGCGGAGACGCGGTCTCCATGTCCATGAACCTCGGCTACCTGGTCGGCACCCTGATCTTCGCCGGCGTCTTCCTGGTCGCGGTCGCCGCCCAGATCAAGGCCAAGGGATTCCACCCCTGGCTCTATTGGACGACCATCATCGCGACGACCACGGTTGGCACGACCCTGGCTGACTTCGCCGACCGCTCGCTCGGCATCGGCTATGCGGGTGGCAGCTCGCTGCTCCTGCTGCTGTTGATCGCCTCTCTGGCGCTCTGGTATCGGACGCTCGGGAGCCTTTCGGTCGAGTCTATCCGCACGCCGAAGGCGGAGATGTTCTACTGGGTCACCATCATGTTTTCACAGACCCTGGGCACCGCGCTGGGCGATTGGACGGCGGATACCGCGGGCCTCGGCTACGAGGGCGGGGCGCTCATCTTTGGTGCCTTGCTGGCGCTCTTGACCCTGGCCTACTACAAGACCAAGGTTTCGCGGACCCTGCTGTTCTGGCTGGCGTTCATCCTCACACGCCCCCTGGGCGCGGTGCTCGGAGACCTGCTCGACAAGCCACTGGCCGCTGGCGGACTGGCCTTGAGCCGCTACTCGGCGTCATTGGCGTTGATCGTCTTCATCGCGGCCTGCCTCCTGCTGTTTCGACATCGGCCGGCCGAGACGGCGCACTGAGCTGAGGAGGGGCCTAAGAGGCTGTCTGAGTATTCCAATCGCCCGAGCCGGGGCGAATTCATTCGCCCTATCGCCAGTGCCAGGGGCGACTAGAATCGCCCCTTGAGTTTACAGACAGCTTCTAAGGGTTCTCCCCCATCTCAGGGAGCACCTGATGCCTCTCCTGCTGGTCATCACCGCCCGCGACGCGGTCGAGGACCCTATCGAGGAGCCTGTCCGACTTAGGATGCATCGGCTGCGGAATCGGGAGAAGGGTCCCTTTCGCCCCGTTTTTTCGTGACATAGAACCACTATGCGCCTCAAAACCGGAACGAAATGGCCTCGCTCTCCCACTTCCTCGCTTCGATCCCTCCAAGTCGGACAGGCTCCTAGGGGCTGGACCTCGGCGCCGACGACGGAGTCTGTCCGACTTAGAAAGCGCCCATTAATTGTTTCCCGATACGAGCGATCCCGCCCGAAATCCCCCCTAGCCCCCCTTTGCGAAAGGGGGGAAGTTGTTGATGGTCACTTTCTTAGGATGGGCGTTGATCCCGCAGTGAGCTGTGCAGGCACAGGCGCTTTGCTTTGGCCGACGTTGGGGCCGTGCCCTCTCCTCGTTGATCCGTTGACAATGATCTAAGCAGCGGCTGTCCTGGTTGATGCGCCCCAGGTTGGTTGTAGTGAACCAGCCGGCGGCGGATCATCGGCCTGCCCCCCCGAGCGGCAGGCCAAGCCTCGGGCGGTACGAAGTTTGCTCATCTGGTTTCCAGCGCACTTCGCAAGCGTCGATGCAAACCCCGGATGGGTCGGCACCATGACCCCGTTCGCGATCCCCGAGCCGCCGTGCTTGGACCTTAGCCAACCGATCGGTCAGTGGCTTGGTGGAGGCCATTCCGAAAGAGAGGTCACGCAAGAAAATGTCGAACAGGAATCGCGGTTCCGCCGAAGTCAGCCCAGAGATGGGTTCATTCACGGTCCGACGGATGTTCTGGATCCCGCTCTGGATGTCTGTCGGCCTGGTCATCGCCGTTCTGATCGGCATGCTCTTCTTCTCCTGGCGCAGTTTGGAGCGCCTGGAGCCGATCCAGGCGCACCTCGCTCATGTCGAGCGGATCCAGAGCCTTGGATTGCAGATGGAGCAGGCACTGCTCAAGGGTCTGCGCGGGACGCCGATCGCGCGCTCCGAGCTGGTCGAACTTCGCGATGAGGTCCAAGAGATCGCAGGCCTGGAGGGTGCGCTGCACCCTGAGACTGTGACGCGGCTGAATCGTGTCAGGATCCAGCTTGGCGATGCGCAGGCAGGCTCGGTCGACCTGCTGTTTCAGACGCTCGCCGAGGTCCGTCAGGTGCTCGATGGTGAGCGGGAGCGACATGACTGGCTGCTGACCCAAATCGGACGGGATGCGATGGTCGAGATCAAGCTGACGGTCCTGCTGTTGCTGATCGGTCCGCTCCTCTTGGGGGTCTCGCTGCTGTTTATCCGAGGGCGTGTCAAACAGCCGCTGAGGGCAATGGAGGACCTGCTGGCCCGCCTCGCGCGGAAGGACTATCGCGCCGTCCCCGAGGCCATCATCGGCGAGATCGACGCGGTCGCGCACCCCGCCTTTCACAGCTACAACGAGCTGGTCGCGCGCCTGCAGGCGCTGGAGGCCGAACATTGCGACCGCGAGCAGACCCTGGAGCAGGAGGTGCGCCACGCCACCGCTGCGCTGCTCGCCCAGAGCCGCGAGCTGGGCCGCGCCGAACGCCTGGCCGCCGTCGGCGCCGTCTCCGCTGGCCTGGCGCATGAGCTGCGCAACCCGCTCGCCGGTATCCAGATGGCGTGCAGCAAGCTGCACCGGGCGCTGGGGGAGGGTGAGCACGCGGCCCGTATCGCCGCGGTCATCGACGAGCTCAAGCGCATCAATCACCTGCTCACCAGCCAGGTGGACGCGGCGCGCCATCTGCCCGAGCCCCTGGAGGTCGTCGCCGTTGACCAGCTCATCGACGAACTGCTGACCCTGCTGCGCTATCAGATCCCGGACCGAATCGCCATCGACGCCCAGGTTCCGAGCGACCTGCGCTGTCTGCTGCCCGCCGCCGGTCTGCGTCAGGCCCTGCTCAATCTGGTCCTCAATGCCGTCCAGGCAATGCCGGGCGGGGGGCGCATTCAGCTCACCGCCAGCCTGGAGAGCGGTGAGCTGAGCGTCAGCGTCACCGACTCCGGACCCGGATTTCCCGAGGATCTGCTGCGCGTTGGGATCCGCCCCTTCGCTACCGGCCGCCAGGGCGGCAGCGGCCTGGGGCTCGCCATGGTGCGCCGCTTCGTGCGCGACCACGATGGCGATCTGCATCTCGCCAACCAGGCACCGCAGGGCGCGGCCGTGACCCTGCGTCTGCCCTACCGCCCCCCCGAGCCCACCGGAGCGACTTCCCATGCCTGAATCCCTGCTGATTATCGAGGATGAGCGCCTGCTGGGCGCCGAGCTGTGCGGAGAGCTGGCATCGAGCGGCTGGGATGCCGTCCAAGCCTTCGATCTTGCCGAGGCGGAGCGCTTCCTGTTCGAGCGCAACCTGGAGCCGCTGGTCGTGCTCTCGGACATGAACCTGCCGGACGGCAACGCCCTGGACCTGCTGGAGAAGGTGCGCGGGCGCGGGGTCGGGGGAGAGTGGATCTTCCTCACCGCCTATGGCGGCATCCCAGAGTCGGTGCGCGCCCTCAAGCTCGGCGCCTTCGACTTTCTGGAGAAGCCCTGCGAGCTGGAGCGGCTGCAGATCGTCGTCGCCGGTGCCAAGCGCAGCGCGCTTGCCCAACGCCGGCTGCGCGATGAAGAGCGCATGCGCGGCAGCCGCTACTCGCCCCAGGCCTTCATCGGCCACAGCCAGGCGGCGCGCGAGGTCCGCGACATGCTCGAACGGCTCTCGAAGGTGCCCTTTTCCGGCCTCGTCATCACGGGTGAGACAGGGACGGGCAAGGGGCTGATGGCGCGCATCCTTCACAACGCGGGCCCACGTGCCTCGGCCCCGCTGATCGAGGTCAACTGCGCCGCCCTGCCCAGAGACCTGATGGAGGCCGAACTCTTCGGTCACGAAGCGGGTGCCTTCACCGGCGCTAAGGGCCGGCGGCGTGGACTCATTGAGCAGGCCAACGGCGGCACCCTCTTTCTCGACGAACTCGGCGAGCTGGAGCTGGATCTCCAGGCCAAGCTGCTGAAGGCCATCGAGGACCATCGCATCCGCCGCGTCGGCGGCGAGCGCGAGCTGGAGATCGACCTCCAGGTCATCGCCGCGACCAATCAAGCGCTTGAGCAGCGCGTGGCCGAGGGCGCCTTTCGCGCCGACCTCTACCACCGTCTCGCCGTCTTCCGCCTCGAAGCCCCCGCGCTGCGCGACCGCAAGGAAGACCTAGAAGACCTGCTGCCCGTCCTCATTCAGGAGTTCAACGCCCGCTCCGGGCATCGCGTCGAGACCGTCCCGCCCGTCGTCTGGAGCCGCCTTAGCGCCTACCACTGGCCCGGTAACGTGCGCGAGCTGAGGAACCTGGTCGAGCGCTGCGTCCTCCTCGCCGACGGTCCCGTCTTCCCGGAGCGCTGGCTGCACCTGGGCGAGGCCGCATCCGCGACCGAAGCTCCGCTCTGGGGTGTCGTCGACGAGGACCGTATCTGCCTGCCCTTGGACGGCAGTGTCAGTCTGGACGGGATGGAGTGCGCCATCCTCACCGAGGTGCTGCGGCGTAACTCCGAGAACGTGAGCCTAAGCGCGCGCGTGCTTGGCACGACGCGGGAGAAGCTGCGGTATCGGGTGCAGAAGTATGGCTTGAAGGTGAGCGATTGAGGCCGCTAAGAAAGTGCCCATCAACAACTTCCCCCCTTTCGCAAAGGGGGGCCAGGGGGGATTTCGAGCGGTATCGCTCGCATCTGGAAACAATTGATGGGCACTTTCTAAGCCCGGGAGCAACTCACAGCCCTCCCAAAATTTCGTCGACTTCCCCCCTTTCGCAAAGGGGGCAGGGGGGATTTCGAGCGGTATCGCTCGCATCGGGAAACAATTGATGGGCACTTTCTAAAGCCCGGGAACAACTCACAGCCCTCCCAAAATTTCGTCGTCCAATGAGTAGGGTAGACTGTCCGCCGCATCGCAGACGATGATGCCGAGGATCCCGCGACAGCACGGGTGGTCACGCCACTTGCTTGACCGGGTGACCGAACAGCCAATATTTAGGTCGCTCATGTGGGATTCGAATCATTTTCATAACGCCAGTCTGGAGCTTCCATGACGAGATCGATTTTGTTGCGCGCTCTGGTCTTCGGCATGAGTGCCTCATTCTTGGTCGCCTGTAATCAGCCGTCGGGGCAGGGGGCAGGTCCCGGAAAGGGCGCGCAAATGCCCACGCCCGAGGTGTCGGTGGTGACGGCGCATGTCCAGTCGGTGCCCCTGACCCGTGAGCTGGTTGGGCGCCTGGCCGCGACCCGCACCGCACAGGTGCGCGCGCGGGTGGCGGGCATCGTCCTCGAACGGGTCTACACCGAGGGCACCGATGTCAAGCAGGGCCAGGTGCTGTTCCGGATCGATCCGGCCCAGTTGGAGGCCAAGCTCAAGGCCGAGGAGGCGGCGCTGGCCAAGGCCGAGGCGGATGCCGTCAACGCCGCCCTGACGGCCAAGCGTTATCAGGAGCTGCGCGAGAAAAAGACCATTTCGCAGCAGGACCTGGATACCGCCCAGGCCGCCGAGCGGACCACCGCGGCGGCCGTCAAGCAGGCGCGCGCCAATGTTGATGGCGCCCGGCTCGATCTGAGCTATGCCACGGTCCGCGCGCCCATCGCGGGTCGTGCCGGCCGCGCCCTGGTGACCGAGGGCGCGCTCGTGGGTCAGAACGAGGCGACGCTCTTGACGACGGTGGAACAGATCGATCCCATCTATGTCAATTTCAGCCAGTCGGTTCAGGAGTTGACCGAACTGCAAGAGATGGCGGTCGACGCCCAGGGGGCAGGGGTGTCCGCATTGGAGACCAAGACGTCCGTCGAGGTTCAACTCCCCGGCGATGACGCCTATTCAAAGTCAGGGACGCTGGACTTCTCCGACCTGGCGGTGGATCCAGGGACCGGCGCCGTGTCGCTGCGTGCCACCTTGCCCAATCCGCATCGCGCCCTGCTGCCCGGGATGTTCGTCACCCTGCGTCTGACCACGGGGCACTTGGATCAGGCCGCTCTCTTGCCGCAGCCGGCATTGGCGCGGGATGCGCAAGGCGCCTATGTCATGGTCCTGAACGCCGAGGGCAAGGTCGAGCAGCGCCGGGTCGAGAGTCACGGGATGACTCGCCGGGATTGGATCCTGACCGGCGATCTGGCCGAGGGAGATCAAGTCATCGTCAAGGGGCTGCAGAAGGTCAAGCCAGGCGCGATGGCAAAGGTTGCGCCAGCGGAGCCGCCGGCTGACGGGGAAAAGGCTGGTTAGATAATCGCGTCCGGAGCGGTATGCGTGGTCTTGTGCATGCCAACTGCCAACTGCTAACTGCTAACTGCCAACTGCCAACTGCCAACTGCCAACTGCCAACTGATACCCCATGCCACGTTTCTTCATCGACCGCCCCATCTTCGCCTGGGTCATCGCCATCCTCATCACCCTGAGCGGCACCGTGGCGATCTTCGAGCTGCCGGTGTCGGCCTATCCGCCGATCGCCCCGCCCCAGGTCAGCATCAGCGCTTCCTATCCGGGGGCCAGCGCGGAGGTGGTCGAGAAGACCGTCACCTCGGTCATCGAGCAGCAGCTCACTGGAGTGGACAATCTGCTCTATTTCGAGTCCACCTCGCGCTCCAATGGCACGGTCCAGATCACCCTGACCTTCCTGACCGGCACCGATCCGGATATCGCCCAGGTACAGGTCCAGAACCGTCTGGGCCTGGCCGAGCCCCGTCTGCCCGAGGAGGTGGTCCGCAACGGCATCACCGTGGCCAAGGCCAATAACGACTTCCTGATGGTGGTGGCGCTCAAGTCCGAGGGCGCTGGAATGGACAGCTATGCCCTGAACAATCTGATCGCCTCCCAGATCCTGGATCCCATCCGGCGCCTGCCGGGGGTGGGCGGGGCGACCCAGTTCGGCTCGGGTTACGCCATGCGTATCTGGCTCGATGCGGACAAGCTGCGCGGCTACGGCCTGAGCGCCGCCGACGCGCTCGACGCGGTGCGCGCGCAGAACGTCCAGATCGCCGCCGGGTCCATCGGTTCCGAACCCGCCTTGCCCGGTCAGGGTTTCACCGCCTCGGTCAGCGCCGCCAGCCGCTTCACCAGCGTGGATGAGTTCGGTGCCATCATCCTGCGGGCCAATGCCGACGGCAGCAATGTGCGACTCAAGGACGTTGCCCGCATCGGCCTCGGCGCCGAGGCCTACGGGCACGACGTGCATCTGGGCGGCGACCCCATCGCCGGTTTCGCCATCCAACTCGCCCCGGACGCCAACGCCCTGGACGTGGCGGCGGCGGTGCGCGCCAAGATGGATCAACTCACCCGCTATTTCCCGGCCGGGGTGACCTGGGTCACCCCCTATGACAGCACCCAGTTCGTGCGTATCTCCATCCAGGAGGTCGTCAAGACCCTGGCCGAGGCGGTGGTGCTGGTGTTCCTGGTCATCCTGTTGTTCCTACAGAATCTGCGCGCGACCCTGATCCCGACCCTGGTGGTGCCGGTGGCCCTGACCGGCGCCTTCGCCGGCATGTATCTGGCGGGCTTTTCGATCAATGTGCTCAGTCTCTTCGGGCTGGTCCTGGCCATCGGTCTTGTGGTGGACGACGCCATCGTGGTGGTGGAGAACGTCGAGCGGCTCATGACCGAGGAGGGGCTGTCACCCAAGGAGGCGGCGCGCAAGGCCATGGATCAGATCACCGGGGCGGTCATCGCCATGACCCTGGTGCTGGCGGCGGTCTTCATCCCCATGGCCCTGGTGAGCGGCAGCGTGGGGGCCATCTATCGGCAGTTCTCGCTGACCATCGCCATCTCCATGGGGATCTCGGCGCTCATGGCGCTGAGCTTCACCCCGGCGCTCTGCGCCACCCTGCTGAAACCGGAGCACGAGCGGCCGAACTGGTTCCTGCGCGGCTTCAATCGCGGCTATGGCTGGCTGGCCGGGGCCTATCTGGCGCGGGTGGGCCAGTCGATCCGCCATACCCCGCGCTGGATGGTGGCCTTCATCGCGCTGGCCGTCCTCGCCGCCTTCCTCTATGCGCGACTGCCCACCAGCTTCCTGCCCGAGGAGGATCAGGGCTACGCCTTCGCCATCATCCAGCTGCCCCCCGGCGCCAACATGGAGCGCACCGGCGAGGTGCTGCGCGAGATGGAGACCATCCTGGCCAAGCTCCCAGGCATCGACAAGGTGTTGGACGTGGCCGGTTTCAGCTTCGTCGGCCAGGGCGAGAACGTCGGCCTGGGGTTCCTCCGGCTCAAACCCTGGGATGAGCGCACCGCGCCGAACGAACAGATCAAGGCCGTCATTCAGGCGGCCAACGGCGCCGTGCAGGCGATCGAGGGCGCGCGCATCTTCGTGGTCAACATGCCGACGGTGCGCGGACTGGGACGTTTCGGCGGCTTCGACTTCCGTCTGGAGGACCGCGCCGGGGTCGGTCATGACAAGTTGGTCGAGGCGCGCAATGCACTGCTCGCAGCCGCGGGCCAGAACCCGGTCCTAGCCGGGGTGCGCCCCAACCAACTGGAGGACGCCCCCGAGGTCCACCTCAAGGTGGACCGTATCCAGGCCCAGGCCATGGGGCTGTCGCTGACCGATATCTACAGCGCCATCCAGCTCATGCTCGCGCCAGTTTATGCCAATGACTTCAACTACCAGGGGCGGGTGCTCAAGGTTTTGCTGCAAGCGGACGCAGCCTATCGCAGCCGCCCCGAGGATCTCGACCGCTATTACATCCCGAGCAGCAAGGGCGGTATCGATGACATGGTGCCCCTGAGCAGTGTGGTCACCCCGACCTGGACCACGGCGCCGCCAGCCATCGACCATTACAACGGCTACGCGGCGGTCCAGATCAACGGTGGCGCGGCCCCTGGCCGCAGCTCGGGCGAGGCGATGGCGGCCATGGAGGAGATCGTCCGCGACGACCTGCCCCAGGGCATCGGCTACGAGTGGTCCGGCGCCTCGCTCCAGGAGATCATCTCTGGGCAGCAGGCGCCCATCCTCTTCGGACTCTCGCTGCTGGTCGTCTTTCTCGCCCTGGCCGCGCTCTACGAGAGCTGGTCGGTGCCGGCGGCGGTGATCCTGGTGGTTCCGCTGGGCGTGCTGGGCGCGCTCAGCCTCACCTGGTTTCGCGGTCTGGAGAACGATGTCTATTTCAAGGTCGGGCTCATCGCCGTCATCGGTCTCTCGGCCAAGAACGCCATCCTCATCATCGAGTTCGCCAACACCATGCACCAGTCCGGGCGCAGTCTGCTGGAGTCCACCCTGGAGGCTTGCCGGCTGCGCTTTCGCCCCATCCTCATGACCTCCATCGCCTTCATCCTCGGCGTCACACCGCTGGTCATCTCCAGCGGCGCCGGCGCCAACAGCCGCCATGCCATTGGCACAGGGGTCATGGGCGGCATGCTGGGCGCCACCCTGCTCGGGGTCCTCTTCGTGCCCGTCTTCTTCGTGGCCGTGCGTCGTTTGATGGGGGACAAGCTGGAGCATCATGAGGGGGAAAAACATCCGCCGAGCGGCTGAGCCCTCGTCAAGGCGGGGTCGCACTGTCGCAAAAGCGGCGGTGTTTTGTGGAAAGAAATCTAACCCAAGAGGAGCGATTCCATGGCAACGATGGAGCAATTGGAGCTAGCAGCTCACAACAGTCAGCTGGTTGGTGACGTCAGACACCTGGTCGAGAAGTACCGTTCGATCTTCGCCTGGGACGTGCCCGACCTCGATCAGGATCTCTCCGACACCATGATTCTGACCGCCATTCGCCAGGCGTTGGACGCCGTCGAGGAGGACTTGCGCCGCCGTGCCGCGGGATCCTGAGTCAGCCTGAGGTATCGCGGTCGCCGAGATCTTTGAGAGCGACCTCCCGGTGAGGGAGAAGACAGCCATGAACTACGCCAAGCGATTTCGCGTCGAGCCCGGCAGCAAGGTCGATCTGAGCCGCGTCGATGCTAGCTTCAAGGACCGCCACGAATCTCACACCCAGGCGCTGCCGGAGATCGAGCGCGATCGCGACAGGCTGCGCGAGTTGCAGTATCGGATGTACGCCGAAGGCAAGCGCTCGCTGCTCATCTGCCTCCAGGGGCGGGATGCGGCCGGGAAGGACGGCACCATCAAGCATGTCCTCGGCGCCATGAATCCGCAGGGCTGCCGGGTCACCGGCTTCAAGGTGCCTTCAGCGGAGGAGGCGGGGCATGACTTCCTCTGGCGCTATCACAAGGCCGCGCCGGCGCGCGGTCAGGTCGCCATCTTCAACCGCTCGCACTATGAGGATGTGCTGGTGGTGCGGGTGCATGACCTGGTGTCCAAGACGGTCTGGTCGAAGCGCTACGCGCAGATCAATGCCTTCGAGCGGATGCTTCATGAGAACGGGACGCACATCCTCAAGTTCTATCTCCACATCGACCCTGAGGAGCAGCTCGCACGCTTCAAGCAGCGGCTCGACGACCCCGCCCGGCACTGGAAGATCAGCGACGGCGACTACGCGGAGCGCCCCTATTGGGATGAGTACACTGCGGCCTTCGAGGATGCCTTGAGTCAGTGCAGCACGGACCAGGCTCCTTGGTTCATCATCCCGGCCAACCACAAGTGGTTCCGCAACCTGGCCATCGCGCGGATCGTCGCCGAGACGCTGGAGTCCCTGGACATGCGCTTTCCCGAGCCGAGCGTCGACATTGCGGAGATTCGCAAGAAGTACCATGCCCTGGTCGATGCGGAGGGGCAGGGGGGTAGGTCAGAGCCGGGCGAGCATCATCACAAGGGTCAGTGATGACCCAGGCGGGGCCGTGGCTGGGTCGGAAAGCCCTTCGAAGCGCCTAAGCTGGCCGGTCCTCGGCGGCGTCCTGCCGCTCGGGTCTGCCCGGCTCTCAGGTGAAATCCTTGCCGGCCTGACCCTCGCCGCGCTCGCCATCCCCGAGGTCATGGGCTACACCCAGATCGCCGGCACTCCGGTGATCACCGGGCTCTACACCATGCTCATCCCCATGAGCCTCTTCGCCCTCTTTGGATCCTCGCGGCACCTGGTCGTGGGTGCGGATTCCGCGACGGCGGCCATCCTGGCGGCGGGCCTTCTGGGCGTCGCCCCACAGGGATCGGACAGCTATCTGGCCCTCGCCGGCCTGCTCGCGCTCATGGCAGGCTGCCTGCTCATCCTGGCGCGGCTGATCGGACTCGCCTTCATGGCGGATTTCCTCTCGCGCACCGTGCTGATCGGCTTCCTGACCGGCGTGGGGATTCAGGTCGCGCTCGGGCAGGCCAGCGGGTTGCTGGGACTCCCCGGCGGCGGACAGGGGACCTTCGCCCGGCTCTGGGCCGACGTCCGGCAGCTCGATCAGGTCAACCTCCATGCCTTGGCGATCGGGCTCGGCGTGCTGGCCGTCAGCCTGGGCGCAAAGAGGCTCTCCCGGCGGATCCCCGGCCCCTTGATCGCCATCGTCGGCGCCATCGCCCTGAGCTGGATGCTGGACCTCGGGCGGCTGGTCCCGGTGCTGGGTGAGGTGCCCGGCGGCCTGCCCCGGATCGGGTTGCCGCAGGTCACCTGGAGCTGGAACCTCATCAGCACCCTGGCGCCGACGGCCTTCGCCATGTTCGTCGTCATCCTGGCCCAGAGCGCGGCCACCTCGCGCGCCTATGCCGTGCGTTATGAGGAGCGGATGAGCGAGGCGCGCGATCTGGTCGGACTGGGACTGGCGAATCTCGGCGCCGGTCTCTCCGGGACCTTCGTCATCAACGGCAGCCCGACCAAGACCCAGATGGTCGACAGCGCGGGTGGTCGGACGCAGCTCTCGATGCTTGTGGCGGCGCTGGTCGTCTTGCTCGTCCTGCTGTTTCTGACGGTGCCGCTGGCCTTTGTGCCAGAGGCAGCGCTCTCGGCCGTCGTCTTTCTCATCGGCTTGGACCTGATCGATCTCAAAGGGCTGCGTAAGATCTACCAGAATCGCCGTTCGGAGTTCTGGGTGGCGCTCATGACCATGCTCATGGTCGTGGTGGTTGGCGTCGAGCAGGGCATCCTGCTCGCCATCCTGCTGTCCCTGATCGACCACACCCGACGCGGCTATCGGCCGCGCAACGCCGTGCTCGTCCCGACTGGGTCCGGCGCCTTGCACGCCCAGCCCGTCGCCACCGGCGCCCAGGCGGCTCCGGGACTCTTGATCTACCGCTTCACCCATAGCGCCTACTACGCTAACGCCCGTCAGCTCTCCGAGGAGGTCAGGGCGCTGGTGAAGGGCGCCGATCCGCCGCTGCGCTGGTTCTGCCTAGATGCCTCAGCGATCGACGACGTCGACTTCTCGGCCGCAGAAACCCTGCGCGCGCTCGACGCCATGCTGAAGGAACGGGGGATCCGGTTCGTCGTCGCCCAGGTGATGGAGGATGTCGGAAACGGAAGCCAGACCGCTTTGGGTCGCTTGCTGGGCCGGGACGTCCTCTTCGACTCGCTGGAAGATGTCCTGACGGCCTATCGCGGTCGATGACTGGGCGGCGCGACACTGTTGTCGCTCACTCTATTTCACAACACATTCTCAGATTGATCCGCACTGATCGTGCCGGACCCTTTCGCCGTCGCCAATCCCCCGGCCTCGGTCGGTTTGAGGCTTCCCTTAAGCTCGCAATGTCCCAATTCCGCACACGGAAGCTTCGTCGGCTGGAGTCCTCAGTCGCCGAGATAGCGGACGTTGGCTCGTGTCTCGAACTCCATAGCCTGTCCCTGGAACCTCGCCGCAAGAAGTGGAAGAGCCAGGACGGCTATCCGACGCTGGCTCATGACGGGCTCAGGCTGTTGGAGGTGGCCTTCCCCTAGATCGAGATCAGCAAACCCTTTACGGCGCAAAGCACTAACATATTTGTTATCATTATCGGCGTGAGCTACAGCATCATCTACTACAGCGAGGCCGTCCAGACGGCGATCACGGCGCTGCCCGACACCTTGGCTGCACGCTATATCGTCCTGACTCGGCGCATGCTGGATTTTGGTCCGAATCTGGGCGAGCCACATACCAAGGCATTCGGTAACGGTTTGTTCGAGCTACGTCTGAAAGGCGGCGATGGGATCGGGCGTGTCTTCTTCTGCACGCAGGTCGGACAGCGAATCGTGATGCTGCACTGCTTTGTGAAGAAGACCAACAAGACACCCGTGCGCGAACGGCGTCTCGCCGAAGCGCGGATGAAGGAGATCCACCATGCAGACCCACGATAAACTGATCGAGACGCTGATGCAGCGTCCCGGTGTGCAAGCCGAGGTCGAGCGCCTGGAGCGGGAGGAATTCGCCCTGCTCGACCTGTTACTGAAGGCGCGTCACGAGGCGGGGCTTTCCCAGGCTCAGGTCGCCGAGCGCATGGGAACCCATGCGCCTGCGGTCGCGCGCTTGGAGCGGGCGCTGGCGACGGGCAAGCACTCGCCGTCAGTTGCCACCTTGCGCAAATATGCCCGCGCTTGCGGCAAGAATCTCTTCGTGGATCTCAGGGACTAGCCATGGCCAAACAAGCCCGCAAGACAAGAGCCGAGGAAACCGCGGAACTGGACGCCGATGTCGTTGGCGCTGGACGGAAGCTGAAGCTTCCCTCGGTCGATTTCTCGGACCCCGCCTGCCCCACGACCTGACTCGAGGTCGACTTTCCAATCCTCTCCATCAACCTGCAGGCAGGAGCCCTGTTCGTGCTCACTGAGCCACCTCATTGAGCGTCCGCTCTCCGAGCCTTTCTTGCCGGTCAACGTCAAGGGCCATCTGCCTGCTCTCCGCGTTTTGCAGTCCCCAGGCGTCGGCTGTAGTCGGATCCAGACTATCTGTCTATGTCTGTATTATACGTAAAGCACAAATTCTTAGGACGCGGCCCATGCTCTCGATCACCTCTGCCGACTTCCAGCGCCATTTCGGACGCTATCAAGACGAGGCCCTCAAGGAGCCGCTCGCCATCACCCGCAATGGCCGTGAGCGCCTCGTCGTGCTCTCCGCCGAGGAGTATCACCGCCTGAAGCGGCGTGATCGCGAGGTCCTGGGCCTCGACGACTTCACCGCCGCAGACCTCGAGGCGATTCGCCAGACCGAGCCGCCACCCGAAGCGGCTGCCTTTGACGATGAGTGCCGCTGATAAGGATGCCGCTCCCGACACCCGTTCCTAGCTTGGTCATCCGCTACGCCTATTTGTGGCGAGCGGAACAGCAGCGCGGTCACGAAGAAGGCCGCAAAGACCGACCCCGTGCTGTCATCCTGGTCACCACGGACGATCACGGCGATCCGGTGGTCACCGTCTTGCCCGTCACGCACACGCCACCGTCCGATCCGTCGCTGGCGGTCGAGATCCCGCACGCCACCAAACGTCGTCTGGGATTAGACGATGACCGCTCGTGGATCGTGCTGACCGAGGCCAATCGTTTCGTCTGGCCGGGGCCGGATCTGCGCCCCACGGTCTCGGGCGATGCAACGACCGTCGCCTATGGCCTCCTGCCGCGCACCCTGTTCAAAGACGTGATCACCCAGTTTCATGACCTGGTTGTCGCTCGCCAAGCCTCTCTCGTCCGACGCACCGAATGATGATCGTGCACATCAGCATTCTTCTTCCCGCGTGGCCAAGAAGCCGCCACTGCTCTCTCGCTTCCCGGTTACCGCAAAACGCGGATTCCTGTCGTTCGACCCACGTCGCCTGGTGCCGGCTTTCCTCCGTAGAGCCGTCAGTGCCTTCGGGAGGCCTGAGTAGACTCAATCCGCCTACACGTTCGCTTGCTGCCCTCCGCGCAGCATTGGCTCAGTTCTGATTGCTGCTACCCGTGGGCAGGGCATAGGAAGCCGGATGGGGACCGGCAGCAGGCAGATCTCTTTCGCCGAGGACCGTGATTCATGCTCAGTGTCGTTGCTAAGGTACTCGTAAAGTCGGTCGTTTGTACATACAATCAAATGAATGGCAATGGACGACATCGAGTTCGAGTGGGATGAAAGCAAGCGGCAGGCGAATCGCCGCAAGCACGGCGTGGACTTTGCCGACGCGGTGGAGTGTTTCTATGACTCGCTCAGCAAGGTCATGCTCGATCCCGACCACCCCACCGAGCATCGCTATGTGCTTGTGGGTGAAGACGTCCATCGTCGTCTGCTGGTCGTCGTGTACAGTCAGCCTTGCGATGGCCTGATTCGCATCATTTCTGCACGCGCAGCAACTCCGTCGGAGCGCCGAGTGTATGTACAAAGGTGATCATCATGCGAGACGAGTACGATTTTTCCCGCGCTGAAAGTGGTCCGGTCGTCAAGAGCGGCAAGGAGCGGATCACGATTCGGCTCGACCCGGAAATCATCCAGTGGTTTCGCGATCAGGTTGCTGGTGGAGGCAACTACCAGACACTCATCAACGAAGCACTGCGGGGGCATATCCAGCGCAATCAGGGCACTGACCTGGAGAGCACACTGCGTCGCGTAGTTCGCGAAGAACTCAGGCAAGCAAGCTAAACCCCACCTAGGCCGGAATGCGTAATTTCTCCTCCTCTGGATCGAGTGTCGTTCTCGTCCACAGGCGGTCGGCG
>NZ_JAAIJR010000116.1 GCF_010915725.1 Thiorhodococcus mannitoliphagus
GCTGCCTCGCCAACCAGTATTGGCGTGCAGTTTGAGTCAAACGCTGGGAAATGTCCAGAATCGAGGGTAAGTCCTGCGACGGCGTGTCAATCTGCGGAAGAACGGTTTCGCCGTGATTGCTGGGCATGTCGGTGTCGGGCGTTGACATGCCCTTGGGCTCGTCCGGAAAGGGGCTAGGCAAGCTTGGGCGCGGTTGCTTAACCCTTAAGAGTCGGGCTGCCGGCTGGGTGGTCTCAGGCGGAGCGCTCCAGAACGAACTGGAGCACGGCCTTACTGCCGAAGTAGGCGAGGATGAGCATGACGAAGCCACCGAGTGTCCAGACGATGGCCGTGCGACCACGCCAGCCCTTGCGGAAGCGTCCGATGAGTAGGCCGCCGAAGACGAGCCAGGCCAGGACGGAGAGCACCGTCTTGTGCACCAGATGCTGAGCGAACATGTTTTCGAGGAAGGCGAAGCCGCTCAGCAGGGCAAGCGTCAGCAGCACGAAACCAGCGGAGATCATCTCGAACAGCAGGCTTTCCATGGTCTGCAGCGGCGGTAGGGTGCGCACGAAGCCGCCAGGGTGGCGGTGGCGCAGGTGATGGTCTTGGACGGCCAGGAGGATCGCCTGAACTGCGGCCAGGGTTAGCAGGCTGTAGGCGAGCATGGACAGCAACACGTGGATCTTGAGCGTCCAGCTCGCGGAGGCGCGCAGGAAGCCGACGTCCGCGAAATGAGTCTCCAAGATCAGGCTCAAGGCAGCGGCTGGAAGCAGAATCAGCCCGAGGTTGTCGACCGGCTTGTTGAGGCTGGAGACGAGCAGCAGCGCAATGATGGTCCATGAGGTTAGGGCCAGGGCGTGATAGAAGCCCAGATTGATCCCCGCGCTGCTGAAGATGCTGTGCCATAGCAGCCAGGAATGCAGGGCGAGTCCGACGAAGCCAATTGCGAGCGCTATGCTGCGCGGTGGAATCCATCCCTCCTTCCGAAAGAGGCGCATGCCGATGAAGGCGGCTGCCGTGAGATAGCAGAGGGTGGCGAGGTAGGCAAGGAGGGTATGAGTCATAGGGGTGACTTCATGCTGCTCGGTTAGAGGGTGGTGTTAGGTATTGCCTAGGGGCTTGCGGTAGCGCGCCGGTCTCGGCAGCGCGCTTGGTCTCGGGGCATCCTCGGGCTCGATGCGTCGGACCGGCGGAGCCGCCCGATTCGCCTGGGGCGGACCGTCGATTTTGCTTCCCTAGTATGGCCATATCGTCAGACATTGACCCTGCATTATACTCATAACTCGCGCCGTAAACCGACGGTCATCAGTCTTCAGTCGATTGATAGCAATCGTCTTAGGCAATCGCCTTATCTTGAAATCAACCGGGCCAGCTCCGGCGCCCGCTCGAGGTCTGATCATGTTCGAGAATCTCCAAGACCGCTTCGACAGGGTTTTGACCAATCTACGGGGTCAGGGCCGGCTGACCGAAGAGAATATTAAAGACACCATGCGCGAGGTGCGCATGGCGCTCCTCGAGGCCGATGTCGCGCTGCCGGTCGTGCGTCAGTTCGTCGAAGAGGTGCGAGAAAAGGCGCTTGGCGAAGAGGTAACCAAGAGCCTCACGCCGGGCCAGGTGCTGATCAAGCTGGTCAACGATGAGCTGGTCAAGATCATGGGCGAGGCCAACGAGCAGCTCGATCTGACCGCGCAACCGCCTGCCGTGGTGCTCATGGCGGGCCTGCAGGGCTCAGGTAAGACGACGAGCGTGGCCAAGCTTGCCGGCTGGCTGCAGGAGAAGCAGAAGAAGTCTGTCATGGTGGTGAGCTGCGACGTTTACCGTCCCGCAGCCATCGAGCAGCTCAAGACCGTGGCCGGCGAGGTGGGGGCGGAGTTCTGCCCAAGCTCGGGTGACGAGGACCCGATCGACATCGCCAAGCGCGCCCTCGACAGCGCCCGCCGACGCTTCAAGGACGTGCTCATCGTCGACACCGCGGGCCGCCTGCACGTCGACGAGGCCATGATGGATGAGATCAAGGCGGTGCATGCCGCCTTGAAGCCGATCGAGACCCTCTTCGTGGTCGATGCCATGACCGGTCAGGATGCCGCCAACACGGCCAAGGCGTTCGACGAGGCCTTACCGCTCACTGGCGTTATCCTGACAAAGACGGACGGCGACGCGCGTGGTGGTGCCGCCTTGTCGATTCGACAGATCACTGGCAAGCCCATCAAGTTCCTGGGTACGGGTGAGAAGACCTCGGCGCTCGAGCCTTTCCATCCCGACCGCATCGCCTCGCGCATCCTTGGAATGGGCGATGTCGTCTCTCTGGTCGAGCAGGTCCAGGACAAGGTTGACCGCGACAAGGCCGAGAAGCTGGTCAAGAAGATCAAGAAGGGCAAGGACTTCGATCTGGTCGATTTCAAGGAGCAGCTGGATCAGATGAATCAGATGGGCGGCATCATGAGCATGATGGACAAGCTGCCCGGTATGAGCCAGGTGCCGGACCACGTCAAGGAGAAGGCCAACGACAAGGAGCTTGGCAAGCTGGTCGCCATTATCAATTCCATGACCCTGCAGGAGCGCCGATTCCCGGCCGTCATCAAGGGCTCACGCAAGCGCCGCATCGCTGCCGGCTCGGGAACACAGGTCCAGGACGTCAACCGGCTGCTGAAGCAGTTCATGCAGATGCAGAAGATGCTCAAGAAGATGAAGGGCGGCAATATGGCGAAGATGATGCGGTCCATGCAGGGCCGTTTGCCGCCGGGCCTCATGCCGCCAGGGGGTGGATTTCCGCCGGGCGGAATGCCCCCCGGCGGTGGCTTTCCGATGTGATCGGGCATGGCGCTACGCTCGGGCTTGAATCCGGTCGCGGCGGCGTCACCCCCCCCTGATCACGAAACGAGGTCGTGCGGATCCATGAGGTGCTCAGTCCCTATGGATGGCCGCCGGCCTGATTGCTCCATCACTGGACCTAGGAAGATCGGGATGCTCAAGCTCGAATTGCGCTCTGGCCGACGCCTCTTCGCACCTGCGCCAGCCGCGCTCTTGGTTGGCCTCCTCGCTGGCGCTTCTGCCGCGCTCGCCACACCCTGGTCCAACATCAGTTCGCCGTCGAAGGGTCTGACTGAGGTCATCGGCGGACCTGCCAATGGCTGTATCGGCGGTGCCGAGACCCTGTCGAAGACCGGTCCCGGCTATGTCAGCGTGCGGCGCTACCGCAATCGCTACTACGGCCACCCGGACCTCTTGAGCTTCATCCAGGATCTCGGTTGGGCGCAGCAGCGCAGCAGTGGCGGCTTGGTCATGATCGGGGATCTCAGTCAGCCGCGGGGCGGGCGCATGTCGTCGTCACACCGCAGTCATCAGAACGGCTTGGACGTCGATATCTGGATGACCCTGGTCTCTTCGCCAGCTGAGGCGAGCCGATTGATGGATCACCGATCGGATCCGCAGACCATGGTCGCGCCCGGTGGCCGCTCGGTGAGCGGTCATTGGGGTACGGCACAGCGTACCCTGATCGAGACCGCAGCGCGCCATCCGCGGGTCGATCGCATTTTCGTCAATCCGGCCATCAAGCGCGACCTCTGTCAGACCGCGCAGGGCGACCGTCTCTGGCTGCGCAAGATTCGTCCTTGGCAGGGGCACGCCGCCCATTTCCATGTCCGACTCACCTGTCCCCCCGATAGCCCGCAGTGCAGCCCGCAGTCGCCGGTTCCGGCAGGCGATGGTTGTGGCAGCGAGCTGGCGTGGTGGTTCAGCGACGAGGCGCGCAGTCCGAAGAAGGGTAGTTCCAAGCCCACGCACGCAAGTCGTCCAGCCACGCCGGCGGCCTGCTCCGCGGTGCTTCAAGCCCAAGCGCGCAAGCCGTCCAGCTATGCCGGTGATCTGCTCAACCATGCCGATGGTCTGCTCAGCGGTGCTTCGGGATTCATCAGGCGATTTCCGGGAAATCTCATACCAGATGGCTTTGCATCGAGGTTTGATTTCTAAGGGGCACCGGCGGTGCGACACGGGAGGCGGGTCTCGATACAAATCAGCGGGCCTGAGCTGTGACAGAAATGCTGTGACGGAAATCGCCTCATGCCGGGGGCGAGGCGCGTAGTCCAGGGGTATCGACTGCCGACAGGGGTTGCCCTGTCAATCTCTTGGAGGGTTCGCTCTGGCGAGGCCGGCTGGGCGTTGTCTTGATCTGCGACGTCTCATTGATCTTCGAGCGTCTGGGCAACTGGCTGGGGTGCTCGGATGATCTCGTCCTCGTCCGTTGAGATGAGGGCTGCCAGGCTGTCCTCGTAGAGCTGGATGCGGATGGCGGTGGAGGTGATGCGGCCTTCGCAATCGGCCAAGTCGCTTTCGTTGATGTCCTTACGCAGTTGCAGCGCGTGAAGCTCCTCGCGGAGCTTTGACAGCTGTTCTTCGTCCGTGCGCTCGCTCTTCTCGATGGCCTTGAGGTCTTTGGCGATGTCGCGCGCCATCCTGTTGTCCGCGAGCTTTTCTGCGCGCGGCCAAAAGCCGGTCTTGCGCTGCCCGTCATTGGCGTCTGAGGCTGCCGCGTGATCCCTGAGCAGCTGATTGAGGCGCTCCGCCTCGGCCTGCTGCGCGACCAAATCGGCCTCCAGGGCATGCGTGCGCGCCAGCAGGCTATCCATGCTCTCCTGCAGCTTGCGGCCGGTCTCGCGCAGGGTTTGACGCTCCGAGCGCTGCTTGCCTTCCAGGCCGCGCAACCGCGAGAGTTCTTCGCGCGCGCCAGCCAGGCGCAGCTTGCGGCTCTCGCGGCGACGTTTGAGTTCGAGTTCCGTGAGCTTTTGCTGATGCGCGAGCTGCTTCGCGACCTCGACCTGCCGGACCCTGGCGAGACTCTCTGCTTGAGTGCGGCGGATCTTCTCTTCGCGCTGACGCAGCGTCTCCTCGGCACGCGCCTGCTCGGCCTCGAAGCCAGCCCTGAGCTGGTGTAGCGCTTCTTCCTCCTGCTCCCGGCGCTGCCGCCAGTCCTCGCGGGCTTGCTGCAGCTCAACGGCAAGCTCGATGCGACGGTGATTCTTGAGTGCCTTGGTCTCGTTCGCGAGCTGTGCCTGCAGTTGAGCGGTGCGCAGATTCAGCTCGCGGTCGTAGGCGATGAGTTCATGCTCGCGGCGGTGGTGGGCGAAGCGCATCTCTTGCTCGAGATGGGCGCGTCGGTGGGCGAGACGGTCGTGCCCCAGCGCCTGCTCGGCGAGGAAGTGCGTGAGCGGCGCGCGCACCTCGACCAGCGTCTTGCGGTCGGCGAAGAAGGCGGCCGGATCTTTTTCATAGGCGTGCCAGAGTCGCGCGAACTCGACCGGATTGCAGCGCTGGTTCGGGTTTTCCGGCAGCTCGAAGCCTGGGATGTCGCCCAGGCCGCCTGCCAGGTACTTGCGATACTGCATCTGGATCGTCTCGCTGAAGTAGGCGCGCACTGCGGGCGGCTCGAACAGCTTGAGGGCGATCAGCGAGAAGAAGAGCACGCCGAGCGCCGCCTGAGCGAAGCCCTCGACGGTCTCGAAGTGGGGAACGCCGGCTTCCTCAGGACTCTCGCGTAGCGCATGCAGCGCCTTGGAGCGTGCCGCGAAGCTCAGCTTGGGCGCATTGGGGGCGACCTGCGTGGTTTCGATCTCGCGGGCGACCTTGTCCAGGCGCTCCTGATGGGCCTTTCCGAGCTCCTGAAGGGTCGTGGCTTGGGTGCGCAGCGATTGCTCCAGCGTCCGGATACGGTTGTTGATCTCAGTGACCCGCTCGGCGAGCGCTGCCTCTTTGTCCGCGAGTTCGCTCGCCATGCGGTCGACGTTGCCCTCCCACTTGCGTGCCTCTGGACCTCGTCCCTCGGGGCGGCCATTGCGCCCGAAGATCTCGTCGCTGACGCGTGCCTGCGCCGCCACCAGGTCCTTGCGAAGGATTTCGATCTGCGGTGCGTACTCGGATTCGATCTCCGCGCGCCTGCGGCGCTCTAGCTCCAGGGACTGATTGAGTCGCTCGATCGCTTGTTCCACAGGCGCTAGGCGCTCGCGGTAGGCTTGACGCATCTGCGCCGTGCGCTCGTCGATCAGGCCCTGAAGGCGCGCTTCGCGCTGGGCGTAGTACTGCTCGACTTGGCGCTGGTGGTAGGCGGCGATGTCGTCCGCGCGGATCAGCTTGGCGATGAAAGGTGCGGTGACATAGAGCGAGATGGCGACGATGAGCAGCCGCACCAGGATGCCTGTTGCCCAGCGCAACAGGGCGCCAATGCCATGACCTTCGGCGGAAGAGGTCCAGCGGCGCGCGCGCAGCTGGGGGCGCTCGGAGAGGATGAGGGAGGCATCGACGATCCAGATGATGCCGAACATCAAGCAGAACAGCAGGAGCCCCGTGAAAGGGGCCAGCCAGAGCGCGTCTCGCGGGACCATGGTGGCGCCCACCAAGCCCCAGACGATGCCCTCGACGCTCGCCATCAGAAAGATGACCACCCAAGCGAAGCCGAGCCAGGTCGCCACAGCCGGTGTCAGCAGGCTGTTGCCGTAAGGACGCAGACGAAGAGACTCCAGTCGCATCTTCTTCAGCAAGGGGATGCGCGATGTGGCTTCCATCTTCGCCAACTCCTGAGTCGATGCCGGAGGTCAGGGCAGGGGTTGAATAGATCTGTCGCTTGCGCAAGGCGCGGAGCGGATTCCGGTCAGGGCCGAGAGCCGCTGCTCGACCCTCATTCTAAACGATCGTTGTGGCCTAGGGCCTTAGGCGAATTGAATTCCGAGAAGCACCCTGGTCGGCGCGGCTGGCTGGCACACTTGCGTCGCGAGAGCGCCCCGAGGATCATGTGCGGCTGCGCCGGTTGCGGGGGGGCACGCCTTGTGGGCGAGCGATCCGATCGCCATGCCGGCAGCCCAGCTTTCCTCACGAGGTAACGAGTCCCATGGATCGCCTAACGCGAAACTCAATCATCATATCCGCCATCCTCTTGGTGCTGCTGATCATCTCCCTCTCGGTCAGTCAGAATGAGCTGCGGCCCCGTGTCTGGCAGCTGAACGAGCTGCTCGAGAAAGATCCGGTGCTCGCGAGCTATCCTTATCAGTTTCGCGTGCTGCTGTTTCTCAATGGAGTTGTGACGCTGACCAGTCCGCATGCCTCTGAGGTCCCGCTCGAGCCCTTCTTGGCCAAGGTCGACCCGAAGGCGGCGGGAAAGCCCAAGGACTCTCCTGAAATGCGGGCAGCGGAGCAGCATTTCAGAGAGATCGAGATGCGCGCCATCCAAGTGATGGTCTCGCAGCCGGATATTCGCTCCGTCGTCTGGTCCTTGGATAAGGCTTGGTATCACAAGAATCGCGTGCCGTCCGGCAGGTGAGGGGCTCTGAGTCGGGTGGCTGGCGCCTGTCGGGTGTCGCCGTTTCTGGGGCAGCCGTGATGCCGCCGCTAGGGTCATGTCGATCCATGCTCGCGAGCGGACTTGAGGCCAATCGACGCGCAGTTGCCCATCGGGCGAGGAGGTTGCGGCAATGGGACACTTTTATTTCCTACTGACATTGGGCGTTATCGTTCTGGCGGCCTTTGTACTGAGCCTGCAGCGGGGCATCAAGCGCCGTTTGCAGCTTCCCTATGTGCTCGACGAAGCGCTGTTCACGGCGCCGCAGCGTGCCTTCAAGGGCGTGCTGGAGCGTGCCGTGGGCAAGCAGTACGAGATCTACGGCAAGGTTCATGCGATTGACGTGATCGGGCTGCGCGCACGCCTTTCGCAGCGTGAGCAAGCGCTTGCCCTCAGCCGCGTTGGAGACCGCCGCTTCGACTTCCTGATTTGCAGCAAGGAAACGACCGCCATCCTGTGCGCGGTCAATTTGGCGCCACGCTCGCGGCTGCGCAAGCTGGCTCCGAAGGACGCACTGGATCGTATCTGCGCGGCGGCTGGCCTGCCTTTTGTGCGCTTTCGCGAGAGCGCCCATTATTCCGTCGTCGACATCGAGGAGCAGATCTTCGCGGCCATGCAGGCGCGCGGCACGCGGCCGGAGGTCGAGGACATTCACCTGGATGAGGCGACCACCTTGCTGCGTGATCTGTCACAGGCGAGCGTCGATGAGCAGCGGACGCCCCGCGCGGCACTGCCGCGTCTTGCGCCCGTGGCACCGGGGGCGCGTGTGGCACCCGCGCGCAGGCCTAGCGATGGCGCTCGGCGCGGCTCGGAGCCGCGTCGGCCGAAACGGCGGGCTCCGACCCTGGGCAGCCATGAGCACCATGTCGTCGATGATGGGCCGAGCTTCAAGATCGACGGTGAATTGGACGATGATCGCCCCCAGGCATCGCGGCGCATTTAGGCGCTGCATTCGCTGCGAGCGCGGCCCCCGGCCTCGGCCGACGGACATCGATGGACACTGACGCGCTCTAGGATGGGGCTCCCAGTCGCTCCTGACGCGCTTCGGCTGGGCTTGGATGTCCCTCGCTGCCATAGGCCCACCGGAGACTGCGATGCTTCCTCAAGACCTGCATGTCCATTCCACTTGGTCCCACGACGACAGCGCCATCGTGCCCGAGCAGACCATCGAGCTGATCGTCGCCGTTGGTCACGCCGCGACTATCGGGATCAGCGATCACTTCGAGCATGTCCAACACTGCTTCGATGACTATGCCGCCGCCGTCCGCGGCGCCGGTCTGCGTCTCGGTACCGAGGTGAATGGCCACGATTGGGTGGATGCCGCGCTTGAGCAAAGCTGCGATTACTGGATCTTTCACTGCTACGACCGTGACGCCGACTATGCTGCCTTGGAGCGCTTACTGGCGAGCGGGCGTCCGGTGATCGTGGCGCACCCCAATGCCTTGGACACAAACCTCTGGCGGGTGCCGCCAGAATGCCATGTGGAGATCAACAACCGTTATGTTTGGCGCTGCGATTGGCGGGCATTCTACGGTCCCCATCGCAACCGCTTCCGCTTCGTCATCAGCTCGGATGCACATCAGCCCAACTGGCTGGGTCAGAGCGTCGCGCGCTCCGTGGCCGATGCACTGAGTATCCGGGAGCATCTGCTGTTCAGGCCGGTGCAAAGGGATGGCGTGCTATGCGTGGCCGGGCGTGACACGTCGCATGAATCCTGAAGGCGTGCCCGCCGACGGCGTCGATCACCCCAACGCGGCAATTCGGATCTCATCCTGGGCCGAGCTGCTGGATGCGCTCTTCGCGGACAGCTGGGTTCCGGAGATCGGCCGTTACCGCTCGCGCTATGCCTTCCGCGGACTTTCCGATGTCTGCTATCCGCTCGAAACTACCTTGATCCGCTTGGGCGGAAACTATGCCCAGCTCGAGCGGCACCTGCTGCGAAATTTCCGCAAATACGCCCATCGTCGTGTCGTCGAGCGCGACTCCGTCTGGCATTGGCTGTCGGTCGCTCAGCACTATGGTTTGCCCACCCGGCTGCTCGACTGGACCTACTCGCCATTCGCTGCATTGCACTTTGCGACGGCGCATATCGACAAGTTCGATCGGGACGCGGCCATCTGGGGCGTGAACTATATCGAAGCCCACCGCTTGGTTCCGGATCTGCTGCGCTCCCGGTTGGAACTGGAGGGGGCCAATGTCTTCACCGTCGAGATGCTCTCCGAGAGCATCAAGACGCTGCCCGAGCTGGAGCAGCTCTGGGATCAGCCCTTCACGCTCTTCTTCGAGCCGCCCTCGATCGACGACCGCATCGTCAATCAGTTCGCCTTCTTCTCCATGAGTTCTGATCCGACGCTGTCGCTCGATCGTTGGCTGGCGAACTACCCCGAGATCTGGCGCCGGATCATCATTCCGGCCGAGCTGAAGTGGGAGATCCGCGACAAGCTCGATCAGTCCAATGTGACGGAGCGCGTCTTCTTTCCCGGTTTGGAGGGCCTGACGGCCTGGCTGAAGCGCCACTATAGCCCGCGTGGTTGAGGTGGCGCCGGCGCCCCGGAGGAGGGCCGGCGCGTCCTTCAGTTGAACGGACGCATCAGTTGGTTGGACCTGTCGGGTCCATCCAGACCTGGCCGTCGGCGACCTTGACCGCATAGGTGCGGATGGGCGCGTCGGCGGGCTCATCCAGCGGAGCGCCTGTTAGGAGGCTGAAGCGGCTGCCGTGCAGTGAGCACTTGATGCGGTCGCCATCCAAACAGCCGAAGGACAGCGGATAGTCTTCGTGGCTGCAATTGTCCTCGACGGCATAGAAGCTGCCGTTGACCTGGGCAATGATGAAGGGCCGCTCATCCACCGTGACCTTGAGGAACTTGCCCTCGGGGACCGCGTCCGTCGCCGCGACGGCGACAAAGCTTGCGTCTGTCATCAGCCCAGCCTCTGCGCCGCACGGCCGGAATCCAGCACCTCGCGCACCTGGTTGGCGGCGTCGGCCTGTGATGCCGCGCGGCCCAGGTGCCAGAGGATGAGCGCGCCGGTAAAGACCAGGCTGTCGTAGGTTGGACCCTTGACGCCCTCCAGTGCCTGCTTGCCCGCTTGCGCGGCGGCGCGCGCGGTGGCGGCAACGTCTAGCGTTACCGCGATCTCGTCGCCGGGGCGATTGGTCTGCGGCAGATCTTCGGGCAGTGGGACGGAGCGCACCGCTTGCTCGATGCCCAGCTCGGTGGGATCGATCTCGAAGGATTGCTCTTCGCCGCGCTGCTGGTAGTTGAAGCAGGTGCCCTTCTGACGCAGCGAGGGGATGACGCCGCCCTCGGTGCCGCGGATCAGCAGGGCCGAGTCGAATCCGGCATGACGCGCGAGCAGCGCATAGATGCGCGGGTAGGGCTTGTGCACATAGCCGGTGACCAGGTGAGTGTGCTTGCGGCCGTGGATGGGGCGGGCCAGAACCTCTGCCGTAGTGATCGCCTGACGCTTGACGATGGTGGTGCGCAGGTCCACCAGGTTGTGCAAGGGTGCGCAGAAGGCGCGCTGATCGATATAGGACCAGCCGATGGCTGGATCGGACAGTCGCTCGGCGGCTTCGATCGGGCTCAGGTCGACGGGCACGCCGGCGGCTTCGAGCACGTGGCGGTGGGTGACGCCGAACTTGGGTCCGACCGAATGTGCGCCGTGGCTGATCGCCGGGACCCCGAGTTCGGCGAGCAATGGCATCAGAAAGGGGGCGGCCGGCAGGCAGCGGTTGTAGCCGTCATAGGGGTCGGCGATATCGACGACGTCATCGACGTTCGCGACCACGCTGCCCGTCGCCTCCAGGATGGCGTCCAGGATGCCCAAGACCTCGTCGTCCGTTTCGCGCTTCATGCGCAAGGCGATCAGAAAGACACCGGCCTGGACCGGATCCACTTTGTTGTCGAGGATAGCGCTCATGGCGGCGCGCGCTTCCTCCTGCGAGATGTCCTTCGACAGCTCCGGGCCAGTGGCGACCCGCTGGATGATGGAGCGCATCTGGAGCTTGGCGTCGTCGGACGCGGTCTTGCTGGTGCTCATGGTGTCCTCCGGGACTTCGAGAATGCTTGGGAAATCTCCGGCGCGCGCCGTCGCGCGGCAGGCCAGAGCCATGTCTTTGCCGATTCCTTTATTTTGCCCTCGAATCCTAAGGGCTTGGGTCTGCCTTCTCAATCCGCGTCCTCTGGGATCTTCTCGCGAGATCGCGGCTCAATCGCGGTAGCGCAGGCTCAGGTCGTCGTAGGCGTCGATGCGGCGGTCGCGCAGGAAGGGCCAGACGCGCCTCACCTGCTCGGTTCGGTTGAGATCCACGTCGGTGACCAGGAGCTTGGGTGTCTGGTCGTCGGCTTGGGCGAGAATCTCGCCCTGGGGGCCACACACAAAGGAGCTGCCCCAAAAGCGCGCTCCCGAGGTGACGCCGCTCGGGTCCGTCTCATAGCCGACGCGATTGCAGGCGGCCACCGGCAGGCCGTTGGCCACGGCATGGGCGCGCTGGATGGTGACCCAGGCATCGAGCTGGCGCTGCTGCTCGTCGGCGGCGTCGTTGGGGTCCCAGCCGATCGCCGTGGGATAGAGTAGGATTTGGGCGCCGGCCAGGGCCATGGCGCGAGCGGCTTCCGGAAACCACTGATCCCAGCAGACCAGGATGCCGAGTCGTCCCGCCGCCGTATCCACCGGGTTGAAGCCCAAGTCACCCGGCGTGAAATAGAATTTCTCATAGTAACCGGGGTCGTCTGGAATATGCATTTTGCGGTAGATCCCGGCGAGCGAGCCGTCGGTATCCAAGACCACTGCGGTATTGTGATAGAGCCCGGGTGCGCGCCGCTCGAAGAGCGAGCCGACGATCACCATCTCGAGTTCGCGTGCCAGAGCGCTGAGTCGTTCGGTCGTCGGACCTGGAATCGGTTCGGCCAGGTCGAAGAGGTCTGGGTCCTCGGTCTGGCAGAAGTAGGGGCCGTTGTGCAGCTCCTGCAGCAGCACCAGGGAGCAGCCACGGATGGAGGCGGCGCGGATCGCGGCCTCGCAGTCGTCCAGATTCGCGGCTGTGCTGCCTTGATCGGACTGTTGGACGAGCGCGAGGGTCAGAAGTGAGCGGGCCATGGTGCTGGAACCTCCTGGTTGGAACTTGTCCTATTATCCGCCGATTTCGAGGCGATATGGGCAGCGCGGAGACTGAGTTGCAGCTATTGGGCGAGAGTGCGTCGCATTTGCTGCTAAGATAGCCCTAAACGCACGCGCCCCATTGGACTGTGCGGTGTCCGATTCGATCGATCTAGAGCCCGACATGGCCAATTTCCAAACGCACCTTAACGGCGGCATTGTCGCGAGTGCCGCAACGACGCTCTCGCTACACATGGCCGGCCTGATTCAGAGCGGCCAGACCGTCCCGATCTTCGCCATGGGGGTCATTGGGAGCCTGCTTCCCGATATCGATTCGGACACCTCAAAGCCGGTCAACGCGCTTTTCAGCGTCCTTGGGGCCGGGCTGGCGTTCGCCATGACGCTGCCCTTGACCGGGCGCTTTCTGCCCCTGGAGCTGGCGGGTATCTGGGTCGGCGTCTATCTCTGCGTGCGCTACGGATTTTTCGAGATCTTCGCCCGTTTCACCGTACACCGGGGCGTCTGGCATTCGTGGCTCGGCATCGCCGCCAGCGCTCTGGCAGCAACGAATCTCGTGTATTGGTCGTGGGGCCAATCTCCGGACCTGGCCTGGGTAGCCGGATTCGTTGTGGGTATCGGCTATCTGACCCACTTGCTCCTGGATGAGCTTTTCAGCGTTGACCTCTTCAATGCCAAGGTCAAGCGCTCCTTCGGTACCGCCCTCAAGCCGTTCAGCTTGAACTCGCCGATGAGTAGCCTTGGTATGCTCGTCGTCGTTGGCGTGCTGGTTTGGTTGGCTCCGTCACCTGACCCGCTCTTGGCGCGGATCGACACGCAGCAGTTTCTGCAGGTCGAGGTGATCCGCGGACAGCTCGGCAGCGGCCTGCAGCGCTCGCTCGCTCAGCTGGGTGACTGGTGGTCGCAACTGGCCCGGCTGCTTGATCTGGGCTGAGCGTGGGCTCCATCAGGCTGTACTCGCGGCGCTGGGTGCGCTAGATTGGCGGGCCTTTGTCCGCTTGGAACGGCGTCTGCGTCCCCGGCTTGCGCGCGAGTGTGTGGCATGAAGACCGTGCTCCGTGCGGCCGATTCGGTGCAGGGGATAGGTCGATGTGCGGATGACTCGCTCGGCACCGCCTAGAATCCTTAGAAAGTGACCATCAACACCTTCCCCCCTTTCGCAAAGGGGGGTTAGGGGGGATTTCGGGCGGGATCGCTCGTATCGGGAAACAATTGATGGGCGCTTTCTTAGGGGGTGCAAAATGCTTGCAGATGAGTCAAATTTCGATCAAGTGTCCGACCATCCAAGGCCGTCGGTATCGTTATCGAACCGACGATAGCGATACCGATTCCGATAGCGATCTCGATGGCATGACTCGTCGGTCTGAGGCGAAGCCTCGCTAGCATGTGTTTGCTGTCTCCGCCATCCAACGACGTAGTTAGGGTTATGGACCTGAATTTTCTCGATTTTGAACAACCGATCGCGGAGCTCGAGGCGAAGATTGAAGAGCTGCGCCTGGTTGGGCATGACAACGAGCTCAACATTCAAGAAGAGATCGAACGCCTGCAGAACAAGTGCGGCGCGCTCACCGAGTCGATCTTCTCCTCGCTGACGCCCTGGCAGATCTCTCAGCTCTCGCGTCATCCGCAACGGCCCTACTTGCTCGATTATGTTCGCCGCATCTTCGACGAGTTCCACGAACTCCACGGCGATCGCGCCTTCGCGGACGACCCCGCCATCGTCGGCGGCCTGGCCCGCATTGATGGTCGCCCGGTCATGGTCATCGGCCATCAGAAGGGGCGTGACACCAAGGAGAAGATCCTGCGCAACTTCGGGATGCCGCGTCCCGAGGGCTACCGCAAGGCGCTGCGTTTGATGGAGATGGCCGAGCGTTTCCACATGCCCATCCTCACCTTCATCGATACCCCTGGTGCTTATCCAGGGGTCGGCGCGGAGGAGCGAGGGCAGAGCGAGGCGATCGCGCGCAATCTGCGCGAAATGTCGCGCCTGCGCACGCCGATTCTGTGCACCGTGGTGGGCGAGGGCGGCTCGGGTGGCGCCTTGGCCATCGGCGTCGGCGATTGGCTGGGGATGCTGCAGTTTGGCACCTACTCCGTCATTTCGCCCGAGGGCTGTGCATCCATCCTCTGGAAGAGCGCCGACAAGGCCCAACTGGCGGCGGAGGCCATGGCGATTACCTCCGAGAAGCTGCTGGACCAGGGGCTGGTGGATCAGGTGATTAAGGAGCCGCCCGGCGGTGCCCATCGCGATCCAGATGCCGCGGCCAAGAACATTAAGGAGGCACTGCTTGCGCGTCTCGAGGCCTTCGACGGCGCTGAGATGGAAGCCCTTATCGCCGCGCGTTATAAGCGCCTCATGTCTTACGGCCGCTTCAAGGAGTGACGGAACACAGAAGTTGCGGCTAGCGCCATGTCCGGACTCGACTCCACCGAGCTGCTCAGTCTGCTCGAGTCCTACGGCGACGCCACCTGCGTCTGGGTCGCCTTTAGCGGCGGGATGGATTCCGCGGCGCTCTTGGAGTCGCTGCTTGATGTCCGTGATGCGCTGCCCGGAAAGCTCCAGGCCCTGCACGTCGATCACGGTCTCCATCCGCAGTCCCAGCGTTGGGCCGAGCACTGCGCGGCCTTTTGCCGATCTCGCGCCGTCCCGCTAGCGGTCGAGCGCATCCAAATCACGCCGAGCGCGGGCGAGAGCCTCGAGGCCCTCGCCCGCGAGGCCAGGTACGCCGCCTTCAGCCGGCTCCTCGGTCGTCGCGAGCTGATTCTGACTGCCCATCACCAAGACGACCAAGCGGAGACCCTGCTGCTGGCGCTCATGCGCGGGAGCGGTGTGCGCGGCCTCTCCGCAATGCCGGTCTCCGCGCGACTGGGGCGCGGCCACCTGATTCGGCCTCTACTGGGTTGCTCACGCGCTGAGATTGCGCGTTTCGCGGCCGAGCGGAATCTGGACTGGATCGAGGATCCGAGCAACGCCCAAACGCACCTGGACCGCAATTTCCTGCGCCACTGCGTGCTTCCCATGCTGCAGCGCCGCTGGCCGGCGGCCTCCGCCACGATCTCGCGCAGCGCACGGCATTGTGCCGAGGCCGCCTGGCTCGTCGAGGGTCTGGCCAACGACGTTCTGCCGCAGCTGCTCGGCGGGCATCCGGGCACCTTGTCGATCGAGATGCTGTCCCAATTGAATCGAGCCCTGCAGAAGGCCGCTGTGCGCGCCTGGCTCGAGCTGTACGGCTTTGTCTTGCCGGACACGCGGCATCTCGAGCGGATCCTTGACGAGGTCGCGCCAGCGCGTCCAGATGCGCGCCCGCTCGTCGCTTGGAAGGGCTGCCAGATTCGGCGCTACCGCGATGATCTCTTCTGCATGGAACCGCTGCCGGAGCCGCCGCCGAGGACGCTTCGACTCGAGTGGCGGCTTGGCGAGACGCCGACGATGCTTGAGCTGCCCAGCGGCCTCGGCAGGCTGGAATGGCACCCCGAGCCCGGGGTCTCGACCCTGGCGCGGCAGCCGCCGACGCCGCTAGAGGTGCGATTCGCCCAACGCGGCTGCCGCTGCCGCACCCGGCTCCAGGGTCATGCGCGCCCGCTGAAGGATCACTTTCAAGCAGCCGCTGTCCCAGACTGGCTGCGTCCCTACGCGCCCATGGTGCTTTGTGACGACCGTCTGGTCGCAGTCGCCGGCGTTTGCGGCTGCCTGACGGAGGAGGGCGGGGGCGTGCAGGGGAGATTGGTTTGGCGGGGCTTGACGGTGGCGCCGTTAGCCGGCGTCTTCCAGCGCGAGATTGCTGTCAGTCTTCCCAGTCGGGCTTGACGCTGTCGTCGCCCAGGTTATTCCGCGAGCTTTTCTTCAGAGGCTGTTCGAGAACTCCCTCGTGAGACTTCGTGGGAGCGACGCCCCCGTCTCAGGGTGGTGCTCCGAAAAGCCAGAGGTCTGCAAACAGCTTCTCGGAATAATCCCCGCTGACATCGGCCAGTTTCCGACACTGCGCTTGCTGAAATGGGACTCTCCGTAAGAGGTTCTCGCTACGCACCTGCGAATCCTTTGCCTCTACGCTGGAATATCGACCGTGCCTGGGGCGCATTCCCAATTTTCCGTGTCATGTGGAGGCGGGTATGAAGGATGCATTTGCCATAGTTTTCAGTAAATTCCAGCGCCCGGCCTTGAAGTAGGCGCGAAGCAT
>NZ_JAAIJR010000117.1 GCF_010915725.1 Thiorhodococcus mannitoliphagus
TGTTTTACAACCAACCGGCCCTGGGGTTTTTGCCCACCCCCTAAACCTTCCACGTAAACGCCCGGGGGCCGGGGCCCCCCCCCGCCCGGGGCGGGCTAGCGGGGGGGGGCGCCGCTCCTACCGGTCGTGCGCTGCACGCTCTCCTCAGGGTCGCTTGCGATTGCTGGCGGCACCGCCGTCTGAAGCCTGATGGCTCTGGTCATCGGCGACAGTGCATGGGGGCTTCCTTAGAAAGTGTCCATCAATTGTTTCCCGATGCGAGCGATGCCGCCCTAAATCCCCCCTGGCCCCCCTTTGCGAAAGGGGGGAAGTTGTTGATGGACGCTGTCTTACTATGCATTGTCCTGTGCCATACTTGCCCCTGCTAGGCGCTGTTCCTCTTCGCACCTAGCAGGGGAGGCTCCTGCGGTTAGTGAGCCTTCCGCCCTGAAGGCGAGCCTTGCGATTCCCGTTGCGCGCGAGACGAGAACTGTCATCGGCCTGGCGGTGTCCTGGGATTTGCCGACCTATGCGGGGCTTGGGTCGCTGGGAGAAGCAACCTGCGGCGGCTCACGCCCGAACGAGAAAGGAGTGTTGAGCGATGGCGAAATCCGATTCCAAGACTGCGTTGGATGCGGCCCTTGAGCAGGTCCCCGCAAGCCGGCGCGAATTCCTCAAGCGCGTGCTCGGTGGAACGGCGGTCGTTGCGGCCCTGCCGTTGATCTCTACTGAAGCCGCCGCGCAGCCGCCGCTGCCGTTCGGTATCGGTAAGGGTATTTTTGCGGCCGGCGCGGCAAAGGGGGTGGTTCGAGCCGCACCGGCTGGAAAGGGCGGCGGTGGTCCCTACTATGGCGGCAAAGGCGGCGGTGGTGGTTCCTATGCGGGTAAAGGCGGCGGCGGTGGTGGTTCCTATACGGGTAAAGGCGGTGGCGGTGGTTCCTCTGCGGGCAAAGGTGGCGGTAGCGGTGGTAGCGGCGGTGGCAAAGGAGGGCGTTAGTCGGCCCTGCCGCTCTGCTTCCAAGGGCTTGTCGCGCAGCTGTCGGGCAAGCCTATCGAGCTGACCTTTCATGTTGATACCTCGTCTGAAGAGCAGCCTCTTCACCTGTCCTGGTGAAGAGGGACTGCTCGCCTACGATTCTCTATCGGATCGCGTCCATCGGCTCAACCCGGTCGCCTCGCTGATCTGCGAGCTTTGCGATGGGCGGCGCAGTGTCGAGGAGATTGCGTCGATCGTGGCGCCCTTGCTGCCGGAAGATCAAAGGCGTCAGACTGAAGAGTTGATCATGCAGGTGGTCGAGGCCGGTCTGCTGGAGACCTCTCCCGCACCGGCGCCGATGGTCGATGCAGCCGGCCTCGCCAAGCAGTTGCGCGCTCAGGACAAGCTGGAGGCGGCGTACATCTGTCAATTCCACGCCGCCGAGCGCGATCCCGAAGATGCGAATCTCTGGGCCACGCTGGGCGAGCTGAGCCATATCCTCGGCCGCCGCGAGCAGGCGCGGGCGGCTTATGAGCGCTGTCTGTCGCTGCGGCCATACGATGCCGAGGTGCGTCATTTGCTCATCGCCTTGCGTGATGAGCAGGCTCCACCCCGTGCCGACAACGACTGCATCCAGCAGCTCTACGAGCGTTTCTCCTCTTTCTACGAATCCAACATGCTGGAGGAATTGGACTACCAGGCCCCCCAGCGGCTTGCCGCTCTGATCGCCGAGCTGATGGGGGAGCGCGCCGGGCTCGAGGTGCTGGAGCTGGGGTGTGGATCCGGGCTTGCGGGGGCGGAGATTCGCGGCAGCTGTGCGCATTTGACCGGGATCGATCTCTCATCGCACATGCTGGACCTCGCACGCGAGCGCGGCATCTACGATGCGCTGGAGCAGGCTGAGATTAGCGCCTGGCTCCAAGCCTGTGAGGGCAGCTTCGACCTCATCCTGGCCTGCGACTCGCTCATCTATTTCGGCGATCTCCGTGAGGTGATGGCCGCTGCCGCCTCCCGCCTTGCGCCGGATGGTCTCTTCGTGTTCTCCCTGGAATTCGGGGAGGCCGCGCCTTACAGGCTCAACGACAACGGTCGCTATAGCCATCATCCCGAGCCCTTGCGCGCCCTTGCCACGGATTGCGGTCTTGAGGTCGCTAGGCTGGAGCAGGGTTATCTGAGGATGGAGTACGGAGCGGAGGTCGAAGGTCTCTTTGTGGCCTTGCGTCCAGCGGGTCGGGAGTGACCCTCGTCGGCGGTGGCCGCGTCCGTGAATCCTTCTTGGGCATGCGTCGACCGAGAAAGCGCTGCCAGACACCAGCAGCCACCTTGGGGCCTTCTGATGAGCGAGATCCCGGCCTTGGTCATCAGTCGGACCGGTGGACGAGCGAGCGCGAAGTCCACCGAATCCCGCGCCGTGGTTGGTGGACCGCGCTACGCTGTCCACCGAAGACGACTGGCCCGAAGGATGATCGACGCCGAAATCCCCTAGCCAGGCGGGCCAAGGTACCGGATGTCGGTCGAGGTTCAGGGCGGCGAGGAGCCGTCGTGACGCCCTTGCGGAACACGCCGACTCGAACCTCCGATCGCCATGGGCAACGAGCGATTCTGCTAGTCTGCAGCATCCGCTGACAGGAGACTTCGCTGCCTATGTCGCCTTCCTCCTTCCAGGAGCGCCGCTTCGGCCTGCTCACCGCCGTGTCGCTCGTCGTCGCGACCATGATTGGCACCGGCATCTTCACGACGACCGGTTTTCTGCTGCGTGACATTGGCTCGCAGCCGGCCGTCTTGATCGCCTGGCTGCTCGGCGGCGTCGCTGCGGCCTTTGGCTCCTTGGCCTATGCCGAGCTGGTGGCCGCGCTGCCCCACAATGGCGGCGAGTACCAGCTCTTGTCGCGAATCTACCATCCGGCGCTGGGGTTTATCGCGGGCTTCGTCTCGCTGGTCGTGGGCTTCGCCGCGCCGGTCGCGGCGAGCGCCATCGCCTTCGGCGAGTATCTCAATCTGGCGCTGGGCACAGCGGCGATTTCGCCGCTCATCTGGGGGCTGGGGCTGGTCGTCGCGGCATCGGTGATCCACTCCATCCACCTCGGGACCGGCAGCCGAGTCCAGGATCTGCTGACCATCGGCAAGGCGCTGCTGATCCTCTTGTTCATCATCGGCGGGCTCGCTGCGGTGGATCCTGATCGGCTCATGGGCAGCGGAGATTCCCAAACGCTCGACGCCGTGCTGTCCCCTGCATTCGCGGTGGGACTCATCTATGTGTCCTACGCCTACACTGGCTGGAATGCCGCGGCCTATATCGCCGGCGAGGTCCGTCAGCCGGAGCGCTATATGCCGATCGCACTGGTCGCGGGAACACTGATGGTGACGCTGCTCTATCTCGGCGTGAACGCGGTCTTCCTCGGCGCTGCCCCCGCGGAGGAGATTGCCAGCGCGCAGGAACGCGTGGGCGCCGTCGCGGCGATGCATGCCTTTGGCGAGCTGGGCGGGCGCATCCTCAGCGGGCTCATCGCCCTTGGCCTGCTCTCGACCGTCGGTGCCCTGGTCATGACTGGCCCGCGGATCTACGAGGCCATGGGACGGGACTACCCGGCCATTCGCATGCTTGCGCGCCGACGGCTGTCCGGCGGTCCGGTCATCGCCATCGCGCTCCAATCCACGCTGGCCGTCGTCATGATGCTGACCTCGAGCTTCGAGGCCTTGGTGAGCTATGTCGGCTTCACGCTATCGGTGTTCGCCGCGCTCACCGTCGCAGGGGTCTTTGTGCTGCGTGCGCGCGAGCCGGGACTGCCACGACCCTATCGGAGCTGGGGCCACCCCTTCACGACCGTCGGCTTCATCGCGCTCATGGCCTGGATGATCGTCCATGCCGTCCATCAGCGCCCCGTCATCGTCGCGGTCGGCGCCCTGACGGTCTTCCTCGGCTGGCTCGGCTATCTGGCGGCACGGCGCTTGGGACGCTAGAGCCGGCCACCTGGCCCGAGCCCTGCGATATGAGCGCGCTCGGAAGCAGCTTCATCTGCCAGCGCCCAGTATCCGGCCATCAGGGCCCTTCACCTGTCCGTAAAGGCTGAAACGGCCGCTGTGAAAGCGCTTCGCGGTCTCCTGTAGATCACCGGTGAAACGCGGATCCTGGGGCCGCTGCTGGGCGTCGACGAAGGCGGCGACGTCCCAAGCCTCCTGATCCGTCAGCGCCCCAGCAATTCCGAGCGGCATGTTGGCCTTGATGAAGGCCGCCGCGGTGTCGATGGCCTGCATGCCGGCACCCCAGTTGTAGGACTGGGGTCCCCAGAGCGGCGGGAAGAGCACCTGATGCTCAGTGCTGATCACGCCCGCGCCATCGCTGCCGTGGCAGAGTGCGCACCTGGTGGCATAGACCTGCTCACCCCGTTGCGGGTCGAAGCCCCGCGGCGTTTCCTCCAGGCGCGGATAGCCGCGACCCGGCAGCTTGGTCGCGCCGGTCGGAGCGCCCTGGGCGAGCCAGAAGGCGTAGGCCGCCAGCGCACGGATCGGCTCGCTGTCGAGGGACGGCGCAGCCCCGGCAGATGAGCCCTCGGCATTTAGTGAATAGGTGAAGCAGCCCTGGAGACGTTCGGCAAAGCTGTCCACCTGCTTGGTCTTGTTGCGGTAGGCAGGATAGGCGATCCAGGCGGCCCACATGGGGGCTGACCCGGCGAGACGCCCGGTATCCAGGTGGCAGTGAACACAGGCAAGCTTGTTGCCGACGTATTGGGCCGAGGCGGGATGCCGATAGGTCTCGAGGAAGATCGCCTGGCCCTCCCCGATCATCGCGCCGAGCGGGCCTGAGGGCAGGGCATTGCGCGCGGGCGGCTGAAAGTCGGATGGCACCTGTGCGGAGGCTGTCAGCGCCGCTTCGGCGGCCAACTGGAACCCGGGTTCTGGGGCGTTCGGTGCCGGCGTCGGCCGACCCGGCGGCAAGGCCGCGTAGTCGGCGGCGAGCGCCCGGATCTCCGCGTCCGTGAGCTGCTGGGCGACCCTGCGCATCATCCCGAGCGGATCATTGGTGCGCTGCCCCTGCCGCCAGGCCCTGAGCTGCGACTCCAGATAGCGCTGCTGCTGCCCAGCCAATCCAGGGAAGTGTGCGCCAATGCCATTGCCGTCGGGGCCGTGACAGCGCGCACAGGCGGGCAGGCGGCGGCCGACCCAATCACCCCAGGTGATCAAGTCAGCGGCCATTTGGCTCCCGTCATCCTGCTGCAGGGTGGCGGAGGCTTGCGGTGCTGGCAGATCTGAGTAGTAGCCAGCGACCGCGGCGATTTCGGCGTCGTTCAGGTGCATGGCCATCACATGCATGACGGGGTTATTGCGCTGCCCGGAAGCCAGATCGCGCAGCTGTTTCTCGAGATAGCCAGCGCCTAGGCCGGCGATCCGCGGGTAGCCGGCCTCCGCGTTGCCGCTGCCGTCGGGTCCGTGACAGCTCGCGCAGGGCGCCGCACCCTGAGGCGTGCCCTGTTCTGCAATGCGTTGACCGACGCCTGCAGGGGCGGTGGCGTCCGCCTGCACCAAAGGAATCAGAGAGACCAGGACACCAGCCAGGCACCATCTTTTCATTGCATCGCCTCCCAAGCAGCCCAGGCTTGAGCTTAACGTATCGAGCCTCGGATGTTGCGTGCTCGATGCCTAGGGCCATGCCAGGCGCAGGGAGCCCGATCTCGCCGACTCAGCGCCCCGAGCTGTCCAGATTCTCACAAGGACCTTCGGCCCTGTCTGTCGTGATCCTAACAAAGTCAAGCTGCTTGTCATTAAAATTACTTTTAAATCAGTAATCTTTAATTAGACGCATGCTAGGCACAGGCTTTGCTTAAGTTTCCATAGATTTCGATTCAACCGGGCGAGCGCCCGATTCTTCCGGAGGCGGCGTGATGGATTTGAAGGTAGTGAGCCAAAGCGGAGGCTGTGCATCGAGTGGCTGCGGCAGCAGTGCCGATCGACTCTCCCATCTTCCGGAGGCGATCCGCGCAAAGGTCAATAACCATCCTTGTTTCTCAGAGGATGCACATCACCACTATGCACGCATGCATGTGGCCGTTGCGCCCGCCTGCAATATCCAGTGTCACTACTGCAATCGTAAGTACGACTGCTCCAACGAGTCGCGCCCCGGCGTCGTCTCCGAACTGCTGACACCGGATCAAGCGGTCAAGAAGGTGCTCGCCGTCGCCGCCAACATCCCGCAGATGACCGTGCTGGGCATCGCCGGCCCGGGCGACCCGCTGGCCAACCCCGAGCGCACGCTCGAGACCTTCCGCCAGCTCTCTGAGAAGGCGCCGGACATTCGCCTCTGCGTCTCCACCAATGGCCTGGCACTGCCCGCCGTCGCGGAAGAGCTGAGCAAGCACAACATCGAGCACGTCACCATCACCATCAACTGCGTGGATCCCGACGTCGGTGCCAAGATCTACCCCTGGATCTTCTGGAACAACCGCCGCGTCAAGGGCCGCAAGGCCGCCGAGATCCTGATTGAGCAGCAGCAGAAGGGTCTGGAGATGCTGGTCGAGCGCGGTGTCCTGGTGAAGGTCAACTCCGTGCTCATCCCGGGCGTCAACGACGAGCACCTCAAGGAGGTCAGCCGCGTCGTCAAAGCCAAGGGCGCCTTCCTGCACAACGTCATGCCGCTCATCGCTGAGGAAGAGCACGGCACCTTCTACGGTCTCATGGGCCAGCGTGGTCCCACCAACGAAGAACTCCAAACCCTGCAGGACGCCTGCGCCGGCGACATGGCCATGATGCGCCACTGCCGCCAGTGCCGCGCCGATGCGGTCGGCATGCTCGGCGAGGATCGCGGACACGAGTTCACGCTCGACAAGATCGAGACCATGGAGATCGACTACGCCGCTGCCATGGCCCGCCGCGCCGAGATCCATGCGGAGATCGAGGCCAACCGCGCCGCACAGCGCCAGCAGACGGGCGAAGCCTTTGTCTCCTTGTCCTCGCTCAAGCGCAGCGTACGTCCGAAAGTCGAGCCGCGCTCGGTGCTCATGGCCGTGGCCACGACAGGTCAGGGTGTCATCAACCAGCACTTCGGACACGCCCGCGAGTTCCTCGTCTACGAGGCCTCCGTGAACGAGGTTCGCTTCATCGGTGCGCGCAAGGTCGATCTCTACTGCGCCGGCGGCGACACCTGCGGCGATGCCGAGACCACGCTGCAGAAGATCATCCGTACCCTGGAAGGCTGCGAGGTCGTGCTCTGCTCCAAGATTGGCTACGAGCCCTGGAGTCAGCTGGAAGAGGCCGGCATCACGCCGAACGGCGAGCACGCGATGGAGCCCATCGAAGAGGCCGTCGCCGCCGTCTATCGGGAGATGGTCGAAGCCGGCCAGCTCGACCAGGCGAAGGCCGAGCCGCAGCGCCTGACGGCCTGAGCGAACCTAGCTCGTCATTCCACCCAATCCCGCGCCGGCGTTGGTGGACTGCGCTGTGCTTGTCCACCCTACGACGGCGGTGCAAATTCCGAATCTCGGATCAAGGGGACGAATTCATATGGCATTCAAGATCGTCGAAGGTTGCGTCAACTGCTGGGCTTGCGAGCCGCTCTGCCCGAGCCAGGCCATCTTCGAGGCCAAGCCGCACTTCCTGGTTGATGCAAAGAAGTGCACCGAGTGCGAGGGCGACTACGCCGATGCGCAGTGTGCCAGCGTTTGCCCCATCGAAGGGGTCATTCTAGATGGACTCGGCGTGCCCGTGAATCCGCCAGGCTCGCTGACCGGGATCCCGCCGGAGCGTCTCGCAGCCGCTCGGGCCGAGATCCAGGCCCGCTGAGCCGGTTGTGGGAGCGGCGTGCCGCCGTGACCAAGCCGTCGATCGCGGCGGGGCGCCGCTCCCACCAAACATCCCCCCCAGGAGCTCAAGAGCGTGACAACCTCGGTCGTCTTCTACGAAAAGCCCGGCTGTGTCTCGAACGCCAAGCAGAAAGCGGTTCTGCGGGCGCACGGAATCGAGCTGAGGGTGAAGAACCTGCTCGCGGAGCCCTGGACCGTCGCGCGCCTGCGCCCCTTCTTCGGCACGCTGCCGGTGCGTGAGTGGCTGAATCCAACGGCGCCGCGTATCAAGCAAGGCGAGGTACAGCCTGAGAGGCTCGACGAGGCGACTGCGCTCGCGCTCATGGTCGAGGATCCGCTGTTGATTCGCCGTCCCTTGATCGAGGCCGACTGCGGCTGTGGCTGCGGCTTCGAGCCGGGGCCCCTGCTGACGGCGCTGGGCGTCGATTTGGCTGCCGACCAGGATCTCCAGTCCTGCTCCCAGACCGGGCCGGATCCGCACTGCGACCTTCCGACGGCGGAGGTCGGCGCGCGATGATGCCCCTCCGAGCCGAGCCAGCCGCGCGCGCCATCGCCAAACCCGGCGAGGCGGTCGAGATCGCCCCAGGCGTGCATTGGATCGGCGCGCTCGACCCGACACTGCGCACCTTCGACATCATCCTGCGTACAGCCAACGGGACGACGTACAACGCCTACATGGTCCGGGGCACAGATGGCGTCGCCGTTATCGACACGGTCAAGGCCGAGTTCGCGGACGACTTCTTCGCGCGCATCGAATCGGTTGCACGCTACGACGAGATCCGCATCATCGTCCTCAACCACCTGGAACCGGACCACACCGGCGCCCTGCCCGAGCTGATGCGCCGTGCGCCTCAGGCCAAGCTCTATATCTCGACGCGCGCAACGGCCATGCTCAAGGCGCTGCTCAAGCCCAAGGAAGACAAGGCGCCACTGGCGTTCGAAACAGTGGGTACGGGTGACGAGGTCTCGCTCGGCGACCGCACCTTGCGCTTTTTGCACACGCCCTTCCTGCACTGGCCGGATACCCAGTGCACCTATCTCGTGGAAGAGGGCGTGCTCTTTTCCGGCGATGTCTTTGGCTGCCACTACTGTGATACGCGGCTGCTCAACGACCGCTGCGGCGATTTCCGCTTCGCCTTCGACTACTACTACGCGCACATCATGAGGCCGTTCAAGACGCACGTCATGGACGCGCTCAAGCTGATCGAGCCGCTCCCGCTAAAGATCATCGCACCGACGCACGGGCCGATTCTGCGCGATCGTCCGCGCCGCTACATCACCCGTTATCGCGAGCTTTCCACCTCGAGTTTTACGGACCAGATCGGCAACGAGGAGCGCTCGCTCATCATCTTCTACATGAGTGCCTACGGCAGCACTGCGCGCATGGCCGAGGCCATCTGCGCCGGCGCCGAAGAGCAGTCCGGCCTGCGCGTCTCGCTCTACGACCTCGAGGGCGGCGAGACCCAGCCCTTCGTCGACCTCATCGAATCGGCGGACGCGCTGGCGCTCGGCTCGCCCACGATCAATGGGGACGCCGTGAAGCCGGTCTGGGATCTGCTCTCGTCACTTGCGGTGATCGATCTCAAGGGCAAGCTCGGGGCCTCCTTCGGCTCCTACGGCTGGACCGGGGAGGCCGTGCGCATGATCGAGGACCGCATGCGCGGTCTGAAGATGCGGGTCCCGGTCGCGGGACTCCGCGTCAAACTCATCCCGACCGATGAGGAGCTCGAGGAGTGCCGCGCCTTCGGGCGCGCCATTGCGGGCGCCATATCCAGTGGGGAAAAAGGCAGGGTCATCGACTTTGCCGAACTGGGTTAACGACAGATCGACCAAGCTCGAACGCTTAACCTCAACCATCGAAAACTTAGGAGTCTGCAACCATGGCCAAGGCCAAGATTACCTTTACGGACATCGATCAGACCGTCAACGTGCCGGCCGGCACGCGTGTCATCGAGGTCTCGGAAAAGATCGGCGCCGGTCTCATCTACGGCTGCCGCGAGGGCGACTGCGGGACCTGCATGATGCATGTCGAAGAAGGCTGGAACAATCTGACCGAGCCTTCGGTGCTCGAGGAGAAGGTCCTGCGCGAGAACATGGCCAGCCGTCATGACCGGCTCGCCTGCCAGGCCCAAATTCTCGGCGACTGCCGAGTCAAACCCGCTTGATCATTGGAGAAGTAACGTGGCTCTCGTAACCTTTTCAAACCCCGAGTACAAGGACAAGACCGTCTATGCCGTCGCCGGCAGCCATACGGAGTCCCTGCTCAAGCTCGCCAAGGAGCACAAGATCCCTGTGCACCACGACTGCCAGGACGGTGAGTGCGGCAACTGCGTCGTGCGGGTGACCAGCGTCGACAACAAGGCGCGCATGGGCTATCACCTGACCGAGAAGGAGCAGACCGTGCTCCGTCATCTCGGCAAGCTGACCAAGGATCAGATCGACCAACTCGCGGTCGATGATATGCCGAGCGAGTGGCGTCTGGCGTGCCAGATGATCGTGCGCGACGAAGACATCCTCGTGGAGTACTGATCATGTCCACCCTGGCCCGCGACCTGACACTGGATGCCGATCGAGTCTATGCCCGGTTGATGGTCCGCGCGGCCGGGGATGGCAATGATCGTGCCTTCGCGAGCATGATCGCCACGCGCGCCGCGGGGGGGGGCGCGCTCCCCGCTTGGCTTGGTCTGGAGGTCACCGACTTCCACCACTTGATGGCACACCACTTCCCCGGCATCTCGCCCGACGTGCTAACGGCGATGGACGGTCAATCCCCCGTGACCTCCAACCGGCTGGACGAGCGCGAAGAACTGCTTCAGCTACTCTTGACGCAGCGCGCCGAGCGCACGCCCTCCGAGGTCTGGATGGCCCAGGTGATCGCGGCCGGCTGCATGGCGAACGACCATCTCTGGCAAGACCTGGGCCTCTGGGACCGCAAGGAGCTGACCGAGCTGATGCGCCGCAACTTTCCCGAACTCGCGGCCCGCAACGACAAGGACATGAAGTGGAAACGCTTCCTCTACAAACAGCTGTGCGAGTCCGAGGGCATCTATGTCTGCCGCGCACCCTCCTGCAGCGTCTGCGCCGACTACCATGTCTGCTTCGGACCCGAGGAATGAAGGGCTGACGCAAAGAATCGCTCGACAGGAGGTCATCGACCGCGCCGTCGCGGCCTACCTTGGCCTCGCGATCGGCGACGCGCTTGGGGCTACGGTCGAGTTCCTGACTCCGCGGGAGATCCGCGACCAATACGGCGAGCACCGCGACATCGTCGGCGGCGGCTGGCTGCGCCTGCGTAAGGGCCGGGTCACCGACGACACCGAGATGAGCCTAGCGCTCGGCCAATCCATCCTCCGCACGGGTCACGTCGATCCACGAGACATCGCCGAGTCCTTCAGCGACTGGATGCGCACCAAGCCGGTCGACATCGGCCACACCGTGCGGCGCGGCATCAGCCGCTACCGGCGCAGCGGCGAAGCCCAAGTCCCAGAGAATGCGTACGACGCCGGCAATGGTGCCTGCATGCGCGCGCTGCCCATCGCGCTCTATACGCTGGGCGCCGACCTAGCACAGGTCGCCGAGGCCAACCGTGCTCAGTCCCACGTCACCCACCACAGCGTCCTGGCCGACGCTGGTACCCTGACCGTCATCCGCATGGTGCAGACGGCCATTCTCGGCGGAACCCTGGATGAGCTGAAGGTCCTGGCCGACGGGCTGATTGCCAGCGAGCCAAGTTACAGTTACGACCGCAAGCGCGCAGAGAACCCCGGCGGTTTCATCGTCGAGACGCTTCACGCCGTCTTTCAAGCATTGTTCGGAAACCGGGGGCTCGAGGCCACCATGATCGACGTCGTCAACCGCGGCGGAGATGCAGATACGACCGGCGCCATTCTCGGCATGATTGCAGCGCCGCTCTATGGCCTGGAGGCACTCCCCAGGCGTTGGCTCAAGACGCTCGATGCAGAGACGCGCCGCGCCTGTGAGCTACAGGCTCGCGCGCTCATCAGGCGCTCTCCCAGCCTGGCCTGAGTTGCCGTACAGGGTTCTTTGCCTGATAGCCTTCAAGCACAAAAAAAGCCCGAGCCTTTGGCAGGCTCGGGCTTCGTCAGGGGGCTAGCGCAAGCAGGCTTTTATTGCGCCCTAAAACTGCATGATTTAGCGCTGATCTGCGTTGAATTGAAGATCGCCTTCACGTTCAAAGCCTGCGTTATGGTGAGTTCGCAAGTGCCTTCTTCACCCGTACAAGCCCCTTCCCAGCCCGCAAATGCCGAACCCGGGGTGGCCTCGGCGGTCAAGGTGATGACGCTATCTTTCGGGAATTGACTGATGCAGTTGCTGCCGCAATCGATCACGCCGTTACCCAACTCCGAAGAAAGATCGTCCCCGGTGACTGATTCCATCCATTCGACGTGCGTTGCAACGCGGGTATAGACGGTCGGCGAGTCCGGGGAATCGCAACCATTGCCCCAGCTGACGACGCCAGCTTGCACGAAACCGCCGCGGCCGTTACCGACCACCAAGGGGCTGCCATCATCGGCTTGGCAAAGCTCATCGTCTTCCGCCGCTAACGTGCTGCAAAGCATATAGTTGGTGATGTCTGCGTCAGGATAGGCGCGGCGGCAGGTGTCCGGGTTCGTGATCGAAACATCGACCTTGGATAGTAGCGTCTCGGTCAGTCCGCACAGCTCGGTCGGCGTCCAGCCGGTGACCGCGCCGGCGGTTCCGGGGCAGGCCAGGGCAGCCTCGCGATTCCAGGTGACCGGTCGCACAGGTTCGACATAGACGGGCTCTTTCAGCTCGAGCAAGGCGATGTCGTGATTGAAGGTCAGCGGATCGAACTCCGGATGTTTGACGATGCGTTTGACCTTGACCATCTGGCCGCCGAAATCGAATTGCGTCGATCCGGTTCTCACCAGGATGTTTGCCGGTGCGATCGTCATATGGCGATCGTCGATGTTATCAACGATGCAATGTGCGGCGGTCAGGATCCAGTTGGGTGCGATGACGGACCCGCCGCAACTCCACTGACCGTTGATCCGCCATGTGTCGATTTTCAAAGCGGCCTGCCAGGGCCATTCGGACTGCTCGACGGGGGTGCTGCCCAGAAGCCTTGGCTGTGCTGAAATCGCGGCCTCTGCGGTGGGCGAGGCGCTATCGGATTCCGCGTTGAGCGAGGAGACGATGCGGCCCTCGCCAGTGCCGAACTTTTGCACGGTCACCGGCAACTGTTCTGGATTGGGCGATAGCCACTTGGCAATGTCGTTGAAATAACTCGCGAAGGCGCCGTCAACCACGCTGTTGGTTCGGTCGCACACATCCTCAGGGAAGTAGCCGCAGGCGCCAAACAGCTGGCCGACGACCCGACCGTCGCTGAGCATGACTGGCGAGCCGCTGCTGCCGCCTTCCGTAGCACCCATCACGTCGCGCGAGAAAATGAAGCGACCGTAAGGCAGGCTGTCGATGCCGCAATCCGCGCTCCGTTCGATGCGCTGGGCGGAGAAGGCTTGGGGCGAGCCTCTCGGATGACTCAGGCGGAAGAGCATGGTTCCGTCCGCGCTGCCGCTCGGCTCCGTCATGGAGGTGTCTGTCCAACCGAGATACCAGGAACCCTCTGGGGGCGGCTCATCCAGCGCCAAGAGGCTATGGTCGTCGACCGCAGAGTTGTTCAGCAAGGTCGCCCCCAAGGTTGAAGCCGTGCCGGGCTGAATCGGGTGGCAGGGCGCGCCGCAGAAGGGGGTCTTGTAGTCGAACCAAGCCTCAACCGTGCGTGCGACCTCGGGGTCGTCGATGCAATGATTGGCGGTCAGGAAATAGGGAATGCTGGTATCTGGATCAGTGTCCGTCAGCAGACCGCCCGAGCAAAGATAGCTCGCCGAGCCTTGGACGAAGTTGATGTGTGCGACGGCCTTTCTGGCGTTGTCGATCGCCGGCCATTCCGCTGCGGTGTGACAGGAGGCATCTTCAACGCAGGGTGCGTTGTCGGCACACAAATGGAGCGCGCCCCTATCGAACAGCAGCGCGGCGCCAATGGTGAAGTTGACGTTGTCCGAGACCTCTTCCGCGACATCCACGTACACCGTCAGCTCCTCGCCGGGAATCGTCGCCGACCAGAAGCTCTCCATTGGGCCTGAGTAGGGGCCGAAGACCGTACCTGCCTCGTTGGTGACATAGAGGTTGCCGCCCGCGAGTCTGACGTTGTCGAATCTCAGTCGAGTACCCAAGGCCTGCGTCGTGTGCAGGTTGATCGCGAGCGCCAGGCGTCCGCCCGAGCGCCTCACGGTTCCTCCCGCGAAACTATAGGTTTGCTCAGTCATGGCGGGCACATCCAAGGGTTGGAGATCGACATCGATGCCGACCTCCTTGACGAGCCCGATCTTCAGTGGCGTGCCGGAGGCCGCTGTCCGGTTGTCTTCGGCGATCTTTGCTTGGTCTTCCTCTGTCAGCTCGACCGCAGCCGCAGCCGAGGCGGGTAGCTGACCAACCATATGATTGAGCTGCCGCGATGTTGCCTGTGCTGGCGCGGCGGGCACTGCAGCCTGCATCTGTGGCATCACGTCGAGGGCCGAGACGGCGCCAGACGTGGCGAGGAGGACCAACGGAATCAGTTTTCCGCTCAGGCGGATTTTTCCCATCGTGATGACTCCTTCAAAAACACGATCGAACGTAAGTGTTGTTGAGAATAATTGACTCGCCATAGGATAGCCACTCGACTTCGTCGGAGACCTTCTGAACGATGTCAATTCTCTGACCGCGAGGTCCTTCTGCCTCCTGGGATCCCGCCCGGCATCGATAGGCGATCAGGACTGCGCGTCCCCTTACGCTCAGCGTGCCGCTCATTAAGAAAGCGTCCATCAACAACTTCCCCCCTTTCGCAAAGGGGGGCTAGGGGGGATTTCGGGCGGTATCGCTCGCATCGGGAAACAATTGATGGACACTTTCTAAGGGCTACATTCGCCATCGTCGAGTCCGCGCGTGAATCTGGCCGGTGCATGAGTCGGGGCTCCGTATTTTTCAAATCCGGGCTAGATTTTAGCGGAAGTGCGAAGGGTTTCAGATCTTAAGAGGTCTGAAATGTGATCCAGGACCTTGATTTGGGCCAACCTTCTGCCTCGAAGCTGATAGCCTTGGCGCACCGATCATGCTTTCGAGTCGTTTCTATCCAGTGATGTCAGCCAAGAATCCGCGCATCGCCTTGTTCGCTTCTTTCTCCGGCGCGGGCGGGGTGGAGCGCATGCTGATGAATCTGGTGCGAGGGATTGCGAGCCAAGGGATCCCCTTGGATCTGGTCTTGGTGCGTGCGGCGAGCCCGCATCTCGGCGAGCTGCCGGACGCTGTTCGTATCGTCCGCTTGCGCGCATCGCATACGCTGCTCGCCGTCCCTGAGCTTGTCGGTTATCTGCGGGCAGAGCGACCCATCGCGCTCTTGGCCGCGAAGGATCGCGCTGGTCGGGCGGCCGTCCTTGCGCGGGTGCTGGCCGGAACTCAAACGCGTCTTGTGCTGCGGTTGGGAACGAATCTGTCTCGCGCTATGGCGGAGCGCTCGACCTTGGCGCGGTGGTTACGCTACGCACCCATTCGGCTGCTCTATCCGCGCCTGGATCAGGTCATTGCGGTGTCGCAAGGTGTCGCCGAGGATACCGCCCGCATCGCTCGGCTACCTGGGCGAAAGATCACCGTGATCCGCAATCCGGTCATTACGCCCGATCTCGCTGAGATGGCTGCGGCACCTTGTCCGCATCGCTGGCTCGAACCGGGGCAGCCGCCAGTGCTCATCGGCGCAGGCCGTTTGCAGCGGCAGAAGGATTTCCCGACACTGCTGCGCGCCTTTGCTCAGGTCCGCGCTGCGCGCGATGTCCGGCTCATCATCTTGGGCGAGGGTGGCGCGCGGCGCGAGTTGCTGACCCTTGCTCGGTCGCTCGGTGTCGCGGATGCGCTCTCCCTGCCTGGGTTTCAGCCAAACCCCTACGCCTTCCTGGCCCGCGCAGCCGTTTTCGTGCTTTCCTCAGCTTGGGAAGGATCGCCGAATGTGCTCACTGAGGCCATGGCATTGGGTGTACCCGTGGTATCCACCAATTGTCCGAGTGGGCCGGCCGAGCTTCTTGAAGATGGCCGCTACGGGCCGCTTGTGCCTGTGGGGGATGTCGGCGCGCTTGCCGCGGGAATACTGACCATGCTGGACTCTCCGACGCCGGCCGCTGTCGTCCAGGGTGCGGTCGCCGAATACGAGCAAGGGCGCAGCGCCAGGCGGTATTTGCAGGTGCTTGGCTTGTCTGTCTGACTCAGGCCGCGCCGCCGGCTCCGCATGGGCCGAATTGTTCAGCTTAGACGGTGAGGCCGCTGGCAGCGCTTTCCTGGCGGCACTTGTCTTGCTTAGATGTCAGTGGCTAGGGTGTGTCGAGCCATGGCTTGCCTGCCATCCTGGCGTTGGAAATTCGCTGCGAGGATCCGACGGATCTCGCGTCGGTTGGCGCCAATCTCATCACAGAGCGAGGATACATCCATGGGGCAGCTCTTTCGTATTTCGGGTTTTCTCGCCTACGTCCTGATGATCTTTCTGAATGCCTTTGTCGACCTCGGGCACAAGATCATCATCCAGAACACCTTGTTCAAGACCTATGACGGCGAGTGCGGCCTTGCATTGATGTGGCTTCTTGGGATAGCGTGCAAGCCACTTATGCATCTCAGGAAACGCATCATGGC
>NZ_JAAIJR010000118.1 GCF_010915725.1 Thiorhodococcus mannitoliphagus
GTAACCGAGGGCATGAGGTTACATTCTAAGCGCCACGCCGCCGCATGGACTTTCTCCGCGCAGCGGCTTCGTCCAACACGGCGCTCAAGCCGACCCCGCGCGGTCCGCGCCGTGCCGGATCTCAATCGTCGTGCCGCGCGCGGGATGGCTTATCTTGGCCGTTGAGCGAATATAGAAGAACCCCAAAGAGGTAACACATGAACAGACTGCTAACAGCGATCATTGAAAAGGAAGATGATGGCTATGTCGCTTTGTGCCCGGAAGTAGATGTGGCTAGCCAGGGAGATTCTATTGCTGAGGCAAGGGATAATCTTAGAGACGCTCTCGAATTATTTTTTGAAGCGGCGTCAGAACACCAGATCGGCACACGACTACACAGGGAAGTCTATATAACTCAATTAGAGGTAACAGTTGGTTAAGCTGAAGGTTTTCTCGGGAAAGGAAATCTGTGGAATCCTCGAAAAGCAGGGGTTCGAGAAAGGGGCCTCGATCATCGTTTGGTCCAAGCGCACGACCGGTGGGAGCGGCGCCCTGCCGCGACGGTCGCGCGATCGCGGCGGGGCGCCGCTCCCACGTCGCTTTGCCTTGAAGGATTCACGGTGACGACTCAACCGACTGGACGGTTCGATGATCAACGCCGAGAAAGAAGAGGTCAAATCGCTACGTGAAAAACACAATTTTTCAACCGAAACAGCGATTCAAGACGTTGCCAGAGCATTGCGGCGGCATGTGGATGAAGAAGCCTTTGATAAATTGCTTGCACAACGACCGGAGGGTGCCGTTGAGTTTGGAAGCCATGATTGCTCATGCAAGAGGTTGTCTCGCAAAGTGTTTGCTTGTTGATGACAAAAAGGTGTTGTTCTTTACTCTATAGGCTCTTTTCTCTGCTGGATTGACGCGTTGGGCTGTTAATAAGTGAGCATCATTGAATTAATGACCATTTTTGGAATTATTGCTGCGCTAGCAGCAATCCCAAGTGCAAGTGTGGCACTTGTTGTTGCACGTTCTGCTGCCTTGGGTGTTGTGAATGGTCTTGCCGTATCCCTTGGTATTGTTCTTGGAGATTTGGTTTTTGTCGCTCTCGCTCTCTTTGGTCTATCTGCAGCTGCTGAAACAATGGGTGGCCTATTTTTCGTTATAAAGGTTTTAGGGGGCTTGTATCTTCTGTGGCTTGGGTTTTCGTTGTTAATAGTGAAGAGTTCAGCAAGAGTTAGAGTGAGTAAATCCAGCAAGAACAGTAGTTTGACTGCTAGTTTTGTTGCAGGCTTTCTTCTGACCCTTGGCGATATTAAAGCCATTATGTTGTATGCAAGCTTGTTTCCGATATTTATTGATTTGTCCGATATCAGAACATCTGAAGCCCTTGCTGTTGTGTTCATAACGATACTCGGCGTCGGTGGCGTTAAATGTGTATATGTCATATTTTCAAGTAGAGTGGCGGCCTTTGCCGAGAACAGCAATATGGAGGTTGCAGCAAGGAAAGCTGCGGGTGGTCTGATGGTTGGGGCGGGAGGCTCCTTAATTGTCACGGCCTAACGAATGAGGTTAGTTCGTCCGAACGAAGCCAGCGACGATGTCAGACGCACCGCAAACCGGCCCTATACTGGGCGCGTAGCTCGGCCCGGGTAAGGCTTAATTGCGATAGCCTATTGCGCCGCATGGTTGAGAGGCTGCTCACCCCAAGACACAAGGCACGCTGCATGTCCTTCACGCGTCGATCGGCTTCTTTGCGCCAGGAATCTGATGGATCTGTGCCAATGTCCTTTCGGCGCAAGACGCTGCGCTATTGCGCCCTACGAAGCAGAAACCCGCAAGGACGGCGTCCGCTTGAGCTTGGTTGATGGGATCAGGCCTGTGAAGTGCACGAAAAGTGAAGACAACGACGCCTGCCGGTTGCGACGTCCTCCGCGCTGCAAGAACCCGATATCGGCACCTGGCGCTGGCTCGGGCTGCACGCCATCGACACCGTCGGCCGGGTGCGTACCATGATCCTGCGCATTCAGGCGCTGCTGCTGCCGATCCAGGCCCCCGAAAGACCCGGAGCCGGGGAAGGTCCGAGAGGCACTGGCATCCGTAAGCGAAATCCATCGAACCTGACTCCGATGACCCGGGAGTGAATCCGCATGAACGCCATTCCGATGTTTGACCGGCTCGCCGGCTGTCGCGCCGACCCTTCTCCGACGGCCATGCAACGGCGTTGCATCAAGGCTGGTGCCGCGATCCTGGCTGCCCTTCTGATCGGCGGCTGCGCCACCAGCGCGCGTCAACTGATGCCGACCCCGACCCTGTACCAGCTGCCGGACGGGCAGCCAGTGTTCGATCCTGCCGTGGAGGCCAGCCATAGAAGGGGACAAAGCCCTGACCTGGATCTGCTCTTCATCACCGACCGCGCCCCGCCCACACCCGCGGAACTCGAGGAGCACGCCAAGGACGCGTCGCCGTTGCCCTACGGCCAAGAGCGTGCCAAGCATATCGCCTTCGGCTCCGCCCAGGTGCGGATGGTGCCGGCGCTAGACTGGAGTACGCTGCGTGCGCAGAGCCAGCTCGCCGAGCGCACCCGTGAGGTCAATCTGGAACTGGGTCAGGTGCGCGAATTGGGCGCCTTTCCGGATGAGCCCTACCAGGTCTCCAAGGGTCCGAACGGAAGGACCCTGCGCGACCGTGCCGAACTCGCGCGCCACTTTGCAGCCAAGGCCGACCTCCAGGCCGAGGTCGAGCGCAGGCTTGCGCAGTCCCCGAAGAAAGAGGTCATGCTCTACGTCCATGGCTTCAACGAGACCTTCGCCACCGCCGCCTATACCGCTGCGGAGTTGTGCCACTTCCTCGGTCGCGAGGAGGTCTGCGCCTTCTTCACATGGCCGGCCTCGACCACAGGTAATTTCCTGATCTCCTACACCACCACCACGGAGTCCGCCGACTACGCCGTTGCGCATCTCAAGAAGGCCATCCGCACGCTCGCGAGCACCCCCGGGGTCGAGCGGTTGCAGCTGCTTGCCCACAGTCGCGGCACGGCTCTGACCTTGCGGGCGGTGAGCGAGTTGGTGCGCGAGGCCATCGCCGCCGGCAAGGAACCGGTGGACCTCTACAAGATCGACAACCTGGTGCTGCTCTCGCCTGACATCGACGTGGACATCGCCGGTCAGGAGATCACAGGCTTCCTCTCCGATCCGGAGCTGATGACGGTCTGGCCGGAGGGGCGGCTGCCGCGCGTGCTTCAGGGTCGCTTGACCATCTATGCCTCGCCGGAGGATCGCGCCCTGCTGGTCTCCCGGATCCTGTTCCGTAGTCGCAACCGGGTCGGACAACTCCGTCCCGAGGATATTCCGGACAAGGCCCAGCGCTACTTCGAGACGGTCGGGCGCATCGATCTAATCTCCTACAAGGGCAAGCGCACGGACCTATTCGGCCACTCCTACTTCACCACCAATCCTCAGGTCAGCTCCGATCTGATCGAATTGGTCCGCTACGACAAGCAGTTGGGGGAGCCGGGGCGGGAGCTGGTCAAGACTGGACGGGTAACCTGGGAGTTTCCGGTCGACGGGGACAATGGACGATAGACGTCCCATCTTTTCTTCATCCGAGTGACACGAGGCGGCTCTTGAGCCTGAGCCGCCTCGTCCTGCGTATCGCTGTTTCGCTAAACCTTTTCCTTCTCCATTGGTCACGCCGATTTTTCATCTTATTGTAGGTGCTCATCGCTGAGCCCTTGCCAAGCCGCTGTTCGTGTTCGTGCTCCGGGGACAGACTTCCAGCGCAGTCAACGAGCGCGGGGGCGCGTTGTCTAGAGTCGGTGCGTCGTCGACGTGCGTATCGACTCACTTCGCGTGATCGCGAGCTTGTTGATATCATGATCCTCTTGTATGGCCATGAAACGACAAGGAAAGCAGGCTGGCTTTGTGAAGACGCGGCGAGATCAGTAAGAGAGGTTGCTATGACTTACAATCGGATGAAGGCCAAACCGATTCCTGGAGAGCACTGTCGTTTCTGCGGTGATGACAGCGCTCCACTGGTAAAAACTCCCTGTTGCGAGCAATGGATCTGTTGTGATACGGCTTACTTCTCTCATCGTGGAGGAGGTTATTGCCAATTCGAGCATGAAAGCTATAGCATTTGCCACTTTCATTATAATGAGAAACACCACGGTAAATGGCAGGATTGTGCGGAATGTCGGGACTTTTTCGGAGAAGAAGAGTTCGAGAGAATTTCCGATGATCCAATGAATACGCCGCGATACTGAGCGCAAGGCGTCCTTGGACGCTATCGCAAAAAGGGATTCATGCAGGGAAGGGCAGGTCTCGTATCCTAGGAGCCTGTCCGACTTAGGATGAATCGGCTGCGGAATCGGGAGAAGGGTCCCTTTCGCCCCGCTTTTTCGTTACATAGAACCACGATGCGCCTCAAAACCGGAACGAAATGGCCTCGCTCTCCCACTTCCTCGCTTCGAACCCCCCAAGTCGGACAGGCTCCTAGCATTCCGATGAAGGCAACATGGGAATAGACTAACGAAGCGAGCGACGATCTGATGAAACCTTTGTTGGACAAGCCCCCGTTGTTGGACAAGCCCCCTTTGTCGGACAAGCCCGTGATCGCGGCGGTGCGGGGCGGACGATGGGCGCGTGAGGGTCGGTCCGTTCTGAAGCTGATTTCTGAGTGGAATGGCTTCATCGGCGAGTCTGACGCCTCGGACGTCGGCGATGCGCTGTACGCCTTTGTCAGCACTGGCCGCCCGCTCGGCCGGGGGGCTTTGTTGAACCTCTGCAGCAACGTCTCTAGCGGCCTCTCAAGCGACAGAAGCCTGGACCCAATCCTCTGCAACGGGACGCTCACACCAGGGACCGCTTCCGGCGACCGGCGCGGGATTAGGTAATCTCTCACCGGGCCTGGAGGCGCGGGGCTCGAGTCGGAAATGGTTGTGCTGATTAGGCTTTCGCCAGGGCGCGTGCGTGGTAGGCCAGATGCTCACCGATGAAGGTGGCGATGAAGTGATAGCTGTGATCGTAGCCGGGATGCATCCTCAGGGTTAGGGGGAAGTCGTGCTCTTCACAGGCGCGCGATAGTGTTTCGGGCCTGAGTTGTCCGTCGCGGAGAAATTCGTCGTCCACACCCTGGTCGATCAGGAGCGGGATCGGTTGCGCGCCCGCGCGGATCAACTCGGTCGCATCCCACTCCTTCCAGGACGCGGTGTCGTCGCCCAGATAGGCCCCGAGGCAACCTCGGCCCCAGCCGCATTCGACCGGGTTGCAGATGGGTGCGAAGGCCGAGACCGAGCGGTAGAGGCCAGGATTCCTCAATGCGCTGATCAAGGCGCCGTGGCCGCCCATGGAGTGCCCGGTGATGGATCGCCGTCCGGGGATGAGCGGCAGCTCGCGTTCCACCAGGGCGGGCAGTTCCTGGTTCACGTAGTCGTACATCCGATAGTGTGCCGCCCAGGGCTGACGGGTGGCGTTGACGTAGAAACCGGCGCCTTGCCCCAGATCGTAACGTTCGGGTGCGTCGGCGACGCCGTCTCCGCGCGGGCTGGTATCCGGCATCACCAGCGCCAGCCCCAAGTCGGCGGCGTAGCGCTGGGCGCCGGCCTTGACCCGGACATTGTCGTCGGTGCAGGTCAGACCGGAGAGAAAGTAGACGGCGGGCACCGGCGCGGATTCGGCCCGTGGCGGCAGATAGACCGAGAAGGTCATCGAGCAGTGGCAGCTGTCGGAGTCGTGCCTGTAGCGGTCCAGCCAGCCGCCGAATTCGCGGATGCGTTCGATCCGTTCGATCCGTTCGATCCGTTCCATGTCAATCTCCTCAAAAAACGATGACGGAGCGAATGCTCTCGCCGCTGTGCATCAGATCGAAGGCGCGGTTGATGTCCTCCAGCGGCATCCTGTGGGTTACCATCCGGTCCACCTCGATCTCACCCGCCAGGTAGCGATCGACATAGCCTGGCAGTTGGCTGCGGCCCTTCACGCCGCCAAAGGCTGTGCCCTTCCAGGTGCGCCCGGTCACCAGTTGGAAGGGTCGGGTGCGGATCTCCTGCCCGGCGCCGGCCACGCCGATGATGGTCGAGACCCCCCAGCCCATATGGCAGCATTCCAGGGCCTCGCGCATCACGTCCACATTGCCGATGCACTCGAAGGAATAGTCGACGCCGCCCTGGGTCATCTCGACGATGGCTTCGGTGACGCTGCCGGTCAGATCCCTCGGGTTGATGCAGTCGGTGGCGCCCAGTTGTCGCGCCATCTCGAACTTGTCCGGATTCATGTCGATGGCGATGATGCGCGCCGCCTTGGCCATCACCGCGCCCTGCACGACCGACAGACCGATGCCGCCGAGACCGAAGACGGCGACCGTCGAGCCTGGCTCAACCTTGGCCGTGTTCAGCACCGCACCGATGCCGGTGGTGATGCCGCAGCCGAGCAGGCAGACCTTGTCCAGCGGCGCCGCCGGGTTGATCTTGGCGAGCGCGATCTCCGGAACCACCGTGTATTCGGAGAAGGTCGAGCAGCCCATGTAGTGGAAGATCGGCTTGCCGTTCTGGGAGAAGCGGCGGGTGCCGTCCGGCATGTAGCCCGTCCAGACCGTCGAGGCGATGGACTGGCAGAGATTGGTCTTGGGGGAGTGGCAGTAGTCGCACTCACCGCACTCCGGGATGTAGAGCGGGATGACGTGGTCGCCCGGCTTCAGACTCGTGACGCCCGGTCCGCATTCCAGCACCTCGCAGCCGCCCTCATGGCCGAGCACGCAGGGAAAGGCGCCCTCCGGATCCTGGCCGGACAGCGTGAAGGCATCGGTGTGGCAGACCCCGGAGGCGACGACCTTCAGCAGGACCTCGCCCGCCTTTGGGCCTTCGACGTCGATCTCTTCGATGGACAGGGGCTTCATGGGCTCCCAGGCGACGGCGGCTCTGGCTTTCATGGGCATCTCCGGGGTGATGGTGGTGGTACAGATCGAGCGATATGGCGCTCTGATCTACTGCAGGCACTCCAGAGTATCCTAGATCCAGCGGTTGGACGGTATCCAGAGCATCGGAGTGGGGTCAGGTCTCGCATCGTGGCATTCCGATGAAGGCAAGAAGCAATAGCCTAGCGGACAAGGTTAGAGCGTTCGCGCGAAGCGAGCGACGATCTGAACTCTTTGTTGGACAAGCCAGTTGTTGGACAGGCCCGTGATCTTGGCGGTGCGGAGCGGACGATGGGCTCCTGAGGGTCGCTCTGCGTCTGAAGCGGATCTCTGACTGGAATCGCTTTATAGGCGATTTGCTGCACGCCCATGCCAGCAACCGGCCCGTCCGCTTTGTCCGGATTCCTTTGTCGAAGCTCTGGGGCAACGCTTCAAGCGGCCTCTCAAGCGATAGAAGCCTGGACCCGAGCCTCTGCAACGGGACTCTCACATCCGGGATCTCCTCGAGTTACTGGAGCGGACTTCGGTAAACTGTCACCGGAACTGCGCGCCATGCTCTTGATCGCCCTTGGTGTCGGCCTTATCACGCCTGTCCTGGTCTGGCTCCCAAGTCTCGCATTTCCCTTGACGTCGGTGCGGCTCGAGGTCTTGAACATCGTTCCGGCCGGCTGCAAAGCTGACTCTGTAGTCAGGCCATCTTGGCCTGACGATCTCAGGGCTAGAAGCCCTGACTACAGATAGGCACAAGCGATCGGCCGAGACGATGATCAAGGCCCGCCGCGATGCCATCTGCACTGCTCTCTGTTGTGTTGGCTCGCCGCTACGGATGCGATGCCGAGTTGGCCTCGAAGCTGGTGTTGGCGACCAGCCTCGGCTGCGTGGTGAGCATTCTGCTGATGTCAAAGCTGCTGTGGCCAAGCTGACCGACGGCTCATCATGTCCGCTGTGCCATGCGGCGTCATCCGGCATTCCGTTGCACTCAATACATTCCGTTGCACTCAATGTGAGAATATCGAATGTTAAAGCATCCGAACGAAGCGCGAACCCAATTGCTAGCCACCGTGACGGGTGAGCTGTCGCAACCGGTCAGGATTTACTTCAATGTGCCTGATAAGAATGCGGTGAACAAGAAATTTAGATCGCTCAAGTGTATGCAGAGCGATCTCGTGAGAAAACGTTGGACGTGGCTGTTCGAGGGAGAAGCCAAAAAACTGGAATTCGATAAGGGCTACGCCGAAATCCCGAAGAAGCTCAGGCCGATCATTATCGGCAGTTTCTATTTTCGTCCGCCAGCGGAAATGTATTTGGATGTCCGTTCCATCGAGCGGGCAATCCATGCTATCACTTTTTTTGATCGGCTCTTAGGACGTAAGATCGCCGAGATGACCGAATTTTCCGTGGTCAATAGACTACTCAGCGCTACTGAATATCAAGTCGACTTTAAACATTTTTTCAAGGAAGAAGTTCGGTTGAGTCCCGATCATTTGCTTGACCAGCTCAAGTCCAATCCTTTAGAAGCGTTGCAGTTATTGGGGCAAGAGATGGACAAGCCAGAGCCCGAGGTCGTCAGGATGCCGCTGAATTATTATTCCGATGGGATCGAGGGAATTAAGAGTGCGCTGAGAATGCGCCAGTATGTCGCGCTTGAGAAGTGGAAGGGGAATGCTGTCTCTTCTAAAGATGTGTTTGAAAGAATCTTTGGTCAATTGTCGCAGCCCTCCACCCTTCCATCCGGGAAACAGGATCAGTCCCTGTAGGTTGAAGTGAGCGAACGCGAAGCCGATCGTTAGGCAGTTCCGGGAAGCAGCTGCCCTTCCGAGGACAGTGCGGCCCGGCAAGGGCCAGCTCCAACCGCATTGAGGACAGCCTCCAAGGGGAGGCCCAGACGGCCCAGAGCTGAGACGAAACTGCACACCGAGCCAATGATGCTGCCCGGCGGTCATTCTTGTTGCGCGCTGACCTTCCACTGGCTGCCGCTAGCCGAAGCGGTGCCTACTCGGCTTTGGCTTTGGCCGTGGGTTTCTTTTTGCTGGCTGGGCGCTTCTGTTTTGTATCCCCGCTCTCGGGGCGGGTTGCTGTCTTTTTGCGCGTGCCGGCTCCTTGCGTCTTCGCGGGTCCTTCGGAGATCGCAAGCAGCAGCCCTAGGCTGATGAAGCTGGTGACGAGGCTGCTGCCGCCGTGACTGATGAAGGGCAGTGTGATCCCCGTCAGCGGGATGAATTTTGTCACGCCGCCGAGGTTGAGGAAGGTCTGGGTGGCGAGCACGGTGGTCAGCCCGATACAGACGAGGCGGCCGAAGTTGGAGCGCGTCTGGTCGGCGATGCCGAGTCCGCGGCTGAAGAAGATGAGGAAGAAGATCACGATCAAGGTGCAGCCGACGAAGCCCAGCTCTTCGCCGATGACCGAGTAGATGAAGTCCGACTGTGCGATGGGCGTGTATTCTGGATTGCCCTCGCCGAAGCCCTCGCCCCAGAGCCCGCCTGAGTACATCCCCGTGAGTCCTTGGAGGATTTGCCAGCTATTGCCCGTAGGATCCTCGAAGGGCATGAGCCAGGCTTGGATGCGTCGCTGGCCGTGCGAGAAAAGGCTGAGCATCAGATAGCCAGCGGCGGTTGCCGCTAAGCCGCCGAGGACCATGTAGCCAAGCCGCTGGGTGCCCACCAAGAGCATGACCAGCAAGGTGACGCTGAGGATGACGAACATGCCCAGATCGCGCTGCAGCAAGAGCAGGGCGGTCAGCCCCGCCCAAAAGACGCCAAGCGGCAGCAGTGCCTTTAACGGTGGTCGGGGAAAGCCCTTGCCCCAGTTCGCGAGCGGTTTGGCATTGCGGTCGACGAAGCTTGCGAGAAAGAGCACGACGGTGACCTTGAGGAACTCGGTCGGGGTGATGAGTCCGGCGCCATAGACCCCGCCACGGTATCGCTGCCCAAGCGCGAGCAGGGCGGCGACCAGCAGTAGGGAGAGTCCGGCCCAGATCCAGAGTCCGTCTTTGAGGCGCTCATAGCGGCCGCGCATGAGCGCAAGGCAGACGGCCAGCATCAGGGCGATGCTGCCAGGAAAGAGATAGAGGCTGGCGCTGGTCGGATCGGAGAGGTCCAGTGTCCCCATCCGATATTGCGCGAGCAGTCCGAAGCCGGCGAGGAAGGCCAGGCTGCTCAAGAGGATCTGGTCGCCGTGGAAACGGGCGGCGACGAGGGTGATGTGCATCACGGCCAAGCAGGCCCCATAGATTGCGAAGGGTGCCAGGTCCATGACCTTGAAGGGCTGCCCTTCCGCGTAGCCCGATCCGAGCACCATCATGAAGCCGAGGCTGATGGCGAGCGCGCAGATCGTCAGCAGATGTCGCTCCGGCCAGCGCAATGCCCAAGCCTCGCTTAGGGTCGTGGGACGGCTGGGCGCCTTGCCTTTCACGCTCATGGGTCGATTGCTCTCAAGACTCGACTGGCCTGAGCCAGGTGCTTTGGGGTCATCGAATGAGACCCATCTCTTGGGCGCGGATCAGCAGATCGCGCGCGATGGGTGCGGCCACGGCGGAGCCGTAACCGCCTTGTTCGACCAAGACGGCCACGGCGAGCTGAGGGCGCTCGGCTGGCGCGAAGCCGACGAACCAACTATGCGGGTCGCCTTGCGGGTTCTCTGCGGTGCCTGTCTTGCCGGAGATGGCGAGTCGGGGATCATTGATGCCGCGAGCGGTGCCCTCAGTCACCACGCTGCGCATCATTGACGCAAGCTGGCGTGCCGTCGCAGCGGACATGAAGCGCCCGAGCGGCGCGCTGGATGCCGCGTCGATGAGGCGGGGTCTGACGGCGATGCCTTGATTGGCGACCGAGGCGGCCAGCAAGGCCATGTAGGCCGGGGTGACGAGAATGCGTCCCTGACCGATGGACAGCTGCGCCAGCCCATACTTGTCCGAATCCGCGATGCGGGCCAACTCGCCGGTGCGCAGGCTGAAGCGTCCATAGGGGGTCTCGTGCAGCGTGATGTTGCGATTCAGCAGCATCCTATCGGTCATGGCGTAGAAGGTGTCATGGCCATAGCCGGCGCCGAGCTGCGCAAAGAAGACATTGGACGACTTGCTGAATGCCTTGGCGAGTCCGATGCGGCCGTAGCCGCGCCAGACCTCGCCGTGCTGACGTGCGCTGTAGTATTCGTGATCGCGAATCCGGCGGTAGGCGGAGGAGGTCGTGAAGCCTTCTGCCGGGCAGTCCAGCGTGCCCTGGAAGCCTTGCTCGATGGCCATGGCGGCGACGGCGATCTTGAAGGTCGACCCGGGCGGATAGAGTCCCTGGGTCGCCCGGTTGAGCAGGGGGGCGCTCGGACCGCGCTTGAGAAAGAGTGCGGAATCGATGTGGTTCGGATCATAGGCGGGCTGGCTTGCCAAGACGCGCACAGCGCCGTCTTGCGGGCTCAGCAGCACCACGGCACCGCGATTGTCGCCCAACCGCTCGATGGCCAGCCGCTGCAGTTCCGCATCCAAGGTGAGCACCAGGTCCTTGCCCTTGGGGCGTTTGTCCCCTGCCACGATCTGGCGTCCTAGCTCGCCCCAGTCGTCGAGACTGGTCGGCTCCCCGCCGTTGAGATGAACGCTGGCAACCGCCTCCATGCCGGTCGCGCCGAATCTGGGCTGGGTGTAGCCGACGACTGGCGCAAAGATCGGCCCATCCGGGTAGATGCGCTCGACCTGCCCGTTGCGCTCCCGCGTGTAGGCGAGCGCCTCACCCTTGCGGTCCAGGATGCGCCCGCGCTGGATCCGGTGTGCCGGATTGAAGCCGCGGCGATCATGCAGCTGCATGAAGCTGATGAATTCTGGCCGGTAGACGCCGGTGAGCTGCCAAGTCGCCTGGTAGATGAGGAGTCCTCCGAACAGCAGGGTCAGCAGGACGAAGGCGACACGGAATCTCCCCTTGGGCTTGGGCAGATTGCGCAGCCGTGCCAGGTCGCGCAGTCCGACCAGCTCCTTGAGGAGAAAGAAGACGGCGAGAAAGAAGGCGACGTGGAGCACCAGTCGCACGGCTGACCAAAGGCTGGGGTCGAGCGGGAGCGTCATCTCAGCGAGCAGGTCGCGCCCTTGATGCCCAGTCGCAAGCCGTTTCGCTCAAAGGCTGGTCTTGGCGTCAGGCGTTGGGGTAAAGCCCGAACCGGCGCACAGGGGCAGCTGGATGAAGCCGTCCTTCAGCACTGGCGCGGAGCCGAGATCCTGAGCGAGCCAGTCGGAGGTGGACAGCCCGTGCGGGATCGAGCTGCGGGTTGCCGCGGCGAGCTGGGCCGTTGGCCATAGCCCCGCGGCGGTCTCGATCAGGCTGGTGATGACCACCTCCATGCCGGCATCCGTCGCCGCGCGCGCGACGTCCAAGGTGCGTTGTAGGCCGCCAAGGACGGCCGGCTTGAGCACCAGACGGCGCACGCCGAGGCTCGTCATGTCGGTCTCGGCGTCGAGTCGTCTTCGCAGGGACTCATCCCTGGCAAGCGGGAAGGGGATGCCGGACTGGAGTTCGGCGAGCTGCTCGGACGTGGGCTCGCGCAAGGGCTCCTCGAGCGACTCGATGGGCAAGCGCGCAAGGGCGTCGACCATGGACTTGGCCTGGTCGAAGCTCCAGGCGCCATTGGCATCGAGTCTGAGACCGAGGTCGGGCGGGATCAGCTCGAACAGTTCCGCGAGCCGTTCGAGTTCGATCGCGGGGTCCTCGATACCGACCTTGATCTTCAAGACGTGGAAGCCTTGGTCGTAGTATTCCCGGGCCGCCTCAGCGGTCACCGACGCGAGCGGGCCGGCCGCGATGTTGACGGGGAGGCGGTCTCGCGCGGCGGCCGACAGATGGCGTCGGAGCGACACACGGGCGCGCTTGCTGATCAGGTCGAGCAAGGCACACTCCAGCGCGAAGCGCGTCGCGGGCAGGGCGTCCAGCTCCGATCCAATCTCCTCCATCAGACTTTCCGGTTTGGTGCCCCTGAGTCTTTCCTGGAGTTCGGGCAGCTGCTGCTCCGCCTGCTCCAGGGTTTCCGTGCCGGCTTCTGGGAGCGGCGCGCAGTCGCCGAAGCCGCGCAGGCTCTCTGAGCGGACCTCGATCATGAATCCGTAACGCCGCGCGAACCGGCCCTTAGCGCTCTCCCAAGGACGTCGGAGCGGGAGATCATAGGGGTGGATGAGGAGTTGCTCGCTCATGGCGTAGAGTGGATGGCGAAGCCGAGGATCATCAAGGCGACCAACACGGCCTGATACTGAGCGGTTCGCGCCAGTTGTTGATTGAGCGCCGTGCCGAGCGCGCCACGAAAGAGCCGGATGCTGAGCAAGCCGGCGAACGGCAGCGCGGCCAGCAAGGGCCAGCGGGCGCCGGGGAGGTCCGTCAGCATGAGGATGGCAACGGGCGCGACGAGCAGCAGGGTATAGACATATCTGGCGCGAGGGCGGCCGAGAGAGTGGCACAGTGTCGCGCGGCCGCCGGCTTCGTCCGTCTCTAAATCCCGGTAATTGTTGATCAGCAGCACGGCTGCGGCAGGCAGCCCCAATGCCAGGCCCGTCAGCAAGGGTGTCCAGCCGAATGACAGGGTCTGCAGGTAATAGGTCCCGCCGACGGCGGCCAGGCCGAAGAAGGCTAAGACATAGAGTTCGCCGAAGGGGCCGTAGGCGATGGGTCGCGGGCCGCTGGTGTAGGCATAGCCGGCGGCGAGCGACGCAAGCCCGACCACCAGGATGGGGAGGCCGCCGCGCGTGAGCAGCGCCAATCCGAGCACGAAGGCGAGTGCGAACATGAGGTGGGCGGCCAGCTTGACCTGCCGTGCCGTCAGCCAGCCTTGCGCCGTGGCGCGCGGCGGTCCCACGCGATCCTCGGTGTCCGTGCCGCGCTCGAAGTCTGCCGCATCATTGTGGAGGTTGGTCCCGATCTGAATGGCCACGGCGGCGACCAGGGTGCAGAGTGCGGCCCAGATGGACAGCGCGCCGGTCTCGGCGACGGCAAGGGCAATCCCCGCGATCACCGGCGTCAGCGTCAAGGGCAGCGTCTTGGGGCGCGCCGCCGCGACCCAGCGCGCGGCCAAGGTTGGGACCTGCGGCACGGGTTCGGGCATCGTGATCTCTTGGGCTTCGGTCATGCTGCGGACTTTTTTTAGTTGGCGGTTGTCAGTTGTCAGTTGGCAGTTGGCAGTTGTCAGTTGGCAGTTGTCAGTTGTCAGTTGTCAGTTGTCAGTTGGCAGGTGTCAGTTAGCAGTTAGCAGTTAGCAGTTGTCAGTTGGCAGTTAGCAGTTGGCAGGTGTCAGGGATCGGGGCTTCGCGCGCTTCTAGGTTGCATCCTGCAATATCCTGTGAAGTCTGTCCATTTGAGGCTGGCCTGCCAGGGGCGCGGCAGCCTAGTGGTCAGGGGCGCCGTGGGAACTTCTGGAAATCGGGGGCGCGCTTCTGGACGAAGGCGTCGCGTCCCTCTTGCCCTTCGGCCGTGGTGTAGAAGAGGGCGGTGGCGTTGCCTGCCAGCTCTTGGATGCCGGCGAGTCCATCGGTGTCTGCGTTGAAGGCGGACTTGAGCACGCGCAAGGCGGTCGGCGACAGCTGGTTCATCCGCCTGCACCAATCGACGGTGACGGTCTCCAGCTCGGCGAGCGGTACGACTGTGTTGACCAGACCCATGTCGAGTGCCTCTTGCGCGTCATACTGTCGGCAGAGAAACCAGATCTCCTTGGCCTTCTTGAGGCCGACGGTGCGCGCCATGAGGCCCGCCCCGAAGCCGCCGTCGAAGCTTCCAACCTTGGGGCCAGTTTGACCGAAGCGGGCATTGTCGGCGGCGATGCTGAGATCGCAGATGAGGTGTAGCACATGTCCGCCGCCGATGGCATAGCCGGCGACCATGGCGACCACGGGCTTGGGCAGGGTGCGGATCTGGCGTTGCAGTTCGAGCACGTTGAGGTGCTCGACGCCGGCCTCGTCCTTATAGCCCTCGTGCCCGCGGATCCGCTGATCGCCGCCGGAGCAGAAGGCCAGGTCGCCGGCGCCCGTGAGGATGATGACGCCGATCTCGGGGTCCATGTGCGCCCGGTGGAAGGCATCGATCAGCTCGCGCACCGTCTGGGGGCGAAAGGCATTGCGGACCTCTGGCCGGTTGATGGTGATCTTGGCGATGTGCTCGGCGTGCTGGTAGAGGATGTCCCCGTAGGCACAATCCGCGGGCGTTTCCCAAAGGATCGGTTCGCCTCCGGTGGTGGAATCCTCCCGTGTGGTCTGCATGCGTGCTAGCTCCGACTGTAGTCAACTGGGTCTAAGGCTGTGCCCAAAAGGCGTTGCGCTTAATGGTCTTGGGATCAAATGGTTTCGGGATTGAGAAAGTGTCCATCAACTGTTTCCCGATGCGAGCGATGCTGCCAGAAATCCCGCCTACCCCCCTTTGCGAAAGGGGGGAAGTTGTTGATGGACGCTTTCTAAGTGGTCTTGGGATTCGAGAAATAGGGTCGCTTGACTGCCATCAGGTAGATGCGGCTGAATTTCCGCTTGAGGTCCGCCTCTTCGCGCGCTGGGCGGGTGCCGTAAAGCTCATACGCCAGTCCAAAACCGGCGTCTTCCAGGGCTGTGATCAAGGCATCCTTGGTCAACCAGAAGGATCTGTAGTTCGACACCGAGGCCCAGGCGTCGTCTGAATGCCCCCCTTCCGGATACTCGTCGTACCACCGGCCCGAGTAGGACTCCCCGTGATGCTGGACGGTTTCGTAGTCGGAGAGACTCTCACGGAAGACGCACTCATCCAATGTGTCGTCCGGCGGGGCAATGTGCGTATCGAGAAAGAGGGCACTGCGGTCGTGCGTCAATGCCGCCAGCAGGTGGAGGAAATCGACCGGGTCGTCCAGGTGATAGAAGAGGCCGCAGCAAACCACGGCATCGAAGCGGCCGTGGCGCTCGGGGCTCAGGTTCTTGACGTCCAGATGCTCGAATCTGAGGTTCGGCAGCGCGTAATAGTGCTCGATCAGCTGGCAGCGTTGGTAGTTCGACTCCCGTCCTTCGACGCCGAGGACGTCGAATCCCGCTCGCGCCATCTCGAAGGACAGGCCGCCTTCCAGACAGCCGAGATCGACCAGCCTGCCTCGGTATCCTTCTCCATCCTCTGGGCCTGGTCCCAAGAGCAGATCCATGCACTGCCTGATGGCGCGGGTGCGCGGCTCGTCACCGATCAGGGGGCGGTCGGGTCCGGGCAGCGTCGCGCTCTGAGCCGTGAGCGGAATGTTATGGGATGTCCAGTCCGCCTTCCGGATCTGCTCCAGAGCCTCCGTCTTGGGTGATCGCCATCTTGCTTCAATCAAGCGCTCAATGCTTAACATGAGAGGGGGCTCCTTTGCCGGCAAGGATTTGGTGCAGTCTTAGAGGCTGTCTGAAAAACCTACAAGGGGCGACTTTAGTCGCCCTTGGCACTGGCGGGAGGGCGAATGAATTCGCCCCTTGTATGTTCTGTTCTCAGGGATTGATAAGGAGGAGTGATAAACGGAGTTTATGAAGAGAGCCCGGGAAGCCGTTCGCCCCTGAAGCCTGGACG
>NZ_JAAIJR010000119.1 GCF_010915725.1 Thiorhodococcus mannitoliphagus
AACGGTTCTGCCTGGCGCCAAAAATCATCGGACATCTCTTGAAAGGCCATGGCATCCTCGATACGCGTGATTGTCGTACCTAAGATACTATCTTATTTGGCATTTTAATTATTAAGCATTTTCTGTTCCGGATATCCTCTAAGGTCATTTTCGGAGTTCGCCTAATGGCCGAAAGGTGTCAGCCGGATGACCAGAAAAACGAGTAATACGAGGTGAAGGCTGTAGCCCTGAGAAGCTGTCTGGAAATTCGCAGGGGTTACTTCAGTCACCCTCGCAGCGTCGATCGGGGTCTCTAGGATGATTTCAAGACTTTGTGTTCTTGTTTCCAGAAAAATATAAATTATTATCAATTACTTGCGTGGATTGCTCCACAGGCTGCTAGCCCCGAGAAACATCGATTTTGGGTGAGAGCCAATCCTGTCAGATCGGGCGCAGGCCAAGCGGGCAGTGCGTCATTGACGAGCACCAACCGCCCCCCGGGATCTCAGACGGCGTCGCGTGTCACAAGGGGTCCGTCGCAGAGCGAGACGATGAGGATGCGCTGGGTGGGCGGCACGCCTTGCCATCCTGCATCGCTGACAGGGGCTCACTCATTGCGGCTTAAGGTGGCGAACCCCTCACGGGCGCAGAGCTGATCCCGTTCCGCCTCCTTGAGGTCTTCACGCATCATCTCGCTGACCAGCGCGCTGAAGCTGACCTCTGGGGTCCAGCCGAGTTGCTCGCGCGCCTTGGTCGGATCGCCGAGCAGGGTTTCGACCTCGGTGGGGCGGAAGTAGCGCGGGTCGACGGCGACAATGCAGGCGTTGGTTGCCTGGTCGTAGCCCTTCTCGTCGACGCCTTGGCCTTCCCAGCGGATGCCGATGCCGATCTCGCGCGCGGCGACCTCGACGAATTCGCGCACGCTGTGCTGCTCGCCGGTGGCGATCACATAGTCCTCGGGCGCTTCCTGCTGGAGCATCAGCCATTGCATGCGCACATAGTCGCGGGCATGGCCCCAGTCGCGCTTGGCGTCCAGGTTGCCCAGATAGAGCCGTTCCTGCAGGCCGAGCTTGATGCGGGCCAGGGCGCGGGTGATCTTGCGGGTGACGAAGGTCTCGCCGCGAATCGGGCTCTCGTGATTGAAGAGGATGCCGTTGCAGGCGTAGATGCCGTAGGCCTCGCGATAGTTGACGGTGATCCAGTAGGCGTAGAGCTTGGCGACCGCGTAGGGCGACCGCGGATAGAAGGGCGTGGTTTCGCGCTGGGGGATCTCTTGCACCAACCCGTAGAGTTCTGAGGTGGATGCCTGGTAGAAGCGTGTCTTCTGCTCCAGACCGAGGATGCGGATGGCCTCCAGGACGCGCAGCGGGCCGAGTGCGTCCGAGTTAGCGGTGTACTCTGGCTCCTCGAAGGAGACCGCGACATGGCTCTGGGCCGCCAGGTTATAGATCTCGTCCGGCTGCACCTGCTGAATGATGCGGATCAGGCTGGAGGAGTCGGTCATGTCGCCATGGTGCAGGACGAAGTGGCGGTCCGAAGCGTGGGGATCCTGGTAGAGATGATCGATGCGATCGGTATTGAATAGCGAGGAGCGGCGCTTGATGCCGTGGACCTCGTAGCCCTTCTCCAGCAGCAGCTCGGAGAGATAGGCGCCGTCCTGTCCAGTGACGCCGGTAATCAATGCCTTCTTCACGTTCAACTCCTAATCGTCTGCTGGTTCTCGAGAAACCAAGCGTAAGTCTGTTGTAGCCCTTCGCGCAGCCCGGTTCGGGCCTGCCAGCCCAGCGCCTTGAGGCGCGAGACGTCCATCAGCTTTTGGGGCGTGCCGTCGGGCTTGCTGGTGTCGTAGCGCAGCTCGCCCTCGAAGCCGACGATCTCGGCGATGGTCTCGGCCAGCTCGCGGATGCTGACATCGGTGCCGGCGCCGATGTTGATGTGCGAGAGCATCGGCTGGGTGTGGGCTTGAAGGGTCTCCAGCGGTAGGCCCATGACGTGCAGACAGGCCTCGGCCATGTCGTCGACGTGGAGGAATTCACGCCGTGGCGTGCCGGTGCCCCAGATGGTGACGCTGGGCGACTGGGTCTCCTTGGCCTGGTGCAGCTTGCGCAGCAGGGCAGGGATGACGTGGCTGTTCTCCAGGTCGAAGTTGTCGCCGGGGCCATAGAGGTTGGTCGGCATCACGCTGCGGAAGTCCGTGTCGTATTGGCGGTTGTAGGACTCACAGAGCTTGATGCCGGCGATCTTGGCGATGGCGTAGGGCTCGTTGGTCTGCTCCAGCGGTCCGGTCAGCAGCGCGTCCTCGGCCATGGGCTGGGGCGCTAGGCGCGGGTAGATGCAGGAGCTGCCGAGCAGCAGCAGACGCTTGACACCCGCGCGGTAGGCGGCATGGATGACGTTGGCCTCGATCATCAGGTTCTGATAGATGAAGTCGGCGGGGTAGCTGTTGTTGGCCCAGATGCCGCCGACCTTGGCGGCGGCGAGGATGACGTGATCCGGTCGCTCGGTGGCGAAGCAGTCATCGACGGCGGCCTGGTTGGTGAGATCAAGCTCGGCGTGGGTGCGGGTGAGCACTTCCACGCCGTCGGTCTGTTCCAGCCGACGGTGGATGGCCGAGCCGACCATGCCGCGATGGCCGGCGAGGTAGATCTTGCCGCTTAGAGTTAGGGGCGTGGCTTGGCAGTTGGCTTCCATTTCAAAGTGCGTTCCTTTGAGTGAGACCAAGGCTTAATCGGCCATGGATATTAATCACTTGCGCGGGCTCCATCAAGCGAAACGAGACGGGTGAGGGGGCCGGAGTGCCGGGGTCTTGAAGCGCGATCTCTGAAATCTGGTGTTGGACGAAGCCGCTGCGCGGAGAAAGCCCATGCGGCGGCGTGGCGCTTAGAATGTAACCTCAAGCCCTCGGTTGCGAGGGGCCGTTTGTTCTCGAGCGATGCGCAGCAAGGTCTCCGGCGCTGCTCCATCCTCAGCGCATTTTCTCAGGTAGGACGCGCGCTCCGATGCCAGGGGCGCCTCAAGCTGGTAAGTGATTGTGCTCGGTCGTTTGAAAAGCTTGTCGAACATGGTCAATCTCCTGTGCAAAAGAGATTTGACCGACAAGATCGTTATGTGGCGTCCAGCCTCGCCAAGCTCTAACCTGGTCAGACGGTTAGGGTCTCACCGCCACATAACAGGCAACGCCACATTACGCATCTTATGTGGCGCGCCACATAAGATGCGGTAGTCCCGCACGTCCGGATCTGTGGGAGCCGCGGGTGCGTAAGCACCCGTGGCCACCCGGTGCCGATCGCTTGTGCCTATCTGTAGTCAGGGCTTCTAGCCCTCAGATCGTCAGGCCAAGATGGCCTGACTACAGAGTCAGCTTTGCAGCCGGCCGGAACGATGATCAAGGCTAGCATCCCGGAAGTCTTGCGGCCTTATGCCGCGGGCAGTTGATCGCTCGGCGTCGGCCATCTCGCAGCACCATCCGAATCCCCTGCGATACGCGAGGTTTAACCCGCTGCTGGGCGTCGATGGCCAGTCCGTGTTCGACGGCGCGATGAATGGCCAGATTGATGACCGGCGCGCGGCTCTGCCCGATCCGTCGGCGCTGCTTACGGCAGCGCACAGACGCGCCGGTTGCGAGGCGACAGAGTGCGGCATGCCGGGTCGATCGCCGATCCCGGCAGGCGTCGCGCGCTCTGCGTTACGCGATCACGATCAACAGGGAGCGATGACGCATGAACGCCAAACATGCATTGCATCACCTGCGCTTCGGCTTTGACGCAGCCCAGGTGCTCGCCGCCGCCTGGCAGCAGTTGGCCCAGCAGAGCCGGGGCACTTCCTCATGAGCACCCATATCAGTCCGCTCGCCGGCCAACCGGTGCCGAAGGATCTGCTGATCGACGTCGACCAGCTCGTGGCGGCATACTTTTCGGAACGCCCCGACCCGAGCGTGCCCGCCCAGCGGGTCGCCTTCGGCACCTCGGGCCACCGTGGCTCGGCCTTCGACGTCTCCTTCAACGAATGGCATATGCTGGCCATCACCCAGGCACTGTGCGATCACCGCAAGGCCCAGGGCATCGCCGGGCCGCTGTTTATGGGCATCGACACCCATGCCCTGTCCGTACCGGCCTGCGCGAGCGCCCTTGAGGTGCTGGCCGCTAATGGCGTGGAGGTGATGCTGGCGACCCACGATGAGCCCACGCCGACCCCGGCGGTCTCGCTCGCCATCCTCACGCACAACCGTGGCGTCGCCGAGCCCGGCCGACGTGCCGACGGCATCGTCGTCACGCCGTCGCACAACCCGCCGCGCGATGGCGGCTTCAAGTACAACCCACCGCATGGCGGGCCGGCCGGGGAGGGCATCACCGACGCGATCCAGGCGGCGGCGAATCGCTTTCTCGAGAACGGCCTGGACGGCGTGCGCCGCCTGCCGCACGATCGCGCTCTGGCGGCCGCGACGACACACCGGCACGACTACCTCGGGCACTACGTGGCCGAACTCGACCAGGTGATCGACCTGGACCTGATCCGCAACGCAGGGCTCCGCCTGGGCGTCGACCCGCTGGGCGGTGCCGGCGTGCACTACTGGGCCGCGATTGCCGAACGCTGGAAGCTCGACCTGACCGTGGTCAGCGAGCAGATCGATCCGACCTTCGCCTTCATGACGCTGGACTGGGACGGTCAGATTCGCATGAACCCGTCCTCGGTCTATGCGATGCAGCGGCTGTCGCCATCAAGGACCGCTTCGATATCGCCTTCGCCTGCGACACCGACCACGACCGCCACGGCATCGTCACGCCCGCCGCCGGGCTGCTGCCGCCGAACCACTACCTCGCGGTGGCCATCGACGATCTGTTCCGACATCGACCCCAATGGGGCGCAACCGCCGCCGTGGGCAAGACCGTGGTCAGCACGCAACTGATCGACCGTGTCGCCGCACGACTGGGCCGTTGGCTCTATGAGGTGCCGGTTGGCTTCAAGTGGTTCTCGCAAGGGCTGCTCGACGGCCGCCTGGGCTTCGGTGGCGAAGAGAGTGCCGGTGCGGCCTTCCTGCGCCGCGACGGCCGGGTCTGGACCACCGACAAGGACGGCCTGATCGCGGCGCTGGTCGCGGCCGAGATCACGGCCCGCTGCGGCCGCGATCCGGGGGCGCTCTACCTCGATCTCGCCGGGCAGCTCGGTAGCCCGGTCGAAGACCGCATCCAGGCGCCGGCAACGGCGGAGCAGAAGGCGCGTTTGGCGGCACTGTCGCCGCAGCAGATCGACGCGACCGCACTGGCGGGGGAGGGGATCGTCAGCGTGCTCAGCCAGGCACCCGGCAACGGTGCGCCCATCGGCGGCATCAAGGTCAGTGCCAAGAGCGGCTGGTACGCGGCCCGGCCCTCGGGCACCGAGGATCTCTATAAGATCTACGCCGAAAGCTTCCAGGGCGCCGCGCATCTGCAGCGCATCCTGGTGGAGGCGCAGGCCACCGTCGACGCCGCGCTGGCGCCAACGTCATCGGCAAAGCGACCGTGAGGCAGGCCGCGTCCTTGCCTCCAGCGGCAGACGCCAAGCCTCTATCGCCGGCCGACGAAGCCATGCTGGACGGCCTGCAGCGCGCCGCCTTCGAGTATTTCGTCCGGCACACCAACCGCGACAATGGCCTGGTGGCCGATACCTCGCGGCCGGGCTCGCACGCCAGCATCGCGGTCGTCGGCTTCGCCCTCTCGGCCTATCCGGTGGGCGTCGAGCGCGGCTGGATGACGCGCGGCGACGCGCTGCGGCGCAGCCTGACCGCGCTGCGCTTCTTCCGGGACAGCGATCAAAGCGGCACGCCGGAATCGACCGGGCGCAATGGTTTCTACTTCCACTTCCTGCACCTGGACAGCGGCACGCGCGCCTGGCGTTGCGAGGTCTCGCTGATCGACACCGCGCTGCTGCTGGCCGGCATGCTCACGGCGGCGACCTATTTCACCGCAGCCACCCCAGACGAGACCGAGCTGCGCGCGCTGGCCGACAGGCTTTATCGCCGTGTGGACTGGTGCTGGGCCCAGCGCAAAGGCGCCGCCCTCGTGATGGGCTGGAAGCCCAAGAGCGGCTTTCTCAACTACGGCTGGAAGGGCTACAGCGAAGCCCTCCTGCTCTACACGCTGGGCTTGGGCTCGCCGACCCATCCGCTGAGCGAGGCCAGCTTCCCGGCCTGGACCAGCACCTACCAGTGGGAGAACCTCTACGGCATCGACTTTCTCTACGCCGGGCCGCTGTTCATCCACCAGTTCTCGCACGTCTGGATCGACTTTCGCGGCATCCGCGACGCATTCATGCGCGAGAAGCGCTGCGACTACTTCGAGAACAGCCGCCGCGCCACCTACGTGCAGCGCGAGTACGCCATCCGCAACCCGCGCGGCTTCGTCGGCTATGGCGAGGACGGCTGGGGCCTGTCGGCCGGCGACGGGCCCCGCGCCCCACGGCAACGCATCGCCGGGCGCCGCCAGTCGTTCTACGGCTATGCGGCGCGCGGTGTGCCCGACGGCCCCGACGACGGCACGCTCGCCGGCCCCTCGGTGCTGGCATCCCTGGTCTTTGCCCCCGAGATCGCGCTGCCGGCGATCCGGCGGATGCTCGCGCGCGGGTCCGCCACCGACGACCGAGCCGCGCGCGCCAGCGGCTTCAACGACAGCGTGCACGGCGGCTGGATCTCCGAAGGCAGCTTCGGGCTCGACCAGGGCCTGATCGTGCTGATGATCGAGAACTTCCGCTCCGGCCTGCTGTGGCGCCTGCTGCGCGGCTCGGCGCCGATCCGTACGGGCCTGCACCGCGCCGGCTTCCGCGGCGGATGGCTGGCCGAGGACGGGCAGCCATGAGGGCCAGGACGCAGGCGTCTTCCCCCAGCCGTGGCGAAGCCGGGCCGCAGAGCCGCGGCGCGCGGCGAACCGGTGAGTCAGATCCGACCGAGCCCGCGTGACGCGGATCGGCAGGGGCAGGGCGACCATACCCGCTACGACCTGCTCATCATCGGTGCCGGCCCCGCTGGTCTGGTGGCGGCTCGGGAGGCCGTCGCCGCGGGCGCGCGGGTGGCGTTGATCGAGTCGCGCCACATCGGCGGCAACTGCCTGAACGAAGGCTGCATTCATTGCCAGCTACGCTGGCCCTGTCTTATACGCGCTTACCCCACCATCATCATGGTCACTGCGTAGCAACTCGCTGAGCAGACCAGGGCCGATCGCGAACGGCTCCAGTCCAACCCGCCCCAGCTCCGTTGCCGGTGGTGCGCACTGGTGGCGACACCTCTCCATAAAGAACAGATGACAGGCCTGCGCTCCGTTCGCTACCGCACGGAAGGCGCGAAGGTTTCGCCTTAGGATGGAATTCTCGTGGTGGCTGACAAGAGGGTGATGACGATCCTCGGCCACAAGCATGAGAGGAGCGGCGTAGAGGCGTTCGGTTGTAGGCATCGCGCTAGCTGTCCTTCCTGGCGCTACCACTGCGAGCGCGACTTTCGTCCTCGCAGGGGAGGTCCCGCTCATTTCGCGATGGGCATGTCCGCTTCCCCTAGCAAAACCCTCGCGAGCAATCGTCGCGCAGCCCGCCCCACAACCCAGGACCGTCAGCCATGACCACCGCCGCCCTCACACCCGAACTGCTCCACCAGATGGACGGCTACTGGCGTGCCGCTAACTATCTGTCGGTCGGCCAGATCTATCTCTACGACAACCCGCTGCTCAAAGAGCCGCTGAAGCTCTCGCACATCAAGCCGATGGTGCTCGGACACTGGGGCACGACGCCGGGCCAGAACTTCATCTATGTACATCTGAACCGCGTCATCAAGGCGCATGACCTGGACATGTTCTACATCGCCGGCCCTGGCCACGGTGGCCCGGCGCTGGTGGCCAATACCTACCTGGAAGGGACCTACAGCGAGCGCTATCCGAACATCGGCCAGAACGAGGCCGGACTCAAGCAGCTGTTCACGCAGTTCTCCTTTCCCGGCGGCATCGGCAGCCATGTAGCACCGACGACGCCAGGGTCGATCCACGAAGGCGGCGAGCTGGGCTACTCGCTCAGCCATGCCTTCGGCGCCGCGTTCGACAATCCCGGGCTTATCATTGCCTGTGTCGTCGGCGACGGCGAGGCGGAGACCGGCCCGCTGGCGACCGCCTGGCATTCCAACAAGTTTCTCGACCCCATCACCGACGGTGCCGTGCTGCCGATCCTGCATCTCAACGGCTACAAGATCAGCAATCCGACCCTGCTGGCCCGCATCGAGCCCGAGGAGCTGGAACACTTCTTCCGCGGCTGCGGCTGGACCCCATACTTCGTCGAGGGCGACGAGCCGGAGCGCATGCACCAGCTGATGGCCGAGACGCTGGACCGGGCCATCGCGGACATCCAGCGGATTCAGCGCCAGGCGCGCGACACGCAGGATGCCTCCCGGCCGCGCTGGCCCATGATCGTGCTGCGCTCGCCCAAGGGCTGGACCGGACCGGAGCAGGTCGATGGCGTGCCGAACACCGGCACCTTCCACTCGCATCAGGTGCCGATCGTCGTTGATGCCGAGCATCCCGACCATGTCCAAGCGCTCGAACGCTGGATGCGAAGCTATCAGCCGGAGGAGCTGTTCGATGCGGATGGCCGACTCCTCCCGGAACTGGCCGCGCTCGCGCCCGAGGGCAAGCGGCGCATGGGCGCCAATCCGCACACCAACGGCGGCGATTTGCTGCGCGATCTGCGTCTGCCTGATTTCCGCGCGTCAGCGTTGCCGGTGCCATCCCCCGGCGCCATCGAGGCCGAGGATACGCGCGTCCTGGGTCAGTACCTGCGGGATGTGACCAAGCTGAATCAAGCACCACGGACCTTCCGCCTCTTTGGCCCCGACGAGACCGTCTCCAACCGCTTGAGCGCGGTCTTCGAGGTCACCGACCGCCAGTGGGACGCGCGCACCCTCGATAACGACGAATTCCTCGCGCCCGCTGGCGGCGTGCTCGACGCCATGCTCAGCGAGCACCAATGCCAGGGCTGGCTGGAAGGCTATCTGCTCACCGGACGGCACGGGCTCTTCAACAGCTACGAGGCCTTCATCCGCATCGTCGACTCCATGTTCAGCCAGCACGCCAAATGGCTGAAGGTCACCGCCGAGCTGCCCTGGCGGCGCAAGATCAGCTCGCTGAACTATCTGCTGACCTCCCACGTCTGGCAGCAGGACCACGACGGCTTCACCCACCAGGACCCCGGCTTCCTCGATCACGTCATCAACAAGAAGGCCGACATCGTGCGCGTCTACCTGCCGCCCGATGCGAACTGCCTGCTGTCAGTGGTCGATCACTGCCTGCGCAGCCGCCACTACGTCAACGTGGTAGTCGCGGGCAAACATCCCATGCCGCAATGGCTCGGCATCGACGACGCGGTGGTGCACTGCACCGAAGGCATCGGCATCTGGCCCTGGGCCAGCAACGATCAGGGCAGCGAGCCGGACCTGGTGATGGCCTGTTGCGGGGATACGCCGACGCTGGAGATCCTCGCCGCCGTGTCCATCCTGCGCGAGCATCTGCCGGAGCTGAAGATCCGGGTGATCAACGTCGTCGACCTGATGCGCCTGCAGCCCAGTCTGGAACATCCGCACGGACTCACCGACCGCGACTACGACGCGCTCTTCACCAAGGACAAACCCATCATCTTCGGCTTTCACGGCTACCCCTGGCTGGTCCACCGCCTGACCTACCGGCGTGCCAACCACAACCTGCATGTGCGGGGTTACAAGGAGGAGGGCACCACCACCACGCCCTTCGACATGCGCGTGCTCAATGAGCTGGATCGCTTCCATCTGGTGCAGGACGCGGTCGACCGCCTGCCGCACTTGGGCACCAAGGGCGCGTACCTGAAACAGTTGGTTCAGGACAAGCTGATCGAGCACCGGCACTACATTGGCAAGCATGGCCGGGATCTGCCGGAGATCCGCAACTGGACCTGGAACGTCGGACAACCGAAACCCGAGTGAGGATCAAGATGAACACCCAAGCACTGATCGACACCGCTCAAGCCATGGTGGCCGAGGGCAAGGGCCTGCTGGCCATGGATGAGAGCACCGGCACCATTCACAAGCGCTTCGCCAGCGTCGGCATCGCCCAGACCCAAGAGGCCCGACATGCCTGGCGGGATCTGCTGGCGTCCACGCCCGGCCTCAACGCGTCGATCAGTGGCGCGATCCTTTTTGACGAGACGCTTCGACAGCAGCGGCCGGACGGAACGCCACTGGTCAGCCTCCTCACCGCGGCCGGCATCATCCCCGGCATCAAGGTGGATCTCGGGGCCAAGCCGCTGGCTGGGCATCCCGGCGAGACCGTCACCGAGGGACTGGATGGCTTGCGTGCACGCCTGGCGACCTATGTCGACCTGGGCGCGCGTTTCGCCAAGTGGCGCGCCGTGCTGAACATCGGAGATGGACGACCCACCCGGACCGGCATCGAGGCCAATGCGCATGCCCTGGCGCGCTATGCCGCCCTGTGCCAGGAAGCCGGACTGGTGCCCATTGTTGAGCCTGAAGTCTTGATGGACGGCGACCACAGCCTGGAGCGCTGTCGGGTGGTGACGGAGGAGGTCCTGCACCGGGTGTTCGGCCAGCTCCATGCGCAGGGCGTCCTGTTCGAGGGGATGGTCCTGAAACCCAACATGGTGGTGCCGGGATTGGGTTGCGCCACGCAAGACAGCGACGAGGCGGTGGCCGACGCCACCCTGCAATCTCTGCTGCGGGCCGTTCCCGCCGCGGTGGCGGGCATCACCTTCCTGTCGGGTGGGCAATCCGATGAGTTGGCCACCGCGCGGCTGAACGCCATGAATCGGCGCTTCCGCTCCGTGTCGGCGCAACCGCCTTGGCCCCTGTCGTTCTCCTTCGGGCGTGCGCTGCAGCACCCGGCGCTGGCGGCTTGGGCGGGCAACGCGGCGAACCATGACGCGGCGCAGCAAGCCTTGCTGCATCGCGCCCATTGCAATCACGCCGCGGTGCTTGGTGAATACAAGGCCGCGATGGAAAGCCGATAGCGGCGCTTTTGCAGGCCGAGCGGCCCCCGCCTTGTCGGTGCTGAAATCGAAGAGCGTCTCGTCTGGTGGAACCGCCTATCGGTGTTCCACCCTACGCGGGCTCGGTTTCGAGGGGGGCCGTCAGTTCCGTCGGGATCATGGGGGTCGCGGGCACCCGATGAGGGGGGCGCAGCAGCGGCCGGATGGCGTCGAGTGGGAGGAGTCAGCGATTCGAGTGCTCGATGATCGCCAAGGGCATCGGGGCGAGATCAAGCTGGTCAGATCCCTTGCGCCTGGACGACGATCGATCCTTCGACCGTCGCTACGCTGGATTGAAAGAGGGGATGCGAGTGAGGGCGTTGAGCGGAGAGGTGGATGGTTCGAATGGCCGCAGCGGACAGGTTCCTAGGAGCAAGGCCGGTGACGCGGAACTTGTGGGCTTTGAGAGAAAACGCCTAAGCGCGTCTCGGCCCGCCGCTCAGACCGAGGCGCCCTTGGCGTTCCCCAGTAATGTCTTGGATTCGTGCTTGGACTTCTTCGCATTCTTTTTTTCTTTGGGCGTCAGGCTGGGTTTCTTCTTTGTTTCTTTTTTGCTGAGTCGTTCTTTGGTCATGGGGTATCTCCCGAGAGTGTGGAGGTATCACCGGGCCAGATGGCCCGGTCGGTTTGCAGCCCGGTCGCTATTTGCCCACAGGGGCCGCAGTCTTGTCGGTGCTGAAATCGAAGAGCGCGTAGGCCGGGCAGAACCGGAACCCGGCGGTGCCGAGCAGCACTGCGCCGATCAGTCCGCCCACCCAGCCGCCGCCGAAGAAGACGCTAGCGATGAGTAGAACGCCGAGCGCCGCGCGGATCATGCGATCGTTGTTGCCGATGTTGTGCTTGGTGTAGTCAAAATTCATGATCAGTGCTCCAGTGGTTGAGGATCGATCTTGGCCTCCGTGCCGCTTCACATCTCCTTCTTGACGTCCCTGGCCGTGTCGCTCACGGCGTCACCGCCGCTTTGGATGTCCTTGCCGGCGCCCTCGATGGTGTTGCAGCCGGACAATCCGCTCATCGCGACCAGAAGAATCATTGCTAGGAGCTTGTTCATCACCATGACCTGTTATCTGTCTGTCTATGCCATGCCTGGCCGTTGCGCCACCGTCAGCCAGTCCTGGCTTCATTGGCTCCCGGTCAACCGGGGTCAGGGTGTTGTCGACGACGTCAGGCAACCCTTGAGGTCAAAGCTACGCCGAACGGACCCCGTCTTCAGTGCGCTAGCGAACTTAGGCCCAATAAAAAGCCGCCATTGCATCGATGGATTGCAATCGGCCGTGACGGATTGCAATGTCCAGTGACGGCCCAAGCTACACTTGCCCTGTATCCGGTCGTGCTCGATGCGATCCGCCAGGTCGTCGAGACCGCAGACCGCTTCGTCAAGGCTGTGAGTGTCCGCGGCGAGATGACGGGCGATCCGCCAGCGATGCCAACCGCAACGCTGAAGGTGGAACCGCTTCGCGTTCCACCCTGCAAGGTGATGCCGTCGCGATGGTCGGAGTGATGACCAAGGCTGTGTTTCCAGACAACCATTCCAATGGCTTCCAAGCGCCTTGCGCCAGGAGTTGACTGATGCAGATTCGGCTCGGCTACGAGTTGGTCTATAGGTGCCCTCAGCGCACGCCCATGATCCTGACCCTGAATGTCCACTACAGCCGGGTCTCCGACCTGCTGGGTCCGGACCATATCCGCACCGAGCCCGCAGTGCCGGTCATCGCCTATCGCGATGGCTTCGGCAACTGGTGCAGCCGGCTCGTGGCCCCGCCGGGCGACATTCGAATCACCGCCGACACCACCATCAATGACAGCGGTCTGCTGGATGCCGTCGACCCCACGGCGGTGCAGCACGCGGTCGAGGATCTGCCCAGTGAGACCTTGGTCTACCTCCAGGGCAGCCGTTACTGTGAGACCGATCGACTCTCCGAAACGGCCTGGTCGCTGTTCGGGCAGACTCCCCTCGGCTGGCCGCGCGTGCAGGCGATCAGCGACTTCGTGCATCAGCACATCACCTTCGGGTATCAATACTCCCGCGCCACCAAGACCGCGCTCGAGGCTTATCAGGAGCGGACTGGCGTCTGCCGCGACTTCACCCATTTGGCCGTCGCCTTTTGCCGCTGCATGAACATTCCGGCACGCTACTGCACCGGGTATCTGGGCGATATCGGAATCCCTGCTTCGCCCGAGCCCATGGACTTTTCCGCTTGGCTGGAGGTGTACCTCAGTGGACGCTGGCACACCCTGGATCCCCGCAACCGGGTCCCTCGTATCGGGCGGGTGCTGATCGCCCAGGGGCGTGACGCGGCGGACGTCCCGCTCAGCAACACCTTCGGCCCCGCGACGCTGACCGGTTTCCGGGTCTGGGCCGATGAGGTGGGCGTGTGAGCCTGATGACGGACGAGGCTGGCTGGGGGGCATGGGCGCAGCTGGTGCCGGAGATGGCGCAGGCGCCCGCGCTGCTCGACCCCGACGAGCCGCCGCCGTTCGAGGTCGTGAATCCCGGCGGCGCGGCGAACCTCCTGCTGGTCTGCGACCACGCCTCCAACCGCCTGCCGCGGCGACTCGGCAGCCTCGGGCTGACGCCCGAGCAGCTTGAGCAGCACATCGCCTGGGATCCTGGCGCGGCCGCCGTCGCCCGCGGCCTTGCAGCGAGGCTCGATGCCCCGCTGATCCTCGGCGGCTACTCGCGCCTGGCGATCGATCTCAACCGCCCCCTTGAGAGCCCTGACCTGATCGCCGCGCAGAGCGCGGGGATCCCGATTCCCGGCAACCAGGGGCTGCGCCCAGAAGCGCGGACTGCCCGGATCGCAGCCCTGTTTCTGCCCTATCACCGAGCGATCGCGCAGTGGCTGGATGCCCATCCCGACCCCGCGCGGCAGCTCATCAGTGTGCACAGCTTCACCCCGCGGTTCGTGGGCCAGTCGCGCCCCTGGCCGGTCGGCCTCGCCTATGGCCGTGATCCCAGGCTCGCCCAACAGCTGCGCCACGTGCTTGCCCGACAGTCCGACCTGCTGGTGGGTGACAACCAGCCCTATGCGATCGAAGACGCCCACGACTTCACCTTGCCCACGCATGCCGAGCGTCGCGGCATGCCTCATGTCATGGTCGAGATCCGTCAGGACGGACTCCAAAGGCCGGCGCAGATCGCCGACTGGGTAGAGCGACTGGCGCAGGCCTGCCAGCACATTGATGAGGCGCTGCTTGGCGAGCCGATCTCCGAAGGCTAAGGCGGCCGATCGGCGTCTGCGCGAGTCCGCGCGGAACGCTTGCCGAGGGCCTGGAGGACAAATAACCGGGTTTACTCGGCGTTTGCGGATGAAACTCAGTCAATCACCCGCCGTCTGAGTCTTTGCGCGACGAACCATGCGCGCGAGCTTCCGCGCATGAACCAGATTTCGATCCGAGGAGAGCACTCATGACAACACGCCTCAAGATCCGCTTTCGGCTCATTGGGCCTCTGGTCGCCGGGTTTTTACTCACTGCCCAGGCCCCGGGCGTCTTCGCCGATGTGGGTGGTGCAAGCGCGGCGGCGGACCTGCCCTGGACGCGGCCATCACAGGAGGAGATCAAGGCGCGCCTCGATCCGCTGCAGTATCGCGTCACCCAGCGGGATGGGACGGAGGCGCCGTTCCGCAATACCTACTGGGACAACAAGGAGGAGGGCATCTATGTGGACGTGGTCTCTGGCGAGCCGCTATTCAGCTCCCGAGAGAAGTTCAAATCCGGCACTGGTTGGCCGAGCTTTTATGCCCCCTTGGAGCCGGACCTGATCGCCGAGCATACCGATCGGTCACTCGGTGTGGTCCGGACCGAGGTGCGCTCGCGCATCGCGGATTCGCATCTCGGGCATGTCTTCAACGACGGTCCGCAACCGACCGGATTGCGGTACTGCATCAACTCTGCGTCCTTACGGTTCATCTCGGTCGATGACTTGGAGAAAGAGGGCTACGGCAAGTATCTCTCCCTCTTCACCGAGGCCCGCTAGATCGACGCCTGCGGCATTGCTCGGCGGTGCGCTGGAGCAGGTTGCTCAAGCGACCTGCGACCCTGGTTTCGAAGGGGTCGCCCTTGGCGCTGGACCTCGGTCTCCCGCATGAAACCATGCATCAGTTTCCAGCGCCTGCGCCGACGGCTCAGCGGCATGGAGTGGGAGGCCGCAACGATCCAGCGCAGTAAGAAGGCAAGGAAACCCTGGCGGGGCAGGGACCTGGCGATGTGCTTGACGGAGTGCGATTGAGACATGTGCTTTAGGTCACCTTAGGCGTTAGGTTGAAATCTGAGGGGCTAAGAAAGTGCCCATCAATGGTTTCCCGATGCGAGCGATCCCGCCCGAAGTCCCCCCTGGCCCCCTTTGCGAAAGGGGGGAGGGTTGTTGATGGTCTCTTTCTAAGCGTCAGACCCCTTTGAAGGTCGCGCGCAGCGCTGGTTCGCTTGTCGCAGTAGCTGCCGACATCCAGCGTGGGCGAGACTTGATGAGGGGGTTCTCTCCGGCCCCAATGGCGTCGCCGATCTGCTTGTTGATGACTGAATTGCAGAGATGGATGAACATAGGCTCTTCCGCTGCGTGCTGCGCGATGATTGGCTCTTGTTCGAAAAATACGAACGATTCGCATTAAAGTCAAGGGTCGGAGAGCCAAGCTGCGATTGGCCAGGACCTTGCGCCCTCACGGCTGCCTGCCATGCGGGGCAATAGGCTGGGGCGATTGCGCCCTACGCGGTATCACAGCCTTTCCACGGCCGCGAAGGTTTCCATAAATCGACTCGAATGCTACTGCTAAGAAGGCGCCCATCAATGGTTTCCCGATGTGAGCGATCCCGTCCGAAATCCCCCCTAGCCCCCCTTTGCGAAAGGGGGGGAGTTGTTGATGCTTTCCCGATGCGAGCGATCCCGTCCGAAATCCCCCCTGGCCCCCTTTGCGAAAGGGGGGAAGTGGTTGATGGTTTCCCGATGCGAGCGATCCTGTCCGAAATCCCCCCTGGCCCCCCTTTGCGAAAGGGGGGAAGTGGTTGATGGTTTCCCGATGCGAGCGATCCCGTCCGAAATCCCCCCTAGCCCCCCTTTGCGAAAGGGGGGAAGTTG
>NZ_JAAIJR010000011.1 GCF_010915725.1 Thiorhodococcus mannitoliphagus
CATGCGTTTTCGTATTAAAGGAACCGGATCGTGAAACCGCGCCTGGTTGATCTCCGCTTTATCCTGCTCAGAAAATTAACAATGATACATAATATGAAATAGGCTCTTGACTTTTATAAATACCGGTTATGGCCATTTAATATAACATCTAGACAGAGATTGCTCTTGTCTCCGCACAACCAAAGCTTTGACTGTACAAGGATGCCTAGTTATCAAATAAAATGACTACAAGCGATCGGCAATATAGTAATTATAAAAATCGCATTTTATTGCTATAGCGAGTATACGAGGCCAAATGACCATTGGGCCAAATGACCCTTGGCTGCAGCCTCCCAGCGCACGCAATGGCCTGTCGGGCCGCGATCATCGCCTGCCCCAACCGCGCGCTCGGCACCTGACCAGTCAGCCGCGTCGGATCCGACCAATCCCCTGCTTATGCTATCCTTCGCGCCCTTCGCCGGGAGGCGGACGCTCGGTTACCCCTCCCGTTCCGCGGCCAATCGAATCGCGGTACCGCAGCTCTATAGACCCTTGGAGGACGTTGTGATCACCATGCCTCACAGATTACTCATCGCCTCGGCAATCGTGGCCGCTGGCGGAGCCTCTCTATTCGGGCTCGTCGCGGCACAGGAGCCAGCTTCCCCGGCACCTGAGGGCGCACCGGCACCGGTTGCTGAGATGATCCCCCCGCCCGCGAACGAAAGCCCGCGCTGGGCGGTGGTCGAGCGCCACAATCTCGGCGGCAATACCACGGTCGGCGGCACCGTGGTCCCCTTGGAGGAGATCACCTTCACCGCACAGATGTCGGGCAATGTCGAGATGATCGCCGGCAACGAGGGCGACTTCTTTAAGCGCGGAACGACCCTCGCGGAACTCGACGAGGCCGGGCTGCGCGCCCAGCGCCAGGCCGCGCTTGCGGCCATCGCCAACGCCCAGGCGACGGTCCGCAATGCCGAAGTCCAATATCAGCGCGAGCGTGAGGAGCCCAGTCCAAAGCAGGGCGGCAACATGATGAGCCAGATGATGCCCATGCCCTTCTTCGGCGGCGACCGCGAGACGGGCGTGACCCGGGGGGCCACGCTGCATCAGTACAGAACACAGATCGAGCAGGCACAAGGCGCGGTGGTCACGGCCCAGGCGCAGCTGCGCGAGGTCGATGCCAAGCTGGAGGACGTCAAGAGCGTCGCGCCATTCGACGGCTACATCACGCACAAGCATGTCAATCCGGGTGACACTGTCCAGCCTGGGCAGCCCTTGCTCAGCTTCGCCGACATGAACCACCTCCAGTTGCAGACCGACGTTCCGACCCGGCTCTCCGCCCCCTTGACGCCAGGCTTCGTGACCAAGGTCAAGCTGGACGACCCGAACCAGACGGTCGTCATGGCACGGGTCGCCCAAGTCTTTCCCATGGCCGACCCGACCCGTCACACGGTCCGCGTCAAGCTCGATCTGCAGGAAGGCGCACCCGCCAAGGCCGGCATGTACGCGGAGGTGCTGATCCCACAGCCAGAGTCCGACATGGGCTCGGCCCCGGCCATCCCGATCTCGGCCCTGGTCTATCGCGGCGGCTTGCCCATGGTCTATGTCCTCGATGCTCAGAACCGACCACGCCTGCACCTGCTCCGCCTCGGTGAGCAGTATGGCGACAGGGTCAGCGTTCTGACCGGGCTCCAGGGTGGCGAGCGCGTCCTGCTCAATCCCGCGGAGGCCGACTGAGCACCCGCCTCGCTCATGCCGAATCCAGACGAGCACGGGCTGAGCCGAGACTTGGCCCGCCCTGTTTTGACTGCGCAGATGCAGCCAGCCTAGAGACACAGTCATGTCAAACAGCACCAGCCATACCGCTGCGGAGGGAGGGCCCAAGCTCGGCCTCGCCGGCCTGACCGCGCGGACCTTCATCCACTCGCCGCTCTCGCCCCTGCTCTTCTTCGCCATGCTGGCCATGGGCATCCTCGGCCTTATGTCGACCCCGCGCCAAGAGGACCCGCAGATCTCGGTGCCCATGGTCGACGTCTTCGTCCAGTACCCGGGCGCCTCCACCGAGCAGGTCGGCAGCCTCGCCGTCGAGCCCCTGGAGCGGCTGCTGTCGGAGATCCCGGGCGTCAAGCACGTCTACTCCGCCAGCGAGCGCGAGCAGGGCATCATCACCGTCCGCTTCAAGGTCGGCGAGGAGATGGGACCATCCCTGGTCAAGGTCCACGACAAGCTCCAAGCCAATCAACAGGTGCTACCGCCGGGTGCCCTGCCGCCGGTCGTCCGCCCCAAGGGCATTGATGACGTGCCAGCCGTGACACTGACGCTCTGGTCCGACGTGCTGGACGACGCCGCCATGCGCGCACTGGGCACCAAGCTGCTCCAGAGCCTGTCGCAGATCCCGAACGCCGGTCAGGGCTTCGTGGTCGGCGGCCGTCACGAGCAGATCCGTGTCGAGGTCGAGCCCCAGCGGCTCGCCGGCTTCGGCGTCACCTTCGACCATATCGCCAACACCATCAAGACTGCCAATGCCGAGCGCCGCACCGGCGATGCCGAGGCCAACGAGCGCCACCTCACGGTCTACACCGGCTCCTTCCTGGAGAACGCCTCGGACGTCGAGCGTCTCATGCTAGGCACCTACAATGGTGCGCCCATCTACATCCGTGACGTCGCGCGCGTCAGCCTGGAGCCGGAGGAGTACCGCCAGCAGGTCAACTACTACACAGGCCCGAGCTACCCCGGCGAGGCTGAGGCGGACGGCATGCCGGCCGTCACCATCGCGCTCGCCAAGAAAGAGGGCAGCAACGGCGTCACCGTCGCCAACGCCATCCTGGACAAGGTCGAGCAGCTCAAGGGGCAGCTGATCCCGGACAACGTGCAGATCGAAGTCACGCGCAACTACGGCCAGACGGCCAACGACAAGGTCAACGAGCTGATCTTCAAGCTGTTCGTGGCCACGGGCGCGGTGAGTTTGCTGGTGCTGCTGGCACTCGGCATCAAGCCGGCCATCGTGGTCACCCTGGTCATCCCCGTGGTGCTGCTCATGACCGTGTTCTCGGCCTGGATCCTGGGCTACACCATCGACCGCGTGAGTCTCTTCGCGCTCATCTTCTCCATCGGCATCCTGGTGGACGACGCCATCGTCGTCATCGAGAACATCTACCGCCGCTGGCTGATGAAGGGCGAAACGGACACGGACACTGCGGTGGCCGCCGTCGCCGAGGTGGGCAACCCGACCATCATCGCCACCCTCACCGTGGTCGCGGCGCTGTTGCCGATGGGCTTCGTCTCCGGCCTCATGGGACCCTACATGGAGCCCATCCCGGCGCTGGGCTCGGCCGCCATGATCTTCTCCCTCTTCGCCGCCTTCGCCTTCACGCCCTGGCTGGCGATGCGCATCAAGCCCGGCCTTGCCGCCATCAAGAAGGCGGAGGAGCGCGAGCACAAGACGGCCGAGACACTGGAAGGTTTCTTCCGCGGACTCTTGATTCCGCTGATCGAGCGCAAGCCCCTGGGCTATGCCTTCCTCATCGGCCTCATCGGCGCCTTCTTCCTGTCCTGCGGCCTCTTCTACGCCAAGGCGGTCGCCTTCAAGATGCTGCCCTATGACAACAAGCCGGAACTCAGCGTGGTGCTGGACATGCCGGAGGGCACAGCGCTCGGCAAGACGGTCAACACCGCCCGGATGCTCGCCGAGCAGGTGCGCGAGATCCCCGAGGTGCTTGCCATCCAGACCTATGCCGGCACCGCCAAGCCCTTCGACTTCAACGGCATGGTGCGCCACTACTACCTGCGCCAGAAACCCTGGCAGGGTGAGATCCAGATCCAGGTCACGGACAAACACGCACGCGAGCGCAGCAGTCACGAGATCGCACTTGAGGTTCGCGAGTTGCTGACGCCGCTGGCCCGCGACCAGGGTGCCCGCATCACCGTCGTCGAGATGCCGCCGGGTCCGCCCGTCCTTCAATCGGTAGTCGCCGAGATCTACGGACCGGACGCCAAGACCCGCCGCCAGGTGGCAACGGACATGACCCGCATGTTCGAAGAGGTGGACAGCCTGGCCGACGTCGACAACTACATGCAGGAGCCCTATGAAGTCCTGCGCTTCGAGGTCGACGCAGAGAAGGCGGTGCGGCTCGGCATCTCGGTCGACACCGTCATCCGCAACCTCGACATGGCGCTCGGTGGCTTCAAGGCCGGCGACGTCAAGCGCGGCAGCCTACTGGAGCCGACCTTCATCACCATCGAGGTCCCGCTGGCCGTGCGCGCCAACCTGCCCCGCCTCGCGGATCTGCCCATCCCGGCGGCGGACGGCCGCGCCATCCCGCTGACGGAACTCGGCAGCTTCGTCAAGACGCAGCAGGACCCCATCGTCTATCACAAAGACCTGCGCCCGCTCGAGTATGTCGTCGGCGACGCCGTCGGCAAGCTGGGCGCCCCGCTCTATCCCATGCTCGAAATGGAGAAGAAGCTGGTCGACTACCGCACCCCGGACGGTGTCACCCTGTCCGGCACCATGTTCAGCGGCGCACCGCCGGACAATGGGAAATCCGGCTTCGAGTGGGGCGGCGAGTGGACCGTGACCTACGAGACCTTCCGCGACATGGGCCTCGCCTTCGGGGTCGCCCTGGTGCTCATCTATATGCTCGTCGTCGCCGAGTTCGGCAATTTCGTCACACCCGGCGTCATCATGGCGCCCATCCCGCTGACACTGCTTGGCATCGTGCCGGGTCACTGGCTGCTCGGCGCGGATTTCACCGCCACCTCCATGATCGGCTTCATCGCGCTCGCGGGCATCATCGTGCGCAACTCCATCCTCCTGGTGGACTTCTCCATCGACGAAGTCTCCCAGGGGCGCAGTGTCACCGAGGCCGTCATCAACGCCTGCAAGGCACGCACGCGCCCCATCCTCATCACGGCGCTCGCCCTGGTGGCCGGCTCCAGTGTTATCCTGACAGATCCTATATTTCAAGGGATGGCGATCTCGCTGCTCTTCGGGGTCTTGGTCTCCACCCTCTTGACGCTGGTCGTCATCCCGCTGGGTTGCGTCAGTGCGGGGAAGTATCTCGTCAGGCGTTAGGCAAATGTCGGAGATTGAAGAGCCTCAGAAACGGCAAGCGCTCGGCGAAGCAAGATCCGCGCCCCGGAATCGGGCTTGGTCAGGAGACTTGGCGGACGCGCCCGTCTTGCGAGAGGCAGAGCACAAGTGGGCGCATCCTTTGAACAGCCGCGCCGCGAATGGACCGCATCAAGCGGGCTTTGCCCATCCTTGGTGACCGTCATTTCGGCTCGATTGTTTCCTGGAAATGACCTGAGCCGCACAGGGCCCGAGGCATGCGGTGTCTCTCCAGGACGCTCGCTTGGTCAGCGCGTTCGAGGAGAAGGGGCCTTGAAGACCGCGGCCCTGACTGACCCGGATGACAGCACGGCCCACCATGTCCAGTGCTACCACCGCAAGGGCGCGGGAACATCATCGGAAACCTGACATGCAGGACACCAGACCGCCCGAGCCATCGGGAATCGCAAAATGCCCCACCGGCATCGCCGGTTTCGATGAGATCAGCCTTGGCGGACTGCCGAGAGGCCGTCCGACGCTGCTCGTCGGCAGCGCAGGCAGCGGAAAGACGCTCTTCGCCTCGCAGTTCCTGGTCAACGGCATCAACTGCGACGACGAGGCTGGCGTCTTCGTCTCCTTCGAGGAGTCCGTCGACGAGCTGGCCGCGAATCTTGGCTCCCTGGCCATCGATCTCAGGGCATTCGAGGCCGCCGGACGCCTCGCCCTCAGGTCAGTTCCCTTGAGCCCCTGCTCGGTCACGGGAGCCGGCGAGTTCGACCTCGAACCGCTCTTCATAAGAATTGGCGCGGCCATCGATGCCGTCGCGGCTAAGCGCGTGGTGCTCGACGGCATCGCAAACCTTTTCGCCATCCTGCCCTCGGAGCACATCCTGCGGACCGAGCTTCAGCGCCTCTTCATCTGGCTAAAGGACCGCGGCGTCACGGCGATCGTCACCGGCGAGCGCGGCATCGACAGCATCAGCCGCCACGGCTTTGAGGAATACATCTCCGACTGCGTCGTTTTGCTCGACCATCGCGTCAACCACCAGATCGCCACCCGCCGCCTGCGCATCGTGAAGTATCGCGGCTCGGCACATGGCGCAGACGAATATCCCTTCCTGCTCGGCGACGAGGGCTTTGTCGTCATGCCCATCAGCTCAGCCGGGCTCGACAGCATGGCCTCCGAGGAGCGGATCTCGACCGGCGTGCCAAGTCTCAATGCCATGCTCGGCGGCGAGGGCTTCTTCCGCGGCAGTTCCATTCTGATCAGCGGCACCAGCGGCACGGGCAAGTCCACCCTGGCGGCTCATGTCATCGCGGCCACCTGCCGCCGCGGCGAGCCTTGCCTCTATGTCGCGATGGAGGAGTCCCCCTCGCAGATCGTCCGTAACATGCGCTCCGTCGGCATCGATCTGCAGCCCTGGATCGATGCCGGCCTACTGCACTTCCACGCCACGCGGGCGCAGAGCTGCGGCCTGGAAACGCATCTGGCGATCATGCACCGTCTGATGCTCGCCGCCACGCCGCGACTGGTCGTGATCGACCCCATCAGCGCCTTCGAAGTGGGCGCTGAAACGCACGAGGTCAAGACGCTGCTGATACGCTCACTCGATCTCTTCAAGCAAGCGGGGATCACCACCCTGGTCACCAGCCTCACGCACGACGGCGACGCCACCTCACAGACCTATCGCGACGCCGGCATGTCCTCCCTGATGGACACCTGGCTGTTCGTGCGCAACCTGGAGCAGGCCGGCGAGCGCACCCGCACGCTCTATGTCATGAAGTCGCGCGGCATGGCCCACTCCAACCAGGTGCGCGAGTTCATCATGACGGCCTCCGGCATCGAGCTGATCGATGTTCACGTCGATCAAGCCGGCCAACTGCTCACCGGCTCAGCGCGAGCGCTGCAGGAAGCCCTGGAGCAAAGCAGTGAGAAGATAAGCGCCGAGAAGGAGACGCATCGTCAGGCGCTGATCCAGCGCAAGCGCGCGCTGATGGAGGCGCGGATCAATGCACTGCGGGCCGAATTCGAGGACGAGATGTTCGCGCTTGAAGCCGACGTCTCGGCCGAGGCCGCAGACAAGGCGGCCAAAGCCCAGGCGCTTAACGCTGCCTCCACGCGGCGCAGCGACAAGAGCGACAAGGGGGATCCCAAATGAGCCCTGATCCCGTCACACCGCCCGACCCGGACGAGAAGTATCACCTCAGACTCTATGTCACCGGGGGGACGACGCGCTCGCGCGCGGCGATCGCGAATCTGCGGCGCATCTGTGAAGAGCACCTGCCGGGACGCCATGCGATCGAGGTCATCGACCTGCTCGAGCAACCCGAACTGGCCGAGGGCGATCAGATCCTGGCCGCTCCCACGCTGATCAGACGCCTGCCCCCGCCCTCACTCAGGGTCATCGGTGATCTGTCCGATACCGAGCGAGTCCTCATCGGCCTGGATTTCCGGCCGAAAGAGACCTGAGCACCGCTGGAGGTGCCATGACGGACCCAGAATCCGATTTGTCGACGACCGAGGTCGAGGCATTGCGACGTCGCCTGGCCGATGCCGAGGCACTGATCGAGGCCCTCAAGAGCGGCGCCGTAGACGCCTTGGTGGGCAGCGACGGCCAGGTGCGGCACATTGGCAAAGACTGGCATCTGCAGGCCTTTTTCGAGGCCATGAACGAGGGCGCGGTGACGCTCGATACGCAAGGCCGCCTCAGCGACATGAACCCGGCCTTTGCACTGCTCCTCGGACTCGACCGCCTGCAGGCCGTCGGGTTGCCCTTTACCGAGCTGGCGAGCGCCGCCGATCGGGCGCATCTCGAGGCGCTGATCAGCGCTCCAGACGACGCCAACGCCGAAATCGCGCTGCGCGCCGCTGACGGCGAGACACGCCCCACGCGCCTCTCACTCAGCCGCCTGCCCCCAGGCGCAGGCGGTCTGCGCTGCCTGGTGGTGGTCGACCTGCGCTCGGCGAAGCGGGCCGAGGCCAAGATCCGCGCCCTCAATGCCGGCTTGGAGGAGCGCGTCGCCGCCCGCACGCAAGAACTCGCGTTGGCCAAGGAGGCGGCCGAAGCGGCCACCCGTCTCAAGAGCGCCTTCGTCGCCAACATGAGCCACGAGATCCGCACGCCGATGAATGCCGTCCTCGGCATGCTCTATCTCGCGCTCAGGCACGACCTCCAGCCAGAGGTGCGCCGCAAGTTGGAGCGGGCGCAAGGTGCGGCGGAGTCTCTGCTGGGCATCATCAACGACATCCTCGATTTCTCGAAGATCGAGGCCGGTAAAGTGGGGATCGAACGGGTCGAGTTCGATTTCCATACCTTGCTAGGGCACCTGGTCGACGCCATCGCCGACCAGGCGGAGCGCAAGGGCATCAAGCTTCTGATCCATCGGGAGGCCAGCATCCCAAAGACCCTGCTGGGCGACCCCCTGCGCATCGGTCAGGTTCTGCTCAACCTGTGCAGCAATGCCCTCAAGTTCACCGAGCAGGGCGAGGTCGAGCTAAGCTTCCGCGCGACTGCGGTCAGCGCGACCGCCTTGACCCTCGAGGTCCGCGTGCGTGATAGCGGCATCGGCATGACGCCCGAGGTGCAGGCCCATCTGTTCCAGGAATTTTCTCAGGCCGAATCATCAACCACACGCCGCTTCGGCGGCACCGGGCTGGGACTCGCGATCAGCAAGAACCTGGTCGAACTCATGAAAGGGCGCCTCTGGGTCGTGGAATCGCGGCCCGATCAGGGTACGACCTTCGGTCTCAGCCTGCCGCTGGGGATCCCCAGCCAGGCTGAGCGGCCGAGCACGGTGGAGTCGCCTGCAAGCCCCGGGGAGGCCGGCACACCGGCACACCTGGAGGGCGCGCGCGTCCTGCTGGTCGAGGACAATGAGATCAATCGCGAGATCGCCACTGAGTACCTGCGCGGAGAGGGGATCTCGGTCGATACGGCGGTGAACGGCCAGGAGGCGCTCGAGCGGGTGCGGGCGCAGGGCTACGACGCCGTGCTCATGGACATCCAAATGCCGGTGATGGACGGCCTGGAGGCGGCGCGCCGCATCCGCGCCATGGCCGAGGCACCCGGCGGCAAGCGCTTCGGCACACTGCCGATCATCGCCATGACTGCGATGGCGATGCCAGAAGACATCAAGCGCAGCCGGGCAGCAGGCATCGACGACCATATCAGCAAACCCGTCGCGCCCACGCACCTAACCGCTGTTCTAAGAAAGTGGCTGCATCGACCAACTCAGCTCGCAGCGGAGCCCGCGAGGGCAGCCGCCAGCGGCGCTTTCGGGGCCACCCTTCCGCCCGATCTGCTCGGGCTCAGCAGCCTGAACGCACCAGAGGGACTCCTGCGCGTCGGCGGCAGCCCTCAGGTCTATCGCCGGCTGCTACGGCTGTTTCGCGAGCGCTATTCCGACGCGGCCGCTGAGCTGCGGCGACTCCTCGCAAACAAGGGCATCCAGGCGACTCAAGCCTACGCCCATGCGCTCAAGGGTGTGACCGGCAACCTCGGCGCGACCGCGCTCTACGCCCAGGTGGCCGACATTGATGCGCAGCTCAAGCAGGGGACTCCGCCGAGTGCTGCCGACCTGCAAGCACTACAGACCCGGCTGCAGACCCTGATCGGAGAGATCGACGGGCTCGCCGCCGCTGAGGTGCACATTCCCGCGCCAACCGACCCAGTCCAACTGCACCAGCACCTGAGACTGCTGGCCGACGCGCTGGAGCGCGACCTGGGTCCGGTGGGACCCTTGCTCAAGGACTTACAGACAGCAGTGGCTGGCAGCGCGCTGGAGTCGGACATCAGCGCCATCGCCGCGCTCGTCGATGTCTTCGATCTCGATGAGGCCCTGTCCCTGATCGCCGACTTGCAGGAGCGACTCCTCGCCTCGCATTGACCCGCGACAGCGCAACTCGCCACCAGCCGCCGCGCATTCAAGCTCGAGCCAAGCATGTTTTCTCGCGAATCTCCCCGAGTCGGTCACCGAACCAGTTCGACTCGCGGACACCCCGCTCCATGAGCCGCCACCCGCTTCCGCAAGCCGGCCTTGAACACCCATTGGTCCAGCCGCGCAGTCGGAGCGGCACTCCCAGGTCGCACGGCCTGACGGACACAGGATGCCAACCAACCGAGTGAGCGATACGATGGTCGACGCCGGTCTGACCGAATATTTACGATTCGCGGCTGATTTCGAACTCCGAAACGGAAGATAATGAGCGCTGACCAGCATTACAGATGCTCAAGCGAATTTCAGGGCAGCAGCGTCGAATTCCGGCAAGGTCGCACGCCTTCACCTGAGTCTGCTTCACCGAACCGAGAACCCGCCTGAGCCGAGAAAACGCCAAGCCCACGGGATGACCCATGACCCGTTTTTTTCTGATTTTTACCCTACTGGTTGTCGTCCCGTTTGCTGCCGAACTGACGCCCATCGTCCAGAGCGTCTTCGTCATGCCCTTCACCTCAGTCATCGCGCGAGCGAGTGCGCTCTTGATGCAGGCGTGGGATGCAGAGGTCCTGGCGCAAGGCAAGATTATTTGGGATGCCTCAAGCGGATTTGCAGTCTCCATCGAGGCCGGATGCAATGGTGTCGAGGCCGGTATCGTGCTGCTGGCGGCCATGCTGGCGTTTCCAGCGACCTGGCAGGAGAAGCTCGCGGGGATCACTGTGGGACTGGTGACGGTGCAGGGCCTCAACTTGATTCGCATCATCACGCTCTTTTACATTGGCCAGTGGAATCAGACCCTCTTCGAATGGGCGCACCTCTACATCTGGCAGGCGCTCATCATGCTGGATGTCCTCGTGGTCTTCCTACTCTGGCTGCGCTGGCTTTCGAAACGCGAGGCGTCAACAACCGCCGCGATACCCGCCAGCAACTTGGACGGCTGAGATGAAGTCACTGCGCCCATTCATTCTCCACACCCTATTCTGGCTGCCCGTCTGCTTCGGAGTCTGGTACTTCTCATCCATCATCTTTGCCGTGCCCCTCGCGAGTCTGGAGAGCGCACTGCTATCGAGCCTGTTCCCGGATGTCATCGATGGCGTTGTCCGTCATGGCAACGCATTGACCGTGCTCACGCTCATTGAGGTACCGACGGCGCAAGGCGCGCCAGCGGGTGAGCTGTTGTTCGACCTCAATCCGCTCAAGTACGGCTATTGCGTACCCTTTTATACGGCCCTGGTCATCGCAACGCCGGCGGATGAGGCGGCAAAACTCATGCGCTGGCTGCTCGGCATGCTCATCCTTACGATGGTTCAGGTCTTTGGGATCAGCACCGAAATCCTCAAAGTGATCGCCTTCCAGCTGGGTGAGCAAGGCACCTCCGCCTTGGATTTTTCGCCCTGGGGCTACGAGGCGTTGGCCTTAGCCTACCAACTGGGTTTTCTGATCATGCCGGCCGTGGTGCCCATCATGCTCTGGCTGGGGCAGTTCGGTGACACTGCGTCGATTTGGCAGCGCTCATCGGCTAAGACGGCGCAACCGGAGAAGAGTCCCTAAACCCAGCCCAGACGCTACTCAGATTCCCCCAAAAAAGCCTCGGCGCAGCCGGTGCCGGAGTCAGGCAGAGAAGATGGTGCGGATCCGAAGCTTCTGGTCAGAGAAATCATGAGTGAAACAGCTGAACAAACATCAATTAGTGATTGTTCCGCAACAAGCCTTGCCCCCAGTGCGTGAGCTGCGCCGCTTCGACACGGCTGCGGCATGCTCGTTTCAGCATGTCTTTCGTGATACGGAAGAAGGGATCGAGCTGCGTTGGAACGCGCGCAACCATCGAAAACAGCGTTCGCACCCACTGAAGACGGCCGATGGGGCCAAGGCTGCTCGGGCAGAGTATCGCTTGCTGGCAGTTCAGTGGCGATCACTTTCCTGGTGGGTGGCAGCAGTCTTTACCCTCGGCAGTCTTGTTTGGCTCATCAACGGGTTGGTGACCGTTCTGCCGTTTTCCGATGAGCCGGCCATCAAGACCGATGTGCCCATTTGGACAGCGGTGCTCGGTGGCGGGATCTTTCTGATCGGCGCCTATCTTTCCTGGTTGGAGGTGCTGAACGCGCAGCGATATGTGTTGCTGTTCCGGGATGATGAGGCCGGGCATAGCCGACCCCTGCACGCCGACGACCATCGTCTTCGGTGGTTTGGACTGCGCCCGGCCAACTGGGGTTATTGGCTGAATCTAGCGCAGTTGCTTGGCGCAACGATCTTCTTCGTGCCCTGCGTGGTCGGCGCGCTATTGGCAACCCACCCCGATCTCGATGCCTTTGCTTGGTTCTGGCTGCCGCAGATGATTGGTGCCATTTGGTTCATGATTGCAGCCTGGATGGCGATGCGTGAAGTGCAGCCGAGCGCGCTAAAACCGGCTTGGGATACGCTCGGTTGGTGGAGTGGCTTGTTCAATCTGTTGGGCGCCATCGGCTTCTTTCTCTGCGCCTGGTTCGGCTTCAAATCCGGTTTCGAGAACCCGATGCTCAGCAATCTCTCGACCTTTCTTGGTTCATGCTGCTTCCTGATCGCCAGTTATCTGATGCTGATCGAGATCATCAACCCAGAGGGTCCGGAAGGCCGATGACAGAAAAGAGATGAGGGAGAAAAGGGGACAGGGAGAAAAGGGGACAGATTTATTTTCGATACCTCCGGTATCAAAAATCATTTACGCACATAGATAAATCCGTCCTCTTTTTTGATTTCCGCACCTGCAAGGAAGTGGCATTTCTATATGACTCAAGATGAGAGACCCGACCAGCAAGCAATCTTAGCCGAAGTATTTGAGTTCTCACCGGCAGATATTGAAGCCAATCGCATGGGCAAGATATCTGCAGCGCAGAAGGCTCGCATCACAGGTAAACACTACGCCAATTCTCGCTTCGCATGGATTGCATTCGCAATTATTTTCGGGCTGGGTTTGCTTGGCTTCTCAGCGGAGATGATTCGCACCGAGAACATGGGTGTCAAATCCTTACTCATATACTCTGGCTTCACGGCTTTCTTCGCCCTGATCGTGTGGGCGTTCATTCTTTACTACCGGCATCAGATGAATCGCACGCTTCGAGAGAGAAAAGTTCAGTCTGTGACAGGTAAAATCCGAATCATCGGGGAACGGGGCGAGAAACTGACGCATTGGTATTTCTGCGTGGGCAATCTTCGGTTTCATATTGAGAGGTCTGACCATCGTATTTTGCTACAAGAATCTGGTGTCGAGGGATGGGCCGCCAGGGTGTATTTTTCTGCACCCTGGCATGGTCTTCTGTCTGTTGTTTTGCAAGCATAATTTGGCGTTGATCATCGGAGCGCTCAAGCGGTTGATTTGACACCGGGCATCCTTCAGGCAAAGCGCCGCTCCCACCGATCGCGCGGTTAGACCAACCGATGATCGAGGCCCTGATCGCTCGCCAGTCGGCCGCCCTAAGAGGAGCAGCGCAACCGCAAAGATCCAGGAGTGTTTTCCTTGGTCATCTCCGCGACAAGCGCTTGCCGACCGCTTTGTCGCAAACCCCTCAATTTCCGACATACCCGATCGTAAGCGACTGAGAAAAAAGACTTCAGGCTAGCGGCACAGGCTTTGCTTAACACTTGACAAGGGCACTTAGGAGTCAGCCAAGGCGATGAAGCAGAGCACGGTCACCATCAACGACACCACATTGCGCGACGGCGAGCAGTCGGCCGGCGTCGCCTTCTCCTTGACGGAGAAGCTGGCAATCGCGCGCGGTCTGGACGCGCTCGGCGTCCCCGAACTCGAGATCGGCATCCCGGCCATGGGCGAGGAAGAGCGCGAATCCATCCGCGCCGTCGCGGCACTGGGGCTGTCCGCCCGCTTGATGGTCTGGACCCGAATGCTGCCGCAAGACATGGCGCTCTGCCGCGACCTCGGCGTCGACATGGTCGATCTCTCCATCCCGCTGTCGGACCAGCAGATCGCACGCAAGCTCGGACGCGATCGCGACTGGGTCCTGCAGCAAATTCGCACCCAGGTGCGCGCGGCCCAAGAACTCGGGCTTGAGGTCTGTGTCGGCGCCGAGGATGCCTCCCGCGCCGACCCCGAGCTGCTCTGGCTGGCCGCCGAGGCCGCTCAAGAGGCCGGTGCCCGCCGCTTCCGCTTCGCCGATACCGTCGGACTCATGGACCCCTTCGGCGTCTTCGAGCGCATTCGCGACCTGCGCGCCATCGTCGACATGGAAATCGAGATGCATGCCCATGACGATCTGGGCATGGCAACGGCCAACACCCTGGCGGCCGTGCGCGGCGGCGCGACCCACGTCAACACCACGGTCCACGGGCTCGGCGAGCGCGCCGGCAATGCGCCGCTGGAAGAGGTGGTCATGGGGCTGAGGCACGCTCACCACATCGAGACCGGCATCGACCTGCATCGCTTCGACAACCTCTCAGAGTTGGTCGCCCAGGCCTCCGGCCGCCCCGTCTGCTGGCACAAGAGCCTGATCGGGATCGGCGCCTTCACCCATGAGGCCGGCATCCACGTCGACGGGCTGCTGAAAGACCCCTTGAACTACCAGGGCGTCGATCCCGCTGAGCTGGGACGCACACACCGCATGGTGCTCGGCAAGCACTCAGGCAAGCGCGCCGTCCAGCAAGTCTATTCGGAGCTGCTGCGCTTCGAGCTCGACACCGACCAGGCGGAGCGCGTGCTGCCCCTGGTGCGGCGCTTCGTCACCGAGACCAAGCGCAGCCCGGAAACAGGCGACCTCAGACGTTTCCTGACCGAGATCGGCCAACCACAGGCAGCACTGCTCCAGTAGTCGGTGCGGGAGACCCCAAACATGAACGAGGCCATTCTAGAGCGACCGACCGGACCAGGCGTCTGGTCGACCATCGCCGAGGACGTGGACTGCATCTTCGAGCGCGACCCTGCCGCGCGCACCCGTTTCGAGGTCTACACGACCTACCCGGGCGTCCACGCCGTGATCCTCTATCGTTTGGCACACCCGCTGTGGCGGCGCAGCTGGCGCTGGCTGCCGCGCTTCATGTCTTACATCGCGCGTATCTGGACCAGCATCGACATCCATCCTGGCGCCGACATCGGCCGCCGCTTCTTCATCGATCACGGCGCTGGCGTGGTGATCGGCGAGACGGCGGAAATCGGCGACGATGTCACCCTCTACCATGGCGTCACCCTGGGCGGCACCTCCTGGCGCAAGGGCAAGCGTCACCCAACGCTGGGAGACGGTTGCGTGGTCGGTGCCGGCGCCAAGATCCTTGGGCCAGTGGTGCTAGGCGAGCACGTCAAGGTCGGGGCCAACTCCGTGGTGATCGGCAATGTGCCGAACGACAGCACGGTGGTCGGCATCCCAGCCAAGGTGGTCAAGTCGCGCAAGTCGCACAACCTCACGCCGCACGGCATCGATCTCGATCATCACCTCATTCCGGACCCGGTCGCCGGGGCCATCTCCTGCCTCTTGGAGCGTATCCGCCACCTGGAGCAAGAAATCGGGATTCACGGCTGCCTGCCGGGCGGCACCGAGCCCAAGGACGAATGCGGGAGCTGCGAGGCCATCCAGGTCTGCGAGCCGCCCACTCGGCCCACCAGCGCGGCGGAGGTCTGAAGCCATGGATCTGCTGGACTTCAGTGGCGAGGACATGTACTTCGACGAACCGGTCAGCCCGGAGGTCGAGGCGCTGCTCGCCGACGCGGCCTGCCGCTATGGCGAGCCAGGTGCCGAGCTGAGTCTGCTACACGCCTATTTCCTCGAGCCCCAGCATCTCACCGTGCTCGTCGCGCTCTATCGCTATTTCTATTATCAGCACCGCTACCAGGACTCCCTCATCACCGCAGATCGCGCCATCGCGCTCAGCGCAGAACGCCTCGGCATCACGGCGCTGTGGTCCGAGCTAACCGAGGAGGACTTGGGCCGCTCCGTGCAGGTCTCCATGTCATTGACACGCTTCCTGCTTCTCGCGCTCAAGGGGGCCGGCTATCTCCTCATGCGACTGAGCCGACCGGCGGAGGCCTTGGAGCGCTTTGAGAAGCTCGCGGAGATCGACACTAGCGATCGGCTTGGCATCAATGAGCTGCTGACCATGGCGCGCAGTGCCGTCGCCGAAGCGCAGATTGCCGGTGCCGGCGACAACGTGCGCTTCCTGGGCCGATGAGATTCCGAGGTTGACGACCAAGACGCCAAACGGACGAGCCAGACGCCAAGCCGAGCGATCTGGACAAAGGCAGTGCAGTCCACCGAATCGGCAGCAAAGACACTGTGGTGGACTTGGCTCTCGCGCATCCACCCCCTGGGGGTGACAACTGAACCCGATAACTTCATCGACCACCCGGAGGCGATCATGACCAACGAAGACTTCGAACTCGATCTGAGCGAGCTTTCCAGCGCCGAGGATTTCCTCGAGTATTTCGACATCGACTACGAGCGCAGCATCGTGCAAGTCAATCGCCTGCATATTTTGCAGCGCTTCCACGACTATTTGGGGCAGGTGGATGAAATGCCCGCGAGTCCCGACGCCAAATGGGCCTTGCATGCAGACCTGCTCAAGGCGGCCTACACAGACTTCGTCACCTCGGACGCCGCCACCGAAAAGGTCTTCCGCGTCTTCACCATGAAGGAGCCCAAGCAAGTCGCTGTGCCGCTCAGCGACCTCATGGAGCAAGTCCCGAATGCGCCCGCAGTATGACTACGGCGACGAGGTCCGCGTCTTGCGCAACGTGCGCAATGACGGGACCTTTCCTGGCGAGCCCACGGGCACCCTGCTGATCCGGCGGGGCAGCACGGGCTACGTCAAGGACGTCGGCACCTTCCTGCAGGACCAGATCATCTACTCCGTGCACTTCCTCGACAGCGACCGCATCATCGGCTGCCGCGAGGAAGAACTCCAACCCGTCGACGCGCCTTGGACCCCCAGCCGCTTCGAGTTCCGCGACCGTGTCGCCGCGTCCCAGCCACTCGGTATCCAAGGGCGCGTCATGGTGGAAACGGGCGAGGTCGGCGAGGTCATCCGCGTCCTGCGCGACCACCCGGGGGGCGTGGCCTATCACGTTCATTTCCCCGATCGCAGTACGCTCATCGTCCCGGAAACGGCCCTCACGGAGCCGCCTCAAGACGAGACCGCAGGGTCCAGCGCAGCCTCCTAGACAAACAACCAGCCCGGCACTATGACCATGAGCCTCTCCCAAGCCACCCAAGAAGAGCCCAGCTCAGAGTACCGCTACCACTTGCTCCGCGCCGCCACCGAGCGCTTTCAGAGCGGACTCGCCGGATTGGACGCGGCGCAGCTGCGGCAAGTCGAGCAGCAGGCCCAGCAGACCTTCGCCTTGGAGAGCCTGGTGCTGTCGACGAGCGAGGCACGGGATACCTTGATTCCCGAGCGGCGCTTGGACGAGGCCGTCGCCGAGATCCGCGACCGCTACCTGGATACAGCCGACTTCACGGCCGAGCTGAACGCCAACGGCCTGGAAGAGACCACGCTGCGTAACGCCTTGCGCCGCGAGCTGGTCTTCGACGCCGTCATGCAGCGGATCGGCAGCCGTGCCGAGCCGGTCACCGAGACCGACGAGCGCCTCTTCTACGAATTGCACCATGAGCGCTTCATCGCCCCCGAGCGTCGCGGCGCGCGCCAAATCCTCATCACCATCAATGAGGAGTATGCGGAGAACGGTCGCGAGGCCGCGCGCGCGCGCATCGATCAGATCGCGGAAACCTTGAAGAAGCGCCCACAAGACTTCGGCAAGCTCGCGCAAGCGCACTCCGAGTGTCCCACGGCCATGCAGCAGGGGCAGCTCGGCACCCTCCCCCGAGGGCAGCTCTACCCAGAGCTGGACGCGACGCTCTTCGCGCTCGAACCAGGGCAGATCAGTGAGGTCGTCGAATCCGAGATCGGCCTTCACCTACTGCTCTGTGAAACGGCCGAGCCGGCCACCACTGTCACCTTCGATCAGGCGCGCACCAGGATCCACGCAATCTTGGCCGCCCGCCAGAGCAAGGACTGTCAGAAGCGCTGGCTCGCAGCGCTCCAGCAACAGGCACCACCGCGAACAGAGGTCTCGACGGCATGAATGACCAGGTCCACAGCTGCTCTTTCTGCGGGGCGCGGCAAGCCCCGGAAACCCCGCTCATCGCGGGCATCGAGGGTCACATCTGCGAGGCCTGCGTCGGCCTGGCCCATCAAGTCATCAGCAGCTGGGGCCGCGCACGCGCGCTGACCGGACCGCTAAAGTCGCCGCCCAAGCCGATCCAGATCAAGGAGCACCTAGACCGCTACGTCATCGGTCAGGAGGCCGCCAAGGAGACCCTGTCGGTCGCCGTCTACAACCATTACAAGCGTCTCGCCGTGGAGGCGAGCAACCCCAAGCGCTCACTCGAGGATGAGGATCGCGTCGAGATCGACAAATCCAACATCCTGCTCCTCGGCCCCTCAGGGACGGGAAAGACGCTGCTCGCGAGCACGCTGGCCCGCATCGTCGGCGTCCCCTTCGTGATCGCCGACGCCACCACCCTCACCCAGGCCGGCTATGTGGGCGAGGACGTCGAGAGCATTCTCGCCCGCCTCTTGGACGCCGCCAACGGCAACCGCGAGGTCGCCGAGTGGGGCATGGTCTACATCGACGAGGTCGATAAGCTGGCACGCCAGGGCGAAACCGCGCACGGGACGCGCGATGTCTCCGGCGAGGGCGTACAGCAGGCGCTCCTCAAGCTGGTCGAGGGCACCCAAGTGAAGCTCGGTGCCAAAGGCCGCAAGGACGGCAACGAGCCCACCTTGATCGACACCCGCAACATCTTGTTCGTGGTCGGAGGCGCCTTCGCCGGACTGGAGAAGGTGCTGAAGCGACGCCGCAAAGAAGACGGATCCGGGATCGGTTTCCACGCCGAGCTGGGGGCTGACGACAGCACTGAGAAGCGCAATCCCGATCTCTACCGCGACACGCACCCTGACGATCTGCGTCAGTTCGGCCTCATCCCAGAGTTCATCGGCCGCTTCCCGGTCATCGTCGGCCTCCACGACCTCGACGAGGCCGCGCTCGTCCGTATCCTGACCGAGCCCAAGAATGCGCTCGTGCGGCAGTATCAGCAGCTATTCGACTTCGAGGGCGTCGGGCTCGAGTTTTCCGCTGACGCACTCACTGCCATCGCGCACAAAGCCATCGATCGGGGGACGGGTGCACGCGGCCTGCGCAGCGTCTTGGAGGCATTGTTGCAACGCCCCATGTTCGAGCTGCCTTCGCTCCAAGGCGTTGTCGGCTGTCGGGTGGACGCGGATGCGGTCCTTGGCGCGAGCGCGGTGGAATGGTGCTACGCGGAGTCGGGAGCGGAAGGCACACGAGCTGAGGCCGGTGCCTGAGACAAGCGTCGGCGCCTAGTAGGCGCCGACTGGGTCACGGCGAATTCGCTCGCTTTCTAAGTCTGCGGATTCAGCAAGAAGCTGCCCGGCGCCAGCATCTGACTGGCGACCGCGATCAAGCCACCTGCTTGTCATCGTCACCCTCAACCTTACGGAGCAAGGGATAGAGATGCTCCGTCTCGCGCTGAATCCTGTCCATGACCAAGGCGAACATCTGCTCGGTATCCTGCAGGAAGGAGGTGTAGTCGCTAATGGTCAGCGCATGACGCTTCTGAGAGCACCACTCCTTCACGTAAGCCCCGAAGATGCGCTTGATCTCAGTGGATCCCGACAAGAAGCGGTTGGCGGTGTTCTTGACTTTCTGGTCCGGGTACGAAATGAGTGCGCCGCAGATATCGCGATCCACGAGTTCCATGTGCTCGCGAATCCGATTGGTGAGGTCGAAGAAGACGTCGCAGGCGACATCGGTGTCGCACATCGAGCGCTCACGGACGAGATAGAGAAAGACGTTGGATAGCTCAGTGATCTTATGGTTCTGAGCATGTAATTGTGCAAAAGCGACCATCTTGATACTCCTCCGGTCGGTCGGTAGAACAGCAGCCTAGGTTTCTTAATTCGCTCCGCGCTGGGAGGCTTTGTCCTTCAGAGGTCGCTACGAACGCAGGTCGTGATTCTGCCAACGACTCCAGCAAACCGCAGCGGTTCCCGCATCTTACGCCAAACCCCATCTTGAATATAGGTCATGCGCGATCAACTTTTCTTCACCCTGCAAACACTGAGTTAATCAGCCTGCGCAATTCAGCTTCCTGCGGCAGGAGGCTTGATTCAAGGACCCGCAACAGGATCGCGCAGAGGTCAAGGCTGACCCAGGAATCAGGCCCGGCCTGCCAAACATCATGCCCTTCCCCTCAGCTATCTGATGGCGATCATCCTGGACGAGTCAAGGCTCAACGAGCGGAAAGGTCACGGCCGTCGCCACGGCAAAGGCGATCGCGCTGGCAACAGCCCCGACCCAGGGATGCTGGGTGCGACCGTACACCCATGCGCTCATCAGCCCGTAGACGACGAAGAAGACCAAAATCGCCGGCACGATGATGATCAGGAAGAACAGCTCGTTGAGATTGAGCATGACCGCCAGGAGCAAGGAAAGCAGGAAGAGCACCTTGGTCAAGACCGAGCCGCCCCGAGCCGCGCCCTCGCCGCGTGTCAGCCACTCGTCCGCCATGAAATAGGACAGCGTCCCGCCGAGCATCGCGATCACCACCCAGATGCGCGCGACACCCGGCAGCAAGGCCGTGACGAAAGTGTCCGTGGAGAGCCCGAAGGCCAAGGTGAAATAGGCGGCGGTCATGGCGGTCGCCAGTGCGTAGTGCCCCAACCGAACCACACCGAGCCGAGCCTCACCCGAAGAAAATGGACCGCAACGCATCGCCCACAGCCCGAGCGCGGTGATCGCTCCGTAGACCGCGAAATGCAAGGCGAGATAGTCGCCGATCAGCACGGGTAGGAAGTCCGTCGGCAGCTTCCAGAGGATGAGTGGCGTCATCACGGCCGGCGCAATCGCCACCGGCAGCAGGCGCCGCCAGCGCAGCCCGGCACCGGCTGGACGCTCGACGACTACGGGCAGCAACCGCGACAGTGGCCAGGCAAGCCCGAGCAGCCCCAGGTAGAGCAGGCCGAGCCAGGGACCGCGCGCATCGATGAAGCCGCTACCACTGCGGTCGAAGGTCTGATCGAGCCACTCAATCGCGGCCTGCAGTCCCTCACCCGCGTAGAGCACACCGATGTGCTCGACGCCTTCGGCCAGCAGCAAGCGACGTCCGCTGCCCTCAGCCACACTTCCCAGCGTCACTCCAGGCTCGACAGGCCGATCATCAGCCCCTTCCGCCAAGACCTTCAGCCCCTGCTGATGCAGCATCTCCGGCTCGAGCGCGCCATAGATCAGCAGCAGATTGTGAAGCTCGGCCGTTTGCGTATCCGTCGACAGGTAGGGCGACAGCAGAACCAAGGCGGAGACCTGATCCGGATGCGCCTGGGCAAAGCGCGCCAGGACATCCCCGGCCATGGAGTGACCAACCAGGGCGAGACGGCCGTCCACCCCCGGCTCCGACAAGGCCAAATCCAAGGCAGGCCGCAGGGCAGCGAGCAGAATGCCTAACCGCTTCTCCTGATCCATCAGGCTCGAGACGAAGGGATCCGCATTGCGCCCGTGGCCGGGAAAATCGAAGGTGACCACGACGTAGCCATTGCGCGCCAGCGTGGTCGCGTAGGGCTGCATCAGCTGCTGGGATCCGGCAAATCCATGCGCGATCACTACCGCCGGGGCGGCAGAGGCTTGGCGCGGCCGATAGACCGTCAGCGGAAGGTTGCCGATCTCCACCCTCCTTACCTCCAGGCCCTGGGTCGTGGCAGCGAGCTGCCAGAGACCGGCCGCAATGGCTGCGAGCGCGGCTACCGCAACCAGGGCAGCCAGACGACCACGAAGCGACGGACCGGCCGATGTTCTTAACGAAGGCAACACGCTGAACTCCTTGGAAACACCCGCTCATCGACCGTCCGCCAACAGCCAAGACCAGCACGGCCAAGCTGCGCTTGCGAAAACGCAAAAAAGCCTCGCCAATACAAAGCTTTGAGCTGAAAGCTGACGGCCGCCAGCTGGTTCTAGGTTAAACTCCCCACTGAGCACACATAGAACTCTCTGCGGAGCAATCAAGCCATGCTAGACAAGAAGCTACTCGACATCCTCGTCTGCCCCGTGACCAAGGGTCCCTTGATCTTCGATCGGGACCGGGCAGAACTCATCTCTCTGTCGGCGCAGCTCGCCTACCCCATCCGCGACGACATTCCGGTGATGCTCGAAGAGGAGGCGCGCCAACTTTCGCTGGAAGAGATGGACGGCTACCGCGCGGCTCGTTAGCCATTCGGAGCCCAAGGGCCGGCGCAAATCGATTCGTTCCAGAGTCGGCATTGCGCCAGCTCAGATCCACGGCCACCTGCTGTTCTGAGCGACAGCGGCAAAGCCCGACGAGGCGAGTCGCACCGACACCGGCTTGGCGATGAAGAAGCCTTGGAGGCTGTCACAGCCAAGCTCCTTGGCCGGATCTCAATCGGCTTGCGTCTCCATCCCCTCCATCACACGCCACCCCCTCCACCACACGCCATGCCCTCCGCCACAATCGAGAGATTCATGCGCTTGGCAAGTGTCCATCAATTGTTTCCCGATGCGAGCGATGCCGCCCGAAATCCCCCCGAGCCCCCCTTTGCGAAAGGGGGGAAGTTGTTGATGGACGCTTTCTTGGCGAGCTGAACGTTGGACGCGAAGATGGCGTACGCCATCCATTTCAGACATGTTCAGGTCACAGATAAGGGCGTTGATCATCGGGCCGCCCAGTCGGTTGAGCGGACGCCGCGCATCCTTGAAGCAAAGCGACGTGGGAGCGGCGCCCCGTCGCGGCGGGGCGCCGCGCCCACCGACCGCGCGATTGGACCAAAGGATGACCGAGGCCCAGATAACGCGTATCGATCACGGCCCCCACAGGCACCCGCCGCTCCTCAGGCCGTCACCAAGACCCTGGCGGCGTCGATGCGCAAGTGGGTCTGGGCCAGGTAGGCATCGAGCCGGGCGCGTTTCTCAGTCAGTCGATCGATCTCATCCCGGCGGACGCTGGGATTGACCTGAGCCAGTGCGACCAGGCGCTCCAGCTCTTCGCCCAGCACCGCCTGCATGCGCGCCGTCGCGTCGCGCTGGAGCTGCTCGACCTGCTCGCGCGCCAGTGTCTCGCCGCGCGCGAGCATCTCAGTCAAGCGGGGGACCTGGGACTTGATGACCTGCCGGGCCAGCTTGAGGTTGCGGGTCAGGCAATCCCCTCTGATGGCCTCGTGGGAAATCTCGGCCGCGTGATCCTTGCCGTCGCCATCGAGCAGTAGCCGCACGAGCGTGGGCGGCAGAAAGCGCCCGACCTGCAGCTCCGGCGGCGCCGGGCACTCGGCGACGTAGAGCAGCTCCAACAAGAGGGTGGCGCGCTTGAAGCGCGCGTCCTTGATGAGGACGAGCCCGGAGGTGCCTAAATCAGAGGCGGTCAACAGCTCCATGGCCTCGCGCACCAGGGGGTGCTCCCAGGTGAGAAACTCACGGTCCTCATGCGCCAAGGCGCCGGCACGCTCGAAGGTGGCGGTGAGGCCATCCTCGGGCAGCCGGGGAAAGTGCTCTTGGAGCATCTGACTCCCGGGGCGCACGACGAGCGAGCCGCCCGCACCCGACTCATGCTCGACACCGAAGGCGTCCCAAAACCGTGTCAGGTAGTCCACCACCGTACGGCTGGCATCGATCTCTTCAATGCTGTCGACCAGGGCCAGGTCAGTCTTGGCGCGATGCGAGTGGATCTCCAGCAGACGATCGCGTCCGGCGGACAGCTCGCGATTGAGCCGCTCGGTCAAGGCGCGCGCCTCGGCGATCAAGGTATCGACGTCACCCGGATTCTCCAGCGCGCGCAGCAGCGCCGGCCCCTGCTCGGCCAGCACCGCCGATGCCGCGGGACAGCTGTGCTCGAAGGCATTGAGCCCCTCGGCATACCAGCGAAAGAGCACCTCGCTAGGACAGCCCAAGAAGTAGGGCACATGGATGCGAATGGTCTGGGTCTGCCCGATGCGATCGAGACGACCGATACGCTGCTCCAAGAGATCGGGGTCCAGCGGCAGATCGAACAGGATCAGATGGTGGGCGAACTGAAAATTGCGCCCCTCGCTCCCGATCTCCGAGCACAGCAGGAGCTGGGTACCATCCTCGACGGCCGCGAAATAGGCCGCCGCGCGGTCGCGCTCGACGATCTCCATTCCCTCGTGAAACACCGCAGCATAGATCCCCGCGTTGCACAGCAGCGCCTCGCGCAGCTTGAGTACGGTCTCCGCGTGGGCGCAGATCAAGAGCACCTTGGCCGGACGCAGCGCCTTCAAGCGCTGGATCAGCCAATCGACACGGGGATCTACGTCAATCCAATCCCCGCCCAGCACGCGCTCCGGCGTCAGACGCTCAACAGCCTGCGCCGACAATGCATCGAATTCCGGCGGCTTCGGCAGCGGGTGAGGGATGAGCTGGCGCTCCGGAAAACCTGGAATCGAGGCGCGCGTATTACGGAAGAGCACGCGCCCGGTCCCGTGGCGATCGAGCAGGTGCGCGATGATCTCCTCGCTCCCCTGGCCCTGGACGTCACCCAGCAGGGACTCCAGCAAGCCTTGGTCGGCAGCGCTTAGAGGCTCACCATCGAGCAGTCGAGCGGCCAGATCGGCGACCGGGGCATAGTGCGCCTCTTCTTCAAGGAAGACCTGGTAGTCGTGGAAGCGATCCGGATCCAGCAGCCGCAGTCGGCCGAAATGGCCCGCACGCCCCAGTTGCTCCGGCGTTGCGGTGAGCAGCAGGACACCGGGCGTCACCTGCGCCAACGCCTCGATGAGGTCGTACTCCAAGCTGGAGTCAGTCTCGGACCAGGCAAGGTGATGGGCCTCGTCGACGACGAGCAAATCCCATTGCGCCTCGAGGGCCGCGCGTGCGGCGTCCGGGCTCCCGGCGATGAGGTCGAGACTGCAGAGGACCTGCTGCTCATCCTGAAAGGGATTGACGTCGGTGATGGCGTCGAAGCGCTCGCGATCGTAGAGCGCGAATCTCAGGTTGAAACGGCGCCGCATCTCGACCAGCCACTGATGCAGCAAGGGCTCAGGCGTCACGATGAGGACGCGGCGCGCCTGCCCGGTGAGCAGCATGCGGTGCAGGATGAGCCCGGCCTCGATGGTCTTGCCAAGCCCGACCTCATCGGCCAGCAGCACCCTGGGGGCCTCGCGCCCGGCGACCTCGGCGGCGATGTGCAGCTGGTGCGGGATGAGCGCGACACGCGCCCCGAGTAGGCCCAAGGCCGGCGAGCCGGCCTCGCGCATGCCCTGCATCCAGGTGCGGTAGCGCAGCGAGAACCAATGGTCACTGTCGATCCGGCCCGACAAGAGGCGCTGCTGGGGCCGATTGAAGCGCATCCGGTCGTCCAGCTTGGCCTCGGGCAGCACGACGCTGCGGCCGTCCAGATCCTCGCACAGATAGGTGATGAGTCCAGCGTCGTCCTGCGTGCCGATCACGCAGAGCTTGCGGCCGTTGTGGTCGCGGACGCGCTCGCCCGGCCCCAGCTCCACGCGCACCAGGGGCGCATCACGCATCGCATAGAGTCTGGTCTCGCCCGTCGCCGGAAAGGCGATCTGCACGCAGCGCCCATCCGTCGACATAACAATGCCCAGGCCGAGTTCGGCCTGGGTCTCGCTCAGCCAGCGCTGGCCAGGCACGAATTCTTGCATCTTTCTCTAAGTCACCGGAGCTATCATCAAACAGCCTTCCATGCTAACACCCCGTGCGACCGCGACCCAATGCTATGCACGCGTGACCGAGCGAATGCGCCTGGGAGCCTGTCCGACTTAGGATGAATCGGCTGCGGAATCGGGAGAACGGTCCCTTTCGCCCCGCTTTTTCGTTACATAGAACCACTATGCGCCTCAAAACCGGAACGAAATGGCCTCGCTCTCCCACTTCCTCGCTTCGATCCCCCCAAGCCGGACAGGCTCCTAGAATCCTTGAGCGCGCAACATGCTTTCAGATGAGTCACATTTCGATGAAGCGTCCGACCATCCAAGGCCGTCGGGGTCGGGATCGGGATCGGGATCGAACCGACGATAGCGATCCCGATTCCGAGAGCGATCCCGATGGGATGACGCGTCGGTCTGAGGCGAAGCCTCGCTAGACATCGGCGCGAAACACATCAGCCATGCTCGTAAACCAGAGGAACCCGCCGACTGATGCCGGTGAAGAGCTGATAGGCGATAGTGTCGCTCCAGCGGGCGACATCCGTCGCCGCCAGGGTCCGCCCCCAAAGCTCGACCCTATCGCCTAAGTGGGCATGCTCGATGTCGGTCAGATCCAGCGTCATCATGTCCATGGAGACACGCCCGATCACCCTGCTGAGCCGGCCATTGACCGCGATCGGCGTTCCATCCTTGGCATGGCGCGGATAGCCATCCGCATAGCCGACGGCGGCCACCCCGACACGCATCGGCCGATCGCAAACGAATCGGCCCGCGTAGCCGACGGGATCGCCGGGGCCGAGTTCGCGGATCGAGATGAGTGCCGACTCCAATGTCATCGCCGGCAAGAGTTCAGCCGCCCCTGCCCCAGCGTCGGCAAAAGGCGAGGCCCCGTAGAGCATGATTCCCGGACGGATCCAATCGCGATGCGCTTGCGGCCATGCCAGAATGGCAGCGGAGTTGGCCAGGCTGCAGGGGATCTCGAGACTGCCCAAGGCCCGGCCGAAGGCATCGAGCTGAACCAAGGTATAAGGATGCTCGGGCTCGTCCGCGCGGGCGAAGTGGGTCATGGCGACCACCAGACCAAGATGCGGGCAGGCGCTCAAGCGCGCATAGGCCTGCTGAAAGTCGCCAGGGGCGAAGCCAACCCGGTGCATGCCGGAATCGATCTTGATCCAGCATTGCAGTGGTCTCGCGGGACGCGCGGCCAGTACCCAGTCGAGCTGTTGCGGACAATGCACCACCATCGCCAGAGCAGCCCGGTCCGCCAGCGTGATCTCATCGGGCGAGAAGACGCCCTCCAAGAGCAGGATGGGATTGCAAATCCCAGATTCGCGCAGCTCCAAGGCCTCCCCGACACAGGCCACGGCGAAGCCGTCCGCCTCCGGCGCCAACGCCTGCGCCACCCGGACGGCCCCGTGACCGTAAGCATTGGCCTTGACGACAGCAAGGGCACGCGCCGAGGGCGCGCAGGCTTTCGCAAGACGATAGTTGTGAAGGATGGCATCCAGGTGGATGCGGGCACGGAGCGGGCGGGCTGAAAGCGTCATGTCATCACTTTGCCATGCGTGCGAGACCTTGTCGCGACCGCGACGCCATCACAACCACGACAGGATCGACGACTCCCCTGCCCCGCAGTCGTGCTGGCCGCGCTCGCGTAAGAGCCCGACGAGGTATCGGGCTCTATCTGTGTTTCGACAGCTCTACCGCGCTGCTGCGGTTCTTCGCCAGATTCGCGGGGCGCTACTCCCACAACCTCGAATTCAGCCGCCGGGAAGGCTCCTAGCATCAAGAGCTATGAATATAATTCAATGATTATATTAAATTTTATGGCTCAGTCGCTTCGCGTCGGTCGGCCTTCTGCGCTATATTGCACCGCAGCATGACAGCGCAACCAAAGGGCGCAGGTCGAGACTGCAGCAGACGGCCGATCGCCCTCGGGCAACGCTTGAGTCACCAGGTTCCCATCACAACCCCAGACTGGACGCACAACTGAACGGATCGCCTTGGAATGTCACGCATCAAGCTCGAATTCCCCAACGCCGAAGGTGAAACCCTCGTCGGTCTCCTCGAGACACCTCCAGAGCGGACGCCCATCGCCCGCTATGCCCTCTTCGCCCACTGCTTTACCTGCAGCAAGGACGTTGCAGCCGCAAGCCGCATCAGCCGGGCACTCGCGGCGCGCGGCATCGCCTCGCTCAGGTTCGACTTCACTGGCCTAGGAAACAGCGATGGCGACTTCGCGAATACCAATTTCTCGTCCAATGTTCAGGACCTGCTGGCCGCCGCGCGCAAGCTCGAGCTCGACTTCGAGGCACCAGCCCTGCTGATCGGGCATAGCCTAGGCGGCGCCGCCGTGCTGGCCGCAGCGCCACAGCTCCCCTCGGTCGAGGCCGTCGTCACCATCGCCGCGCCGGCCACCGCCTCTCATGTCCAGCACTTGCTGAGCGGAGCACGGGGTCAGCTCGAAGACAGGGGCGAGGCGGAGATCACCATCGGCCTGCGCCGCTTCCGCATCAAGAAGCAGCTCCTCGACGACCTGGCTCAGTACGGCGACGCCGATCATATCCGGCATCTAAATCGCGCCCTTTTGGTCTTTCACTCGCCGCTCGACAACATCGTCGATATCGACGAGGCGGCCAAGATCTACCAGGCGGCGCGCCATCCCAAGAGCTTTATCTCGCTGGACAACGCCGACCACATGCTGAGCAATCGCGAGGACGCCGAGTATGTCGCCGAGACCTTAGTCGCCTGGGCCAGCCGTTACCTTGGACTCGGCAAGCACGGCTTCGAACCGAGCACGGGCACCGCCCCCAAGGTGGCGCCGGGCGGGGTGTTGGTGACGGAGATCGACACCAACTTCCTGCGCGGCCTCTATACCGATCGCCACCAGTGGCTGGCCGACGAGCCGGAATCAGTGGGCGGCTCGGACCTGGGACCCTCGCCTTACGACCTGCTGCTCATGGCGCTAGGGGCCTGCACCTCCATGACGTTGCGCATGTACGCCAAGCGCAAGGGCATGGACCTGGACGATATCGAAGTCCTGCTGAGGCACGAGCGGAACTACGCGGACGACTGCAAGAACTGCGAAAGCAAGGTCACCAAGGTCGACCGCATCTTCCAGCGGATCAACATCCATGGCAACCTCAGCGTCGCCGAACGCACGCGGCTGCTGGAGATCGCCGAGCGCTGTCCAGTGCATCGAACCCTGGATGCCATGCCCCGGATCGACACCCGCTACATCGAGGACGATCCGAACTGAGCTGCCCCCCACAAGCTCATTCCGGCCGATACTGGTAGAGCCGCCAGCTGTGCAGCGGGCGCTGGCAAGGCGGCTCGCCACCCTCCCGCAGCGGTCGCCTGGGGCAATCGAAGAGCAGGCGCTGCTGCACCGGCGAGAAGCCGGGAATCTGCGGTGGCGCGCCAAAGCGGGTCACCAGCCAAAAAGGCTCATGCACCGCTTGAGGCGAGACGCAGGGCGCAATCTGACCCCTTAGATATTCCGAGGGTCGCGTGAGACCAGGCCACTGCGTCGTCTCGAGATCCGGCTGATAAAACCTCAGCATGGCCGTCGTCTGATAGCGGTCCGCGTACACCGGACCGTCCAGATCCGCTGCGATCTGTGCCAGCTCCTGGAAGCCGTGCGTCTCGCGCAGAATCCGATTCTGGCTGTCTGGCAGGGGCAACGCATCAGTCGCGGCATGAAAGGCATAGAGACTGACGAGCACAAGGTTGACGCCGACAGCCGCCACCGCCCAAGCACGGACTGTAGACAGCCAAAGGGCTGCCAGGGGCGCGGCTGCCATGAGATACATGGCAGGCCAGTTGGCCTCGACCTCGCTGACCAAGGACACCAGGGCGAAGAAGAGCAAGGGAAAGGCGGTAGCGGCGATCAGCAGCTCACGGGCCGAGCGCGCGAGGACCGGGGGCACATGGGCTGGATCAGCCTGCATCTGGCCGCGACGGGGCCACAAGCGTACGAACATCGCCACGAGAATGGCGCCCCAAAGCCCGAGCTGCGTCCCCGCGTAGCTTGCCAAGCTCGCCAAGCGCTCGGCGGTCGACCCCGGCCCCTCATGATCAATGGCGTTGGCCTCCGGGGCAGCGAAGCCAGTCACCTCGGTCGAGAAACCATGACCGAGCTGAAAGCCGAGACTCAGCCACTCGTGCTGCGCGTTCCAAAGGAGATTGGGGGAAAAGACCAAGAGGGCAGCCAGCCCCCCCAGATAGGGCCAGGGCGTGCGCAGGGCGCGCCAGTCCGCGCGTAAGATGGCCCAGAGGAAGACCGGGCCAATGAGCACCATGCTGTACTTGCCAAGCAGCCCGAGACCAGCCGCGACCCCAGCCGTGATCCACCGACGCCGGTCCACCGCCAAGGCCCGCTCCGCTTCATGCAGGGCCAGTGCCCAAGCAAGCGCCAGTGCGGTATCCGGCGTCGTGATGACACCGCCGGCAAGGCCCGGCAAGACGCCGAAGACCAAGAGCAAGGCGAGCGCCCAGTCTCGCCCCCGGCGAAGCCCCGAATTGACGTAGAGCCTAGCGAGCATGAGCAAGGTCAGGGTCGCGGCGAGAAGACCTCCCAGCCGAGCCATCAGGGCCGATGCGGGCTCCAAGAGGCCCCCGATCCCGAGCAGCGCGACACCTGGCGGATGGTCGAAGTAGCCCCAAGCGAGGCTGCGCGCCCAATCGAAGTAATAGGCCTCATCCTGGGTGACAGGCATCAAGGCAGCGACCGCGACGCGCCACAGCGTCATCGCGGCGATCAGGAGCAAGATCAGGCCCCAAGGATGGCTGTGCTTGGTTGAATGGCTCGAAGCTGAAGTCATGCGTTTCGTTTGGTTGAGTGGATAAAGAGGGTGCGGCGCCTGGGACAGGCGCCACGAAAGCATGAACCCATTGCCTTCCCTGTCCCAGCCATGGATAGCCCATCGCCCAATGGCCACGCGAAGGAGCCGGACGGGTTAGAATGCGCGTCCCTCGTATAAGCGCTCGACCCTGAGCGCCTGATCAGAAGCTTTCTATGACCACAGCATCCCCCGACTCCATCAGCTGCCAAGTGCCCGAACTCGCCGTCATCGTGCCCACTTACAACGAGGCCGGATCGGTCGAGGAACTCGCTCGCCGGGTCGCGATCACTCTAGAAGGTGTCGACTGGGAGCTGATCTTCGTCGATGACGATTCGCCCGACGGCACCGCCGAGCGTGCGCGTGAGCTGTCGCGGCGGGACGCTCGCATCCGCGTGATCCAACGCGTCGGACGACGCGGTCTCTCCTCCGCCTGCATCGAGGGCATGCTAGCGACCTCGGCCCCCTATCTTGCCGTCATGGACGGCGATCTGCAGCACGATGAGACCTTGCTGCCACGCATGCTCGCGGCCATCAAAGACGAAGACCTGGAGATCGTCGTCGGCAGCCGCTACGTCGCGGGCGGCGGCGTGGGCGACTGGAGCGCGCGGCGCCACTCCATGAGCAAAGTGGCGACCCGCATCGGCCAACGCCTCATCCGCGTCGAGCTACAGGACCCCATGAGCGGCTTCTTCATGGTGCGCGCAAGCGTCATTCATGCCTGCGTGCGACGCCTCACCGGCGTCGGCTTCAAGATCCTACTGGATATCTTCTCCACCGCCGAGCGTCCCTTGCGCTTCCGCGAGCTTCCCTTCACCTTCCGTCAGCGCCACGCCGGCAGCAGCAAGCTGGACAACGCGGTGCTCTGGGAGTATCTGCTGATGCTCACACAGAAGATGATCGGGCCATTGATCCCGGTCCGCTTCATCGCCTTCTCGGTGATCGGCGGACTCGGCGTCTTCGTGCACATGGCCGTCCTCTGGCCCATGCTGCAATGGCTCGGCAGCGGCGCCTTCCTACTGAGTCAGAGCGCGGCGACCCTGGTCGCCATGACGAGCAACTTCTTCCTCAACAACCTCCTGACCTATCGCGACATGCGGCTGCGCGGTCGCCAGCTGCTCTGGGGCTGGCTGAGCTTCGTGGTGACCTGCAGCGTCGGCGCGCTGGCCAACGTCGGCATCGCCAACTACCTCTTCCATGAAGGCCATTCCGGCTGGTTCCTCTCCGCCTTGGCAGGAATTCTGGTGGGCGCGGTCTGGAACTACGCCGTCACCGCGGTCTACACCTGGAAGCGGCCTCAAACCAAGTGATGTCGGCGAAAAAGAGCATCAGGGCTGCTGCTCGACATCCGGGCTGCGGCGTCGAAATCGCGCCGCTCCTGACCGCTTGCCGGGACGCGCTAATTGAAGTTCCGCCTGCAACCCTCAATAGGCCCCGGGATACAAAAGCGTCATGCGCAAGCCGCATTCTCCAAGCGCCGCGATGTGCCCGACTTCCCCAGTGAAGACGCGGCTCGATCGAGGATGTCAAACCTGCTGAGGCGATATCGAGGTTACATCAAGCCCGCGATCAGGGGAGAATCGGCAAATACACACTCCGGGGTGCCGACCCCGGCTAGTCCTACACTCAGGTACTCCATCGGTTGAATGTCTCATGCTTCGCAAGTTGATCCTTACCGCCATCGCCATCTCCATCCTGGTTGGCGCAATCGTCTATGCCAAGCTTGGCCAGTTTGCGGCAATGGGGAAAGCCGCTGAAAGCGCGGTCCAGCCACCTGAAACGGTGACGGCCATGACGCTGGAAAGCGCGCAATGGGAGCAGTCGATCCCCGCGGTTGGCACCCTGGAGCCAGTGCAGGGTGTCACGCTGAGCACCGAGGTTGGCGGAAGGGTGACGCAAATTGCCTTCGAGTCCGGCGGAACGGCGTCCGCCGGGAGTGTGTTGCTGCAGTTGGACACCTCGAGTGAGGATGCCCAACTCGCCTCGGCGGAGGCATCGGCCGAGTTGGCAAGGGCAGACCTTGCACGTGTACGCGAACTCGGGAAGCGCAAGCTCGCCTCACAGGACGCGATCGACCGCGCCGAGGCCACGGCGAAGGAGACCCTGGCCCAAGTCGGCAACATCCGCGCAATCATTGCGAAGAAGTCGATTCGCGCCCCCTTCAGCGGCCGACTGGGTCTGCGCCTAGTCAATCTCGGCGAAGTGCTGAAAGAAGGCGATCCGATCGTCTCGCTCCAGACCTTGGATCCGATCCATGTGGATTTCTCCGTTCCTCAGCAGCAGCTCGGACGCTTGAAGCAAGGTATGGCGGTGCGTGTCTCCGCCGACGTCGCGCCGGACGAAACCTTTGCCGGCGCCATCATCGCCGTGAGTCCGGAGGTCGACGCGAGCACCCGCAGCGTGCGCGTGCGGGCACTCGTCTCCAACCCGGGCGAGCGGCTGTATGCCGGCATGTTTGCCCAGGTCGAGGTGATGCTGCCGGACGAAGAGCAGGTCCTGCCGATTCCCGCAACCGCCGTCCTCTATGCGCCTTACGGCGATTCGGTCTTCGTCGTCGAGGCGCGGAAGAATGACACGTCCGGCGACGCGGAGCGGGTGCTGCGGCAGCAATTCGTCCGCCTCGGTCGGGCGCGCGGCGATTTCGTGGATGTGACCGATGGGCTTAAGGCCGGTGAGACCCTGGTCACCAGCGGCGTCTTCAAGCTGCGCACCGGAATGAAGGTCGTCATCGACAATAAGCTGGCGCCGAACGCCAGCCTCGAGCCGCATCCAGCGGACTCCTGAGGAGCGCGGCCATGAAGCGCTTTACCGATATCTTTATCCAGCGCCCGGTGCTCGCCATCGTGGTCAACCTCTTGATCGTGATCGCCGGGCTGAACGCCTGGAATTCGCTGAGCGTGCGGCAGTATCCGGTCAGCGAGAACGCCTCGGTGCAGATCTCGACCGTCTACGTCGGCGCGAGCGCGGATCTCGTGCGCGGCTTTGTCACGACGCCGCTGGAGCGCGCCATCGCGGCGGCGGAAGGCATCGACTACGTCGAGTCCAAGAGCCTGCAGGGTATCTCCATCATCACCGCCCGGCTCAAGCTCAACTACGACTCGACCAAGGCCCTGGCCGACATCTCCTCCAAGGTGGACCAGGTCCGTAACGACCTGCCCGCGGAAGCGCAGGTGCCCGCCATCAGCGTGCAATCGGCCGACTCGGACTTTGCCGCAGCCTATCTCAGCTTTGCCTCGGATATCTTGTCGCAGGAGCAGATCACCGATTACCTGACGCGGGTGGTGCAGCCACGCCTCTCTGCAGTCACCGGCGTCCAGCGGATCGAAATCTTCGGCGCGAGAACCTTCGCGATGCGGGTTTGGCTCAAGCCAGAACGCATGGCAGCCCTGGGGATCAGTCCATCGCAGGTACGCGAGGCGCTGGCCGCCAACAACTACCTGGCCGCCATCGGCAACACCAAAGGTGCCTTGGTTCAGACCAACCTCGCGGCGAATACAGATCTGCACAGCGCCAAGGATTTCCGGCGTCTGGTGATCTCGCAGAAGAACGACACCATCGTGCGCTTGGAGGATGTCGCGGACGTCGAGCTGGGTGCCGAGGACTATGACACCCTGGTTCGCTATTCGGGACAAACGGCGGTCTTTGCCGGCGTCTTTCCGCAGCCCAACGCCAACATCATCGATGTGATCCGCGCCGTGCGAGCGGAGCTGTCGGCGCTGCAGCGCGACATGCCGGCTGGCCTCGAGGCCAGCATCGGCTACGACGCCTCGGAATATGTCAGCAACGCCATCCATGAGGTCACCGGCACGCTCGTTGATACGCTGCTGATCGTGATCGCGGTGATCTTCCTCTTCCTTGGCTCGGTGCGCTCGGTGCTGGTGCCGGTGATGGCGATCCCGGTGTCGCTGATCGGAGGCATCTTCCTCATGCAGCTGTTCGGCTTCACGCTGAACCTGCTGACGCTGCTCGCCATCGTGCTCTCGGTCGGTCTGGTCGTCGACGATGCCATCGTGGTGGTCGAGAACGTCGAGCGACATCTACGCGAGGGGCGCACCCCGCGCGAGGCCGCGCTGCTCGGCGCGCGCGAGCTGGTCTCGCCGATCATCGCCATGACCATGACGCTCATCGCGGTCTACGTCCCCATCGGTCTCCAAGGCGGTTTGACCGGCTCCCTGTTTCGCGAGTTCGCCTTCACCCTGGCCGGTGCCGTGACCATCTCGGGCATCGTCGCGCTCACCCTGTCACCGACCATGTCCGCCTACCTGCTGCGCAGCGCGCAAGACGAGGAGCGCGGTCTCACCGGCTGGCTCAACCGCCGCTCCGATCAGCTGCGCGAGGCCTATGGGCGCGCACTCGGGGCCACGCTCGCGGCCAGACCCGCGGTCTATTTGGTGTGGGTCGTGGTGAGTCTCTGCACGGTCCCCATGTTCATGTTCTCCCCCAAAGAGCTGGCCCCCACCGAAGATCAAAGCGTGCTCTTCGGCATCATCAATACCGCCGCCAATGCAACGACGGATCAAAACGCCGTCTACGCCAAGGCGGCGGAGCAGGTGATGCTCCAGAACCCGGATACCGAGCTGACCTTCCAGCTTCTTTTTCCGCCATCGGTTGGCGCGACGCTGGGCGCCGACGGTTTCAGCGGCATGGTCGTGAAACCCTGGAGCGAGCGCACCCGAACGGTCTCCGAAATCCTGCCGGAGGTGCAGGCGGAGGTCTCGAAGATCCCCGGCATCCAGATGTTCGTGACCACCCCGCCGGCGCTTCCGGGCGGCAGCAACTTTCCGGTGGAGTTCGTCATCGCCTCGACCGGCGATGCCGAGCACCTCCTCGATTTCGCCAAGGAGTTGCAGCAGCGGGCGGCAGAAAGCGGCCTCTTCTACTTCCCTCCGGACATCGACATGAAGCTCGACCAGCCTAAGGCGACGCTGGTTTTCGACCGCGACAAGGTCGCCGCGCTGGGGCTCAACCTGGCCCAGGTTGGCGCCGACCTGGCGGTCGCCACTGGCGGCGACTTCGTCAACCGTTTCAATATGGACGGGCGCAGCTATAAGGTGATCCCGCTGCTGAAGCGGGTCGATCGTCTCAACAGCGAGCAGTTGGGCAACATCCACGTAACCGGACCACAGGGTCAGATGGTGCCGCTGTCGGCGATTGCGCACGTCGAGCACAGCGTGGTGGCGCGCTCACTCAATCGCTTCCAGCAACTCAACGCCGTGAAGCTCTCAGGCATGAGCGCGCGCACCTTGGACGACGCACTCAGGTTCCTGGAGGACGCGGCACGAGAGATTCTGCCGCCCGGCTACAGCGTCGACTACACCGGCGAGTCGCGTCAATTGCGCACCGAGGGCAACAAGTTCTTGCCGGCCTTCTCCCTGGCCGTCCTCATGATCTATCTCGTCCTCTCCGTGCAGTTCAATTCGTTCCGCGACCCCTTCGTCATCCTGGCGGGCTCAGTGCCGCTCGCCATGTTCGGCGCGCTGATCTTCACTGTTCTGAAGATGCCCGACCCCAACATGCCGTCCTGGACCCATGGCTGGACCACGACCATGAACATCTACGCCGAGGTCGGCCTGGTCACCCTAGTCGGCCTGATCGCCAAGAACGGCATCCTCATCGTTGAGTTCGCCGACAAGCTCCAACAACAGGGCGCAAGCAAGCTGGATGCGGTGCATCAGGCGGCGATGATCCGCCTGCGCCCGGTGCTCATGACCAGCCTGGCCACCATCGCCGGCCACTTCCCGCTCGTGCTGGTCACGGGCGCGGGGGCGGCAGCGAGAAACTCCATCGGTCTGGTGCTGGTCGGCGGCATGGCCATCGGCACACTCTTCACCCTCTTCGTGGTGCCATCGCTCTACGTCTTGATGGCGAAGGACAGGCGCGTAGAGCGCGCTCGGAATGTTTCTGCGCCGTAGCTGCCCACCGAGAAAGATGCATCGCGCACGCCTGCTGGCCTTGATGATCCGGAGCAGCGAAATGGTGACCCTGCAGGCCCCGCCACGCCCATCCGACCTCACCACCCCTCCTTGCTAGACTAAAGCGCGACCCTGATCACCAAGGAGCAAGCCATGACCCTGGCTGAGGAAGACATCGCCTTCATCAAGCAACACCTGGGAGCGTGGCTCACCGAGCAGAGCCTCGGCAAGCCACCCGCTGCATAGGAAATCGAACTTCGCGAACGCATGATGCGGGTAGAAGAGGAACTCAAGCACCATCGCGAGCTGATGCGTCAAGGCTTCGAGCTGATGGAGAAGCGCTTCGAGCAAGTCGACAAACGCTTCGATGAAATGCTGAAGTGGCAACGCAAGACCCAGCCCCTGCGCCAAGGCGTGATCCAGGATGGTCTTCCTGCAACTTGCCGTGTCGATCACCGAGTGGCAGAGTATCTCTATGAGTTCGAGCATCGCCCTCTACGAAGCCCTCGCTAACGCTCCGGACGAGCACACGCGCGCCCGCGTGATCGCCGAGGCATTCGAACGCCTAGAGGAGCGCTATCCGCACCTTCCGGATCTAGTCACCCAAGGACATCTGCGCGAAACCGAGCTAAGGTTGCAGCTCCAGATCGAGCAGGTCCGTGCCGAGCTTAAAGCCGACATCGAGCAGGTCCGCGCCGACCTCACAGCAAACATCGAGCAGATCCACGCCGAGCTGAAAGCGGACATCGAGCAGGTCCGCGCTGACCTTAAAGCGGACATCGAGCAGGTCCGCGCCGACCTTAAAGCGGACATCGAGCAGGTCCGCGCCGACCTCAAAGCAGATATCGAGCAGGTCCGCGCCGACCTGAAAGCGGACATCGAGAAGGTCCGCGCCGACCTCAAAGCGGACATCGAGCAGGTCCGCGCCGACCTCAAAGCAGATATCGAGCAGGTCCGCGCCGAGCTGAAGCTCGACATCGAACGGCTGCGCGGCGATGTGGCGCGAACGAAAGTCGACTTACTCAAATGGCTCGTGCCCCTAATGTTCGCGCAAGTAGCAGCCATTGCCGCATTGGTGAAACTCATCTGAGCAGATCGCAGCAAGAGGCTCCATCTCGGCTTCTACGAAAAACTGCACCAAAGGCGTTTCAAGAGCATTGGGTTGGGGTGCCAGCGACGGGGACGCAAGACCGATCCGATACGGCTCAAGAGCAAAGGTAATACCTCCCCGATTCCACCAGAGTCCGACGAGGACAACCCGCCGCTCGCGACGACAGCGCCAAATACCGCAGCCTGCCCAACCGCGGACTCTTCGAACTCGGCCTCATCTTCGACAGCCAGGCGCGCAACCTGGTGAGGACCGACTGGCGCCCAGTGGAGTGAGTCAGGCGCCGCGGGCAAGCGTTGATTCGGGATTCGCTCTTGGCCCCGTGCCGCCCCAGGCGCTTCCCGCGTATACTTCTCGGCCAATTCTCAAACGCTAGGCGCCCTATGAGACTGATCCGAGGCTTGCACAATTTGCGTCCTGCGGACCGCGGCTGTGTCGCGACGATCGGCAATTTCGACGGTGTGCATCTGGGCCACAGAACGGTCTTTCAGCGGCTGATGGCGCGGGGACAAGATATGGGGCTGCCGGCGACTGTGATCACTTTCGAGCCGCAGCCAATGGAACTGTTTGCGCCCGACGCCGCGCCAGCGCGGCTGACACGCCTGCGCGAGAAGCTGAGGGCAATCCGCGAGAGCGGAATCGAGCGCGTGATGGTGCTGGAGTTCAACCACAAGCTCGCGGCAATGGAGGCTCGGGGATTCGTTCAGCGCCTCTTGATTGAGGGACTGGGAGTTCGGTTCTTGCTCGTCGGCGACGATTTCCGCTTCGGGCGCGGTCGCTCGGGAGACTTTGCGCTGCTGCAAGCCATGGGGCGCGAGGCTGCCTCTTTGGGCGCGGGCTTCGAGGTCGAGGACCTGCATACCATCACGCACGGCGAGGAGCGAATCAGCAGCACGCGCGTGCGCGATGCCTTGGCGCGGGGCGACTTGGAGCAAGCCAAGTATCTGCTAGGGCGGCCCTACACCATGGAGGGGCGTGTGGTTCATGGAGACAAGCGCGGACGCACCATCGGATTTCCCACCGCCAATATCAACCTGCACCGGCGCGTCAGCCCCGTCAGAGGCGTCTACGCGGTTCGCGTGAATGGCTTGGACGTAGCGGCCTTTCCCGGCGTGGCTAACATCGGCACACGACCGACCGTAGATGGTCTCAGCGCCAGGCTGGAAGTACACCTATTCGGCTTCGACCAGCAGATCTACGGCAGACACCTCGAGGTGGAACTGGCCTTGAAGCTCCGCGACGAGCAGAAGTTCGACTCCTTCGAGGAATTGAAGGCGCAGATCCAGAGAGATGCCGAGGCAGCGCGGCAATATCTCGGCATTGCGGCGTCCTGAAGCAACAACGGCTCGGCGCGGAACGCGGCACCGCTAAGCGGTGCCGCGAGCATCGCGCCGGAGGCTGGTCGCTGGCAGCTCCGGATCAATCGTAGATGAGCTCCGACCAGCGGCTGTCCTCGATCATCTGCTCCTTGACCTTAAGCCAGGCCTCTTCGGAGCCGGCCTGCTCGGCCATCACCTTGCAGAAGACCTTGGCGGCCTTGCTCAGGCCGGAGATGAAGACGTGCGTATTGGTGTCCTTGATCAGGCGCCAGGCCTCGGCGGCATGGTCGTGCAGCCCCTGCTCGAGCGCCTGGGACGAGGTCATCAGGGGACGCGAGCCGAGCGCGCGGAAGGCCTTGAAGGTCTTCTCGTCGTAGTAGTTGGCGAGGTCCGTATGCTCGTCGTTGGTGTACATGAGGTCGAGACCGCTGTGACCGCCGTAGTAGAGGCGCACCTGGCCCTTCCAGTCCCCACGGCGCTCGTAGATGTGCTGAGCGAAGGCGCGGAAGGGGGCGATGCCGGTCCCGGTGCCGATCATGAGGATGTTGGCGCGGCTGTCCAGCGGCATCCGAAAGGGGCTGAGGTAAGGGCCGGTGAGGGTGATCTGCTGGCCCGGCTTGGCGTCGCAAAGGAAGTTGGAGGCGACGCCTGGATAGCGCTCACCGCTGATCTCGTCGACGTAGAAGCAGCGGCGGACCAGGATGTCCAGATTCACGCCCGAGCCGACCGGCACGCTGCGCGCATTGGCGATGGAATAGCGACGCAGATGGTAGGCGTTGCCGAAGTCGTGCGGCCCGGGCACCACGACGCCGATGCTCTGCCCCTCGACGTACTGGAACGCCGGGTCCATCACCTCCAGGGTGATGTGGCGGACCTCGTCCGTGCTCTCTGGGGTGACGCGCTGCGACGCCTTGATGACGGCCGGGCTGGTCTGGCCGAGGTCTGGTGGGAGGACTCCTACGGGGACGGTTGCAGAGTCGGTTGATGCAGAGACTTGGGTCATCCTCTTGCTCCTCGCTCCGGCGACGCGCGGCCGCCGGGGTGTGATCTCAGTGTGATTTGAAAAGGGATCGGCGCGGAGGGTGGACGAGCGAGAGCGAAGTCCACCGAATGCCGCGCCATCGCTGGTGGACTGCGCTGCGCTTGTCCACCCTACGAGAGGCCAACGGGTCTATCAGCGGCGCTCGCAGTGCCCGCTGCCGCAAGAGCAGCCACCGCCTTCCGGACGGTAAGGACCGAGCTGCGGATGGCTGGCGGCGAAGCGTGCGTAGATCCGCTGGACGGCCACCCAGCCGGCGAGCACGACGAAGACGACCAGAGGCGCGAGCAGGAACTTAGCCATGCGAACCTCCCAGCCCGGCGAAGCCCATGAAGGCCAGCGACAAGAGCCCCGCGAGCATGAGGCTCATGGCCGCGCCCTGGCTCACCGAGGGCACCCGCGTCAGTGCGAGCTTCTCGCGCAGACCGGCCATCAGCATCAGCGCCAGCGTGAAGCCGACGCCGGCGCCGAGCGCATAGACGATGCTCTGGACAAAGTCGTATTCCTTGGTCGTCTGGAAGAGCGCCAGCCCCAGAATGGCGCAGTTGGTCGTGATCAGCGGCAGAAAGATGCCGAGCGACCGGAACAGGGCCGGGCTGAAGCGCTTGACGAACATCTCAACCAGCTGCACGGCCGAGGCAATGACGGCGATGTAGCAGATCAGGCGCAGGAAGAGCAGATCCAACTCGGTCAGCAGCCAGTTGATGCCGAAGGCGGCGGCGGAGCTGACCAGCATGACGAACATGGTCGCCAGCCCCATGTTCCAGGCCGTGTCCTTCTTGGCCGAGACGCCGAGGAAGGGGCAGATCCCCAGGAAGAGCGCCAGCACGAAGTTGTTGACGATGGCGGCGTCCAGAAAGATCAGCGAAAGCGGTTCAGCGTGCATCTGCGGTCACCCCGATCGGCCCCGTCGCCTTGCGCTCCTTGCGCAGACGCAGCCAGTTGAACAAGAGGAGCCAGGCGCCGAGGACGAAGAAGCCCCCGGGCGGCAGGATCATGACGATCCAGGGCTGAAAGTCCGCGGGAAAGAGCGAGATCCCAAGGATGGTTCCGTTGCCGAGAATCTCGCGCACGGTGCCCAAGCTCAGGAGCGCCAGCGTAAATCCGGCCCCCATGCCAAGGCTGTTGACCAAGGTCGTCATCAGCTTTTGCTTGGAGGCATAGGCCTCGGCGCGACCCAGGATGACGCAGTTGGCGACGATCAGCTGGATGAAGGCGCCCAGCGCGGCATAGAGTTCCAGGCTGATGGCCTGAATCGCATAGTCCACGATGGTCACGAAGGTCGCGATGATGACGATGTAGCTGGCGATGCGCACCTGCTTGGGGATCCAGTTGCGCAGCAGCGACACCAAGAGGCTGGAGCAGACCAGCACGAAGGTCGTCGCCAGCCCCATCGCGAGCGCGTTGACGGTGGTGCTGGTGACCGCCAGCACCGGGCACATCCCGAGCAGCATGACGAAGACCGGGTTCTCTTCCCAGAGTCCGCGCAGGAAGGTGTCCGGTGTCAGGCGCTCTTCGGTATTCGGCAATTCAGCCATTGGTCTCGCCTCTTTACTTCAGTTCTGTTGCGTCAGCACGGCCAGATCGCGCGCGATGGCCGGTACCGCTCGCTGGGCGGCGTTGTTCGCCGCGCGCCCCATCGCCTTGGACGAGATGGTTGCGCCCGAGATGCCGTCGATCTCCCAAGACTGGGTCTTGGTGCCGTGCTTGACGGTGACGATCTCATTGGCGAGCGCGTCGCCCCCATCATTCAGGCGCGCGTCCAGCGCCTCGAAGTTCTTGAGGAACGCGGGATCGAAATCCAGCTTGTCGCCGAAGCCCGGGGTCTCGTTCGACTGCAGCACCTTGCTGGCCGTGATGCAGGCGCACTCCGGGTCGTAGGCGAACATGACATTCACCGGCCCCGCGTAGCCCAGCGCGGATCCGGTGATAGCCACCCCGACCAGCCCGCCGTCTTGATCGTAGGCGCCATAGACCAGGGCACCGTCCACGCCCTCGCCTGCCGGCGACAAGGCGCCGTCAGCGGTGATGACGAAGTCGCGCTTCCCCACGGCGCCTGGCAGCACGCGAAAGACCGCCTGTTCCGTCAGGACACGCTGGTTCTCCGCGATGATCGGCAGGGTGAACTGATAGACCAGGGCCACGAGCAGCCCGGAGATCATGGCGATACCGCCGAGTGTCCGGAGCATCGCCCAAGCGGGCGTGCGCGGCTGTGGTGTCTGGATCTGAGCTTCTAGATTCATGGCTTCAAACAAGGTGTTTCGGAGTGCGACCGCTGTAGGCGAGGCCGACGTCAGAAGGCCCAGAGCATGGCGTCGGGTTGGGCCTCAGCCCAGATGTCCCGAGCGCTCACCCCTGCGATTTCCTCGACGATGTCCCGTAGACGCGCGGTTGGGTCCAACTCGAGATCAAGGGGCCAACCGCGTTGCCGATCAGGATGGCGTACATCACGCCTTCCACGAGACCGCCGAACAGCCGGATGATGACCGTCAGGCTGCCGATGAAGAGCCCGTAGATGACGACGCCGCGGGCCGTCACCGGCGAGGCCACCATGTCGCTCGCCATGAACCAGGCTGCCAACATCAAGCCACCCGAGCTGAGCACGAACCAGGGGCTCGGATAGTGACTGGCGTCGGCCAGCCAAAAGGGCAGCGCCGTCAGGGCGGCCCCGGCCAGCACGCTGACGGGAATGCGCCAATCGAGCATCCGCTGCCAAGCGAGCCAAAGGCCGCAGATGAGGATGAGCAGCGCAGAGGTCTCCCCGGCCGAGCCCGCGATCATGCCGGTGAAGGCATCGGTGAGCGGCGGCTCGATGTGCTGGAACTTCTGAATCGCCAGCGGGGTGGCGCCGCTCCAACCATCGAGCTGAAGTCCGGCAACCCAAGTGTCCACGGGGATCGGCTGCATGAAGGGCAGCGTCAGGGTCGAGGGGATCAGCTCGGCAAAGCGGCCAGGCGCAAAGGCCGGCGTCCAGGTGGTGATGGCGACGGGGAAAGCGGCCTGAACGAAGGCGCGACCGACCAGGGCCGGATTCATGACGTTGTAGCCCAGACCGCCGAACAGCGCCTTACCGAGCGCGACGCCGACGAAGGCGGCCACCGCGGCCATCCACAGCGGAAAGCCCGGCGGCAACGTCAGGCCGAGCAGCAGACCCGTGATGACGACCGACCAATCCGACACCGTGTTGCCCTTGCCGCTCAGACGCGAGAAGAACCACTCCGTCCAGATGGCCACGCCGGTGGTGGTCGCAAGCAGCAGGAGCGCACTGAGACCGAACTGATAGACGGCGAAGGCGCAGATCGGCAAGAGTGCCAACACCACGGTCCGCATGATTTTCTCGACGGACACCACGCGCTTGAGGTGGGGTGAGGTCCGGATTTCGATGCCTTTATCCATTGGGTCTTCAGTAATCAGTGGTCATTCGTAGGGTGGACGAGCGAGAGCGACGTCCACCGAATCCCGCTCCGGCGGTGCGTGTGCAACGCGACGCTGGAGCGTGGGAGCGAGACGATCTGCCTTTGCGCCTGCATCGGTGGACTGCGCTGCGCTTGTCCACCCTACAAGGCTTCGCGTCCTTTGCGCCTTTGCGGTTCGATTCTCAGTTCAATGCTGCTTCTGCTCGTGGTGCTTCTTGGCATCGCGGTTGATCGACTTGGCGATGCGGAAGTACTGGGTCAGCGGGATGTTGGAGGGGCACACGTAAGAGCAACAGCCGCACTCGAAGCACTGGTCGAGGTGGTACTCCTCGGTCATGGTCCCGTACTCGCGTGCCACCGCCAGCTCACCCAGCATGGATGGGTTGAGCGAGATCGGGCAGGCGTTCAAGCACTCGCCGCACTTGATGCAGGGGTAGACCTGACGTCGGACGACATCCGGGGCCTCGGGCTGGAGCGCCACCACGCCCGAGACAGACTTGGTGACTGGCACGTCGAGCGAGGAGACGGCCATGCCCATCATGGGCCCGCCGAGGATGACCTGCCCCACAGGTCCGTTGAGACCGACCTGGTTCAGCAGGAAGCGCACGGGTGTGCCGATAGGCACCATGAAGTTGCCCGGATTGGCGACGGCCGGACCGCTGACGGTGACCACACGCTCGATGAGCCCCTGGGTGTTCGGCAGCAGGTCGCCCATCTGCGCCAAGGTGCCGACGTTGAACACCGCCACGCCGACGTCCGCCGTCAGCCCACCGGTCGGGACCTCGAGATCCAGCAGGGCCTTGATGAGCATCTTTTCGGCGCCTTGCGGATACTTGGTCCGCACCGCCTCGGCGGTGATCGGCAGATCCTTGGGGATGCGGGCACGCAAGTGGGCAATGGCATCGAGCTTGTTGTCCTCGACGCCGATGATGGCCCGCTCGGCACGGGTGGCGCGCAGTGCGATCTTGATGCCGCGCAGGAGCGCGTCCGTCTGCTCCAGCATGATGCGGTGATCGCAGGTCAGGTAGGGCTCGCACTCGCAGCCGTTCACCACCAGGGTATGGATCACCCGACCTGCAGGGGGATGCATCTTGACGTGACTCGGGAAGGCACCGCCGCCCAGACCGACCAGCCCGGCGTCCTGCACCGCCTGGATGATGTCCTTGCCGCTCATCGTCTCCGGCTCGCGATGCTCGCCGTAGAGCACCTCCTGGCTGGCCGCGTGGTAGACCTTGAGATAGATCGCCTGGGTCTTGGGTCCCTCTGCGGTCGGCGCCAAGCCGATGGCACGGATCACGCCAGTCGCCGGCGCGTGCATGGGCACGGAGACGAAGTGGTCCGCCACCGCGATGGGCTCGCCGCGCACCACCTCCTGACCGACCTTGACGATGGGCACGGCGGGCCGCCCCTTGTGCTGCTGCAAGGGGATGACCAGCTCGTCCGCGAAGGGTAGACGACGGATCGGCTTATGCGCCGTTAGCTCCTTGTGCTCGACGGGATAGATCCCGTGATCGAAGGTCTTGTGGCGCTGAAAAAGACTGACAAAACCTGAATTCAACCGCTTCACAAATCCGAACCGACCCGTCTCCACGGCAAGCTTCGAATCCAACACAGCCGTCTGATGCTTCATGGTGTCACCGCCGCTCGCGCAAAAAATCTGAGACTGCTCCCTGCCCTCGCTCCCACGCTCCGCGTGGGAGTCTGTTCACACCGCACCGGCGGTGAGTGGCCCGCTACGCGACGTTGGCATGTCGCGACCGGCTCCCATGCAAAGCCTGGGAGCCGGATAGAGCCCTTTACTGGTACTTCTCGGCGCGCTTGACCAGCTTATCGAGACCAGCCTCGGCGGGGTTCCAGGGCATTCCGGGATGGATGCAGTTGGCCGTGCACTTCTCCGCCGCCTTCACGATGTCCTTGAAGGGCCCAGCCTTGGGATCGACGATCTCGACCTTCTTGTCGGCGTTGTACTTGAAGATCTTGGGGTTGATCCGGACGCACTCGTCGCAAGCGGTACACTCGGGTGTCTCGACCCAGACGGGCTCCCAGTCGGCCGCAGCCCCATTGTTACCCGAGCCGTTGACTCCGGCGTGAGCGGCACCATTGCCGTTGTGACCCTTGCCGTTGGCGGGCGTCGCATCCGTCAGTCCGGCAAGCCCGTCGCCGACGGCCATCGCCAGCAGGCTGCTGGTGAGCTTCTGGGCGATCTCGGCCTTAGCGGCGTTGCGCACGGCCTCGACGTCGACCTTGTTCAGCTCGCCGCAGATACCGCGCAGCTGGGTCCAGAATGCGCGGCGCTCCTCGCAGCTCTGCACCAGCTCCTGGGCGACCAGGACCCGCATGAGCCGATTCTTGGCATCCACGCCCCAGACGTAGGGATAGACACCCTCGCGCTCGTCGTGCGTCAGCTCCAGGAAGTCCGCGATCGGGACCATGGAGTCATTCCAGGTCTCTGGCGGCGCCTTGCGGAAGTGCTTGCGGAAGCGGCCTTCCGTCATGGCGAAGTCGACAAAGGTGAAGGGCACCTCCATCTCCGCCGCGTTGCCCTTCTCGTCGGTGTAGTTCAGGGTCCAGTTGATCCAGTCGGCGTCGGTATCCGGGTTGCCCTCGATAGAGCAGCATTCCTCGAAGCTCGCGCCTGCGTCCGGATCGTAGCGGAACAGCGGATAGGCACGCGATTCGACCGCCATGCGGGCATGCTTGTTCGACATGTCGTCGCCGATACCGTGCTCGGGCTGGCAGGAGGTGTAGACGTTGAACAGGGCCGGACGGCGCGCGTTCAGACCGTCGATGTAGCCCTCCAACAGATGCGTCAGATGCGAGGCCGAGCTGTTCAGCACGAAGCTGGTGCGGTGCGCCATGCCGATGAGGCCCACCTCCTTGCGGATTTCGGTCTTGCCCTTCCACTGCTTCCCATAGGGCGCCATGTCGGCGACCTGACCAACGAAGCCGGACGTACAGGACTGCCCGCCGGTGTTGGAATAGCTTTGAGTATCCAGCACGAAGATCTTGACCGGCGTCCCCGACATGAGCGCGCGCGACAGGTTCTGGAAACCGATGTCGTACATGGCCCCGTCACCGCCGACCGCAACGACCGGCGGACAGAGCAGCCATTCCTCGTCCGTGAACTGCTTCCAACCGAAGTAGGTCAGGTTGCAGTCGGGATCGGCCGCGTTGAAGTGTCCTTCCAGCTCCAGGCGGGCCTGACGGATCGCCTTGAAGCCCTCTCCCATCTTGCGCATGTGTCCCTCGAAGAGACCCATGGCCATGGATGGCGCGTCCTGGAAGAGGTTGTTCGACCAGGGGAAGGGATAGGGGTTGTAGGGGAAGGTCGCGCCCCACACCGAGCTGCAGCCGGTGGAGTTGACGATACCCATATCGGCGCGGCGGTGCTCGCCCGCCCCACTCAGGGACTGCCCCAGGTACTGCGCCTTGAGGTGACGCAGCTTATCCAGCAGACCAGTGACGAACTTGAGCCACTCCGGGTCCACCGGCTGGGCACGCTGGTCGAGCAGCTCCGCCGACAGCTCGGAGAGGGTCAGGTCGTTGTCCTTGTGGGCGTCGAGCGCCTTGGTGATGGCCGCGCTGTTGCTCAGGTCCATGCTCTGCGCCAGCTTGAGGCGCACATGGGTCTCGAGCCGGTTGATGAGATCGTCGATCTCGGCCAGATGACGCTTGACGCGCGGCTGCATCAGGGCGGTGACCGTTGAGGTGAAGAGGTGCATCACCGTCTTCTCGCCGCAGCCCATGCAGGAGCCGTCGCCCGAGACCATCGACTGGTAGTTGCTCTTGTCGAGCAGCAGGGTCTCCAGGGCACCGACCTTGTCGTCCAGGTCCTCGATGCGGATGAAGTCCGGGTCGGTGGTCGGCAGGTCGAGCCAGAACTGCCAGCGGCCCTGCATCTGCTTGATGCTATCCGCCGTCTGCGGCTCGGCGACCAGGGCGCCATCATTGCAGACCTCGATGCACTCCATGCAGCCCTTACAGGTGTAGGGATTCACCGTGATGCTGAAGAGACCGCCGCTGCCCTTCTGCTTCTTCTCACGGCTGCCCCAGTAGGGCTTGGTCACGGCAAGCTGATAGTCGCCGAGCGCCTCCATCAGAAGACCAAACTCCTTTTCGACCGCGGCTTTCTGCTCAGAATCCCCCTCGAAGGCGGCCAGCGTTTCGAGCACCGCCTGATCCATGAGCTGAGGCATATCGGCCGCCTCGCCCGCGCCCTCGATGAGGCCGCGCAGACGCTTCTCGACGTTGCGGGTCTCGCGACGCAGATACTGGGTCGGCATGCCGCGCTCGACACGCGCGATGGCGGTCGCGAAGACATCCGAGATCTTGCTGACCAGACCCGGGATGGCGCTGTCTGGGCAGACCGCGAAGCAGCTGCCGCAGGCGGTGCAGTTCTCGGGCAGGAACTTCGGATACTCGAAGCGGATCTGCGTCATGTCGCGGTAGACGCCGGTGGACGCCGGCATCAGCGACAGCGCCATGTGCGGATCGGCCAGGTTGTCGCTGCCGCGCCCGGAGGCGTAGAAGGAACCGGTCTGCTCCCAGAAACGATGCACGTCGGCGATGCGACCATCATTCTCAGGCAGGGTCTTGAGCATGATCGGCAGACCAGGCTCTTTGCGAGACATGAGCTGACCGGCGACCAGGGGCTTGTCGGTGATCTCGACGATCTCGTCGAAACCACGGCGCACGATGCGCAAGTTGTCCTGCACCACGCGCTCGCCCTTGGAGCCAAACTTCGAGCGCAGCTGTTCCTCGATGGAGGCGAAGAGGCCGGTCTCATCGAGCCCGGCGCGTTCCATCAGCGGCGAGGCGGCGAAGAAGGCGCCCTGGAAGGCGTTGCCCTGCATGCGGAACTGCAGCTCGGCATTGGACGCCTCTTCACGGGCGATCTTGAAGCCGTCGATGTAGAAGACGCGAATCTCGTGATCGACGATGAATTTGCGCGCCGCCGGCGGGAAGCTGGCCCACACCTGCTCAGCGCTTTCCAGGCTGGACTGGACGACGAAACGGCCGCCGCGATCCAAGCCGGCGAGCGGGTTGGAGTGGGTGAAGACGTTGGGGTCCGGACTCAGGACCACGTCCACATAGGTGTATTCGCAGTTGAGCCGGATCGGCTCTGGCGCAGCCGAGAGGAAGTAGGTGGTCGGCTGCCCCTTCTTCTCAGAGCCGTACTTGGGATTGGCGCGGATGTCGTAGCCCAGCAGGTCATAGAGCGTCATGGCCAGGTTCTTACCCGTGGTCACGGCACCCCAGCCGCCGACCGAGTGCATGCGCACGGTCACGGCACCCTTGGGCAGCAGGTTCGGATTCTCGCTGCCGCGCAAGGCCATGTCACCAATGGTCGGGTAGGCATCGCGCAGCTTTTGGATACGGATCTCGTCCTTCGGATCCGCGGCATCGCGGATGAAGTCGATCGAGAGATAGTAGAACTTACGGCGCTTGCCCTCGGGCAGCATGTTCTCGACCGCCGCGATAAGCCCCTCTGGCTGCAGGTCGCGCGAGCCCAGACCGTAGCAGCCGGAGAAGAGGCGCGGCATGTCACCCTGTTTGTAGGTCGGGTAGCTCGGATAAGGCAGCTCCTCGCCCTTGGCGGCCATGCCGTTCTCGATGCACTTGGTCAGGGCCGCACGGGTCTCGCGCATGATCGGCAGGTCTTCCGCGAGCGGCTGATCGGTGCGCTCGAGGATGGCGACGCCCTTCCTGCCCTGCAGCAGGCGGGCGATGACGTCGCCGGGGAAGGGACGGAACATGGTCATGTTGACCACGCCGATCTTGAGCTTACGCGTCTCGCGCAGATAGTCGGCCACGGCCTCCGCCTGCGTCACCATGCTGCCCTGCCCGACGATGATGTAGTCGGCATCCTCGCAGCGGTAAGACCCCGCGCGCTGGTAGCGACGTCCGGTCAGCTCATGAAACTCGTCCATGACCTGATCGGTGATCGCTTCGATGTGGTCGAAGAAGTAAGGGCGCTGCGAGGCCACGGACTGCATGTAAGCGTCCTGGTTCTGCACGGTACCCGAGGTGACCGGATTGTCGACGTCCCACACCAGGGGCACGCGGCGACGGCTTGGGCCATAGACCAGACGCTGCGCCGGGGTCGGGCAGTCGATGACGTCGTCGGGACGCCCCAGGAACTCCTCGACCAGCGCACGCTCGGGCACCATGAGGGGCTCGATGAGGTGGGTCGTCAGGAAGCCGTCTTGACCGACGGCCGCGGGCGTCAGCGACAACTCCGCAATCTTGCGAGCAATGAGGTTGAGGTCCGCCGCTTCTTGGGCGTTCTTGCCGAAGACCTGGAAAAAGCCAGTGTCGTCGATGCAGTGGTAGTCGTCGTGGGCGCAGTGGACGTTGAGGCTCGACTTGGTGATGGCGCGAGAGCCAATGTTCAGCACATAGGGAAGACGCTTGCCGACCGCCGCGTAGAGCGACTCGTGCATGAAGGCGACGCCCTGCGCGGACGAGAAGTTGACCGCGCGCAGGCCGGTCATGGACATGCCGGCGGTCACTGCAGCCGCGGCGTGCTCGGACTCGGGCTCAACGAAGATCAGCGGGTTGCCGGAGATGTTGAGGTGGCCCTTGGCCGTCTCCTCGGCCCAGTATTCGCCCATCTGCGTCGAAGGCGTGATCGGATAGGCGCCAGCGGCATCGGATGCCTCGCGCTCGCACATGATGACGGCGCTGTTGCCGTCCATCGCCATACGGGTGCCAGGGTACTTGTACTGCTTTTCGTCTTTCTTTCCGAACATCGGCCTTCTCTAGTGTTGAGTCACCCCAAGGCGCACCAAGGCCGCAGAGCGGCGCACGCGCGGGGTGGATCTGTTCGTTATTGTTGGATCAGGTCATCGGACTCCTTGCACCGAATCTTTGATCGTCATCCAAATCAATCTCGAGCACAGGGCTACCCGGGGCCCGCCCGATGGCGGACTCAGCCCACAGGAAGCGCCCGCTTGCGAACCACTTTTCGGGCATCACGCCCCTTTAGGACGGCGCCGTTCTCTTCCAGCCAGACAATCGCGCCCGTTGGGCAGCGCTCAATGGCGACCTTCGAGGCCAGGCTGTTGTTGGTGTAATCGACGACCGCCAGATTGTTCTGGATGGTGATGAGACCCTCTGGCGAATCCTGCTCACAGCGACCGCAGGCGGTACAGGCCACCTCGCAATGGTGTTCGGCGAGATCGCCGAACTCCAGATTGAGGCAGGCCACCCAAAGCCGGTGGCTGACCGGATGCAAGCTGAAGAGATCCTTGGGACAGACTGTCACGCAGTCGCCGCAGGCGGTGCACTTGTCCTCGACCACCACCGGAATGCCTTGGGCATTCATGTAGATGGCATCGAACTCACACACCACCTCGCAGTCTCCGAAGCCCAAACAACCCCAGGCGCAGCCACGCCCGCCGCCGGAGACCAGCGCCGCGGCCCGACAGGACTTCAGTCCGCTGTAGTTGGCACGCACATAGGCCACGTTGCCGCCACCCGCGCAGGCCAGCCTGGCCACGCGCTGCTCGCTCGCGCCCAGACCCACACCGAGAAAATCGGCGATGATCTGGTTCATCGACTTGGAATTCGCCGTGCATCGCGATGGCTCCGTCTCACCCTTCACCAACATCTCGGCGAAGGGCCGACAGCCCGCCGTACCACAGGCACCGCAATTAGCCATAGGCAAGAGACCCTCGACCTGGTCGATGCGAGGATCCTCGAAGACGTACAGCCGCTTGTTCGCGATGACCAAAACCAAGGCGAGTAGTACGCCTAGCGCGGTCATGAAGCCCACGGCAGTGAAAATGGTTGCCATATACTGCTAGTCCGGCGAAGGGCAAACAGGAAAGCGCGGACTCAGAGAGAAAGTACCGCATCACCAAGCAGAGGATTCCCGCGAAGCGCCGAGAACCACTGACGACGGGCAGCACTGGAGCGCCACCGCAATGAACATGAGTAGTTTACGGAATTGTGATCTATTAAGAATGCTAATTATGTAAATCGTCAGTATTTAAATTTGAAAAATATCCATTAAAATCAGTCAATCAGCGACCAGAGACGACTTTGGAGAGGGATGGTTCTGACGAGCAGCGACCAGACAGCGAGGCCATATCGGCCTCAGCCAACTGGGAGGAAGGAAGATCGGAGCGAGCTGAAAGCCGCCTGAGACCGCAGACGGCTCGCTCGCGGCTGAGGCATTTTGAACCGAAGGCTGGCGGCTGAGACTATTCGAAGCCGTCGACGACCCCGGTCACGAGTCCGGTCGCCAAGGCATCAGCAATCGGAATGAGGAGAATCTTGTCGTTGGGAACAGACGCAGCCGCGATCGCGACATCAGCGTCGACCCCCATCTCGCGCAGATACAGGAAGGAATCCGCCACATAAAGCTGGCCGCCTTCATGCGTGCTATAGCGACGCGGAACCTTACTCTGATGAATCCCGAGTTTGGCCTCGGCGGTCACATAGCGCTCCACCCCGCCCGCAAGCACATCCACGCAGGCCGAAGCGCAATAGCCGTCCACCGCCGTGCGCAGTCCGTTCGCACGCAGGTAGCGCCCCAGCGTGCGCGCTTCATAGACCGAGCCCCCAGGGCTATTGATCACCAGCCCGATGGCCTTGCGCCGACGCAGTTCCGCAGCCGTGCGCTTGGCAAACCCTGGCGCGATCTCCAAACCGTCGATCCGCAGCCAGGCTGTGCGCAGGCTGCCGTTCGGCTCGAAGCGCACCAGGGCAGACACCTCACCGGTCATGGTTTCGAGCTGTTGGCAGGCGGCGACCGCGCGGCTGACCAGATCCGACGGCCGGCTCTGGTAATCCTGGGCGAGCTGATTGGAGCGCTCGATGATGGATTCGATCGGGATCTTGTACTTGTCTGCCGCCACGATGACGACCGCATCCGTGACGGCCACATCATTCCATTGCCCGACCCGCAGCAGGTGACAGGCGGCAATCGTCGAGAGCCGCTCATCAAGGCTCAACGCCTGCGCCTGACCGCCGCCCTCCGACCGTCCAGCACCCAGGGAGGTACAGCCCACAAGGGCCGAGAGCCCAAGAATGCCGACGAGTATGAGGACGATTCGCGGCATTCAGATCAGGTCCGGGTCTCGATCCCTTGTTCGCGCAGATAGGTCTTCACGGCCATGATGGGAACCTCCCGACGGTGGAAGATGCCGGCAGCCAATGCGGCCTCCACGCCGGTCGCCTCGAAGACCTCGGAGAAATGCTCGACACAGCCGGCGCCGCTGGAGGCAATGACCGGGATGCTCACGGCCTCCCGCACGGCCCGAACCAGCTCGATGTCGAAGCCAGCCCCGGTGCCGTCGCGATCGATGGAGTTCAAGAGGATCTCTCCTGCCCCAAGGTCCTCACAGGCCCGCGCCAGCTCGACGACATCGACGTCACGGCCTTCGCGTCCGCCCTTGACCGTACATTGAAACCAGCAGCAGCGCTCGCCATTCGGCCCCGGCACCTGAGTCTCCACCGTGACGTGATCGGTCATAGTGGGCGAATCGACATAGACGCGGCGTGGGTCGATCGAGATGACGACGGCCTGATTGCCGTAGACCCGGGCGATTTGCTCGATGGCGGTGCTGCCGTCCTTTTCACCGCCGCGCGCCTTGTAGGCCTCGACGGCATAGACGGCGTCGGAGCCAATAGAGATCTTGTCCGCGCCTGAGCGAAAATAGGCGTCGGCCACACTGAGCGCTGAGTAATGCTTACCCTTGGCGTCGGTAAACTCACGGATACCGCCGCCGATGGTGAGCGGGACGAAGACCTTCTCAGAGGTCCGCTTCAAGACCTCCAGCATCGGCTGATCCGACAGCGGGAAGTCACGAAAGCCGGTGATGTTGAGGAAGGTGATCTCGTCCGCGCCCTCCTCGTAGTAGCGTTGCGCCAGCTCGACGGGCTTACCCAAGTTCCGCACCTCGCCCGATTCGCGCACGTCGTACTGATCGCCCTTGGTCACGACCAGATCGCCCGCGTCGTTGGAGCGCACATCCAGGCAGGCGATGATGCGTTTGGCGAAGCGCGTCGGCTCCTGACGAGCTGGCCGCTCCAGGGCCGGGGCAGAGCGATCCTCACCTGCCAAGAAGTGACGCAGCAGACGCAGGCCCGCCTCGCCGCTCTTCTCCGGATGGAACTGCACCGCCCCGACGCGCCCCTTTTGCACGGCACTGAGGAAGGCGGCGCCATAGTCGGTGGTGGCAAGGCGCCAGTCGGCATTCTCAGCGCTCGGCTCGGCACGATAGGAGTGCACGAAGTAGAGTTTCTCCCCGGCATAGTCGGCAAAGAGCGGCGAGGCACGCTCGACCCGCACATCGTTCCAACCCATGTGGGGAACGGACAGGGCTTGCGCGTCAAAGCGACGGATCTGCCCCGGAATCAGGCCGAGACCTGCCACGCCGGGCGATTCCTCGCTGCTCTCGAACAGGGTCTGCAGCCCGATACAGATACCGAGATAGGGCCGCCCCTCCGCCAGATACGCCTTGAGAGGCTCGACATAGCCAAGCCGGTGCAGGCGCTCCATGGCCGCTCCAAAGGCGCCCACCCCAGGAAAGATCAACCGCTCGGCCTTGAGGATGTCCTCTGGCCGCTGGATCTCGGTCAGGTTGAAGCCAAGGGCGTGAATTGCATTGCGCAGACTGCGGACGTTGCCCGCGCCATAGTCCAGGAGCGAAATCATAGGTTGAATCCAGGGAGCTGATGAGTAAGCGGAGCACCGACGGGGCATCGGGGCCCGGGCCGCTATTCTAGCGCTAAGCGTCGCCTGGGTTTAGCGGTTCCGCCGAGCCTGGCTCCTCCGGAGACGCGGCGCGCTCCAAGGCCGCCTCCATCAAGGCCCGCGCCCGCACCGTGCATGCGCCGATGAAGGTGATGAGTGCCGGGTCCTCTGAGCTTTGGTCGACGCACTCCGAGCCATAGGTCTCGAACGCCGACAAGGACGCGACCAGATCCACCAGGTGGCGCGACCAGTTGCAGTCCCCTGCGGGCGAGACAGCGGCGAGACGCGCAAGCTCAGCGTCGGAAAATTTACGCGGAGCCGGCTCCCCCAGTCCTTCCAAGACCGTCGCCTCACCGCCCCCTGCTGGGCGACGCAGCCCTGGCGCCAGCGCGATGCAGTCCTGACAGAGGGCATCGACATCCACCGGAGCGCGCCGCGCGATCACGCGGTTCCCATCGAGCAGACGCAATGCCGAGCAAGTCGCGAATCCGTAGACCAGGAGGGCACGCGCGGCGCCGGAGCGCTGGAGCAGTCGATTGACCTCGCGGACGCTCTCCGCATGCAGGGTTGGGAGTTCCAGCACCAAGACATCCGGAGGCTCCTGGTGTGGAGCCGCCAACAAGGCATCGGGCGAGCTGAAGAAACCCAGAAACTCGATCCCTTGCTCGCGACTGGACTCCCCGCGCAGCCGGTCCGCCAGATAGGCGCCGCAGACCAAGACGGAGCAGGGACGCTCGGTGATCGAGAACCGCTCGGGTAGCTGCGCACCGCGCATCCGCTCACGCAGATCCAGCAGGGAAAGGTTGGCGACACTGCTGATAGCATCTCCACCATCGACGAGACGCTTGATCAAGGACAAGCGTGCGACGTCCTCCGCCGCGTAATGCCGAGTGCCTGCTTCGGACCGCACGGGCGTCACAACATGGTAGCGGCGCTCCCAAACGCGCAGGGTATCGGTCGGAACCCCGGTGAGACGGGAAACGGTGCCGATTCGAAAGGTCTGCCCCGACTCCGGTGGATCACGATCGGTCAAAAGTAGGTCCTCGAAATGATCTTGTGATGCAAACGGTTAATGGGTTCGCACCCCCGCTCGTCCAAGCCCCCGCCAGGAGTTCGAAACGGCCGGCACCAAGAAGACTGAGGTGGCCTTTACCCCAAAGCACCCCAGAGCCGCACGTCAATCAACCCAACGACCTCGAAGACAACCGCGAGATCGGCGCCACGCGAGGTCGCCCGACAACGATGCGCAAGACCGCCGACATGCAGTAGCATTGTTCGCCGACCCGATCCGAACCACCCGAACTGACCCCATTGTTACGATGGTATTTCCAAGAGGTGACAATTGACCAATCGACTCAAAGGTCTGCGCGCCCTGCTCCCAGCCCTGGCCATCGGCTGCTGCCCGGCGGTCCAGGCCGAGGAGCAAGTGCATCTCTACAACTGGAGCGACTATTTCGCCGAAGACACGCTCCCCAACTTCCAAGCGCGCACCGGCATCCGCCCGGTGCTGGACGTCTACGACGCCAATGAGGTGCTCGAGGCCAAGCTCTTCGCCGGCGGCAGCGGATACGATGTCATCTTCCCCACCGCGCGCCCCTTCGCGGCCCGTCATATCAAGGCCGGACTCTATCAGCCGCTGGACAAGTCCAAGCTACCCGGACTCGAGAGGCTGGATCCGGAGATCATGGCCAGCCTCGCATCCATCGATCCCGGCAACCAATACCTAGTCCCCTACATGTGGGGCACCTCTGGCTTGGGTCTGAATGTCGAGAAGGTCAAGGCGGCACTCGGCGCCGAGGCCAAGCTCGACACCTGGGCGCTGATCTTCGATCCGGAGCAAGCCGCCAAGCTGAAGGACTGCGGCATCGCCCTACTCGACGACCCGACCGAGGTCTTCTCCGCCGCGCTCGCCTATCTGGGAAAAGACCCAAACAGTCTCGACAAGGCCGACCTGGATGCCGCCGCCGCGGTCATCAAGGGCGTCCATGCCAACATCCGCTACTTCCACTCGTCACAGTACATCAGCGACTTGGCGAACGGGGAGCTATGCGTCGCGCATGGCTATTCGGGCGACGTGCTGCAGGCCCAGGAGCGCGCGGAGGAAGCTGACAAGGGCATCGAGATCGCCTACAGGATCCCGCGCGAAGGCGCCGCGCTGTGGACGGATGTCATGGCCATCCCGAAGGACGCCCCCCACCCGGACGCCGCCCATGCCTTCATCGCCTACCTTCTCGACCCCCAGGTGATCGCCGATATTTCGGACTACGTCTTCTATGCGAATCCCAATCTGGCGGCGACGCCCCTCATCGAGGCAGAACTGCGCGAGGATCCGGAGATCTATCCTCCGCCGGAGGTGAAAGCGCGTCTCTTCGTGCCCAACGAACGCAGCGACCGAGAGATCCGGACCCTGAACCGACTCTGGACCCGCATCAAGTCCAATCGCTGAGGAGCACAACGGATCCCGCCCATGGCTGTCAGCAACGAACGGCGCCTGCTCGAACCCTGGCAGGATCCGAAAGCGCCTCCTTATCTGCGCATCGACCGTGTCACCAAGACATTTGGTGATCTCTACGCGGTCGATGACGTCAGCCTCAACATCTTCAAGGGCGAGTTCTTCTCACTGCTCGGCAGCTCCGGCTGCGGCAAGTCCACCTTGCTGCGCCTGCTCGCGGGCTTCGAGTACCCGACGTCGGGCAGGATCTACATCGACGGGGTGGACGTCACCGACGTCCCTCCCTACGCCCGCCCGGTGAACATGATGTTCCAGTCCTACGCCCTCTTCCCGCACATGACGGTGGAGCAGAACGTCGAGTTCGGACTCAAGCAGGACCGCGTTGCCAAGAAGGAGCGCCAGGAGCGTGTCGGCGAGATGCTGGACCTGCTCAAGATCATGGAGCTTCGCAAACGCCGCCCCGACCAGCTCTCCGGAGGGCAGCGCCAGCGCGTCGCCCTGGCACGCAGTCTGGCGCGGCACCCCAAGCTCCTGCTCCTCGACGAGCCGCTCGGCGCACTCGACAAGCGTCTGCGCGAGAGCACCCAGTTCGAGCTGGTCAACTTGCAGGAGCGGCTCGGGATCACCTTCGTGACCGTCACCCACGATCAGGAAGAGGCCATGACCATGTCGACGCGCATCGCCGTCATGGACGCGGGCCAGATCATGCAGGTCGATACACCGACAGCCATCTACGAGTTCCCGAACTGTCGCTTGACCGCGGAGTTCATCGGATCCGTGAATCTGTTCGAGGGCAAGGTGATGGAGCGCGAAGGCGACCAGGTCCTGATCGAGGCACGCCACGGCGGCATCCTGCGGATGCGCAGCCTCCATCCGCATCCGCTCGGGACGCCAGTGACGGTCGCGATTCGCCCGGAGAAGATGCGGCTCAGCGATGGCCCCGCCGAGGACGGCGTCAATCGGTTGAGCGGCGTGGTCGAGGACATCGCCTACCTGGGCGACGTCTCCATCTATCGCATCCGCGCCAACGGCGGACAGCTGGTCGAGATGACGCTCACCAACATCCAGCCGCGTACCGAGCAAGCCTTGACATGGGAGCAGGATGTCAGCGTCGAGTGGTCACCGACCAGCGGCGTGGTCCTGACCGAATGAGCATCGGCGCCGGTCCACAGTCGCAGGGCAGCCGTCGGCTGAGCCGCCTGGTCAACATTGGCATCCCCTATGTCTGGCTCGGGGTCTTCTTCCTGCTGCCCTTCGTCATCGTGCTGCAGATCAGCGTCGCCGAGCCGGCGCTGGCGCAGCCGCCCTATACGGCGCTCTGGGAGTGGATCGATGACGGGCTGCTGCAGATCCAGATCAATCTGCGGAACTTCATGCTGATTGGGGAGGACGACATCTATCTGGCGGCCTTTCTCAACTCACTCTGGGTCGCCCTTGTCTGCACCCTGCTCTGCCTGCTGCTGGGCTATCCCATGGCCTATGCCATCGCAACCGCGCCGGAGCGCTGGCGGGTGCTGCTCCTGATGTTGATCGTGCTGCCCTTCTGGACCTCTTTCCTGATCCGCGTCTATGCCTGGATCGGCATCCTCAATTCCGGCGGATTGCTGAATACCTTCCTCCTTTGGCTCGGCGTCATCGATCAGCCCATGCAGATCCTGCATACGCAGACGGCCGTCTATATCGGCATCCTCTATTCCTATCTGCCCTTCATGATCCTGCCGCTCTACGCCAACCTGACCCGACTGGATCCCACCTTGCTGGAGGCCGCCGAAGACCTCGGTTGCCGGCCGATGCGGGCCTTCGTCGAGATCACCCTGCCCCTGTCCAAGCCGGGGATCATCGCGGGCAGCATGCTGGTGTTCATCCCGGTGGTCGGCGAGTTCGTCATCCCGGACCTGCTTGGCGGCCCGGACAGCCTCATGGTCGGCAAACTGCTCTGGACCGAGTTCTTCTCCAACCAGGACTGGCCGCTGGCGTCGGCGCTCGCCATTCTGCTGCTCGGGCTGCTCGTCGTGCCCTTCGTCCTCATGCAGCGCATGCAGCAGACCATGGATGAGACTCAGCCATGAAGCGCCGCGCCTGGCCACTGCTCGGAGTCCTGGCCTTTGGATACGCCTTTCTCTACGTCCCCATCCTGCTGCTGATCTTCTATTCCTTCAACGAATCCAGGCTGGTAACCGTCTGGTCCGGGTTCTCGGTGAAGTGGTACGGCGAACTCTTGCACAACCGCCAGCTCCTCGACGCGGCCTGGCTGAGCATCCGCATCGCGGCGACCAATGCCACGGTCGCCGTGGTGCTGGGCACCTTGGCGGCGAACGCCCTGGTCCGGCATGGGCGCTTTCGTGGACGGACCGGTCTCGAGCTACTGCTCACCGCCCCGCTGGTGATGCCGGATGTCATCATCGGCCTCTCGCTGCTGCTGCTCTTCGTCGCCCTGCGGGAGCTGATCGGCTGGCCGGACGGACGCGGCTTCACCACCATCACCATCGCCCACATCACCTTCAGCATGGCCTATGTCGCCGTCGTCGTGCGCTCACGCCTCGGCCAGATGGATGCCTCGCTGGAAGAGGCCGCCATGGATCTCGGCGCCCGCCCGCTCGGCGTCTACCGACAGATCACCCTGCCACTGATCGCGCCAGCCCTGCTCTCCGGCTGGCTGCTCGCCTTCACCCTCTCGCTCGATGATCTGGTCATCGCCAGCTTCGTCTCAGGGCCAGGTGCGACAACCCTGCCGATGGTCGTCTACTCAAGCGTCCGCATGGGCGTCTCGCCGCAGATCAATGCGCTAGCGACCTTGATCGTCGCCGTCGTGACCCTGGCTGTCGTGATCGCGGGGATTTCCCTGGGGCGCAAACCGGGACGCTGAGCCGAGCTGCGCGGATATCGACGCGGGGACTCCTTGAGTCAGCCCTCCCGGAATCTGCTTTTTCGGGCACGCAAGCGCCTGAACTCTAGTCCTGGTCGTCGCCGAAACGGCGGATCTCATGGAAAGCGTGATCCCCGACGCACTCTGGTCCTGAACAAGACTGATAATCTAGCGCGACTATGCTTGGCAAGGACAAGGACCAGGGACGGCTTTCAGGTCTAGGTAACGCCGGATACTCGCCATGAAACGCTCCAAAAGCGCGGTTTCCGCGCTCTCCATCCGCAAGCTCCTCGTCTTGCTCCTCGTCATCAATGCTGCCGCCCTAGCCCTGCTGAGCGGGGTTAGCATCATGAGCAATGGCGAGATTCGGGGATCACAGCGCGACTTGATCGAGATCTCCGAGATCCAGGCGAACCGCAGCGAGATCCTGACCGCGGTGCAAGGTTTGCTCGTCAGGCAATCGCAGATCATGGCTGCGGCGAGCAGCAATGCGCTGCAGGCGGCGGCGGACCGCTCGGCACTCGAGTCCGCCAGCCGCGAGTCAATGGCTGCGCTGCACAGCGCGCTGTCGAACCCATTACTGCAGTCGACGCGAACAGAGGCCGAGCTGCAAGGGCTGAACGACGCCTTCGCGAGCCTGCTGAGCGCCGATACCCATGTCTTCCAACGAACGCGTGAGATCCTGCGACTCGGCGAGCAGCAAAGGTCGCTCGCTGCCGAACTCGAGACCACCTTCGCCCTGTTGCAGTCCAGCGCAGCAGACCTCTCGAACGACGTCGACTTCATGGCGCTCAGCGCGCAGATCGCGATGAAGAAGCTCCTGCGGGCAGCGCCCGACGACCCGCCCGCTCGCGATCAAGTGGAGCAATACCGCGAGGCCGGGAAGCGGCTCATCAGTGACGAGATCCGCCGGGCCAAGGATCTGATCGCGCAGATTCAGCTCGAGATCGCGAGTCTTGCCGCGCTCACGGGCACCATCATCCAACCGCATGACGCCAGCAGTCTTACCACCCTGGTCGAGAATCGGCTGAGGCCCTTGATCGAGAGCATTGACTCCGCGCTCAAGCAGCTCGCCGCACTGCTCGCCAATAGCGACGCGGACCCGGGTGACCAGGGTCTCCAGCAGCAGCTCGCGCAGCTCAAGGCGCAACTGCTCGACGCGCCGGAGTCGCTTGCACTGACCGCCGCCGCGATCACTGAGAGCCGCGAGGCGCAAGCCACTGCCGTCGCTAGTCAGCAGGCGGCCACGCGTCGCGTGACGACGGCGCTCGCGGCGCTCGGACAGATCACGGACAGCAAGCGCACTGAGGTCTCAAGCGCGACAACGTCGCGACTGGATGGCACCCAGATGACCATACTTGCGGTCAGCGGGCTGACGCTCCTCGTGGCGTTGGGCATCGGCGGCGGCATCATTTTTCTGGTTCTGCGTCCGCTCCGATACATCACCGAGGCCCTCCAGGACATCGGACAGGGCGAGGGTGATCTCAGCAAACGGCTCGCCCCGGGCTCTGTCGTCGAGATCAACGCCCTGGCCAACGGCTTCAATCACTTCGCCGCCAAGGTCGAGTCGCTGGTTGCCAATGTCGTCGACGCCAGCCATCGTCTGCGTGATCAGGCAGGCAGATCGGCCGAGGTGTCACACCAGATCAGCGAGCAGCTGCGCCAGCATCAGCAGGAGACTGACCGAGTTGCCGCCTCCCTGAGCGACCTCTCGCAGAGCATCGCCATGGTCGCCGCCAACGGGCAGCATGCCTCGGACACCGCACATCAGGCTAAGGATCAGGCGAGCACTGGCCGCGGTATCGTCGAGGACTCGCGATCCGCGATCGAGGCACTCGCCGCCGAGATCGATGAAGCAGCCACCTCATTGATCACGCTTGGTCAGGACACGAGCAACGTCAACCGGGTGCTCGACGTCATCAACGGGGTCGCCGAGCAAACCAACCTGCTCGCGCTTAACGCGGCGATCGAGGCGGCACGCGCGGGCGAACAGGGACGCGGTTTCGCCGTGGTGGCCGAAGAGGTGCGCACGCTTGCTTCCAAGACACAGGAGTCGACGATCGAGATCGCGGAGATCCTCGAGCGCTTGCGGAGTGGCTCAGCGGCTGTCAGCAGCACGATCAGCGCCAGCCACGAGAAGGCGACCACTGCGGTTGCCCTGGCGAATGACACCAATCGGACGTTCGATGGCATCGCGGAAGCCATCGCCTCGATCAATCAGATGAGCGGGGACATCTCCAGCGCGGTGCTCGGCCAATCCGAGGCGACCGACGCCATCGATTCACAAGTTAGCAGGATCCACGCTGCGAGCCTCGCCACGGCCGAGGAGGCCGAGCGCGCGGCACAGATGGCCGCGGAACTCGCCGACCTCGGGCGTGAACTCGCGTCCATGGTCGCTCAGTTCAAGGTAGGAAGCTGACCGGGACAGCGGCCAGCCTATTTTGACGAGGAGACTTCGGGATCATCTGCGTTCCGCGAAAACCATTCGCGGAATGTGCTAGGCGCCTTTCGCTCTATGAAAGTGACCATCAACAACTTCCCCCCTTTCGCAAAGGGGGGCCAGGGGGGATTTCGGACGGGATCGCTCACATCGGGAAACAGTTGATGGGCGCTTCCTATGGAGTGACCAAGGGCGGATCCTGAAGAGCGATCCGCCCTGCCGGGCGAAGCGCCCAGCATCACTCCTCAGTATCACTCCCCAGGCTCGACGGCCTTCATGCTGAGGCGGATACGGCCCTGCTTGTCGACTTCGAGCACCTTCACGCGCACCACATCACCTTCCTTGAGCTTGTCGCTCACGGACTGGACGCGCTCCTCGCAGATCTGAGAGATATGAACCAAGCCATCACGTCCGGGCAAGATGGTGACGAAGGCGCCAAAGTCCATGAGCCGCGCAACCTTACCCTCGTAGATCTTGCCGACCTCGACATCTGCAGTGATGAGGCGAATCCGCTTCTTGGCCTCTTCGCCCGCGGCCTTCTCGACGGAGAAGATCTTGACCACGCCGTCGTCGTTGATATCGACGGTCGCGCCAGTCTCTTCGGTGATGGAGCGAATCACGGAGCCGCCCTTGCCGATGACGTCGCGGATCTTCTCGGGATGGATCTTGAACTCGATGATGCGCGGCGCGTGCTCGGACATCTCCAAGCGATGGCTGTCGATCACCTTGTTCATCTCGCCAAGGATGTGCATCCGACCATCCTTCGCTTGGGCCAAGGCGATCTCCATGATCTCCTTGGTGATGCCCTCGATCTTGATATCCATTTGCAGGGCGTTGATGCCCTCGCCCGTGCCGGCAACCTTGAAGTCCATGTCGCCGAGGTGGTCCTCGTCGCCCATGATGTCGGTCAGAACGGCGAATCGCTCGCCTTCCTTGATCAGACCCATGGCGACACCGGCCACCGGCGCCTTGATGGGCACACCGGCGTCCATGAGCGCCAGACTGGTGCCGCAGACGCTGGCCATGGAGCTGGAGCCGTTCGACTCGGTGATCTCCGAGACCACACGGACCGAATAGGGGAATTCCTCAATGCTCGGCATGATGGCAAGGACGCCGCGCTTGGCCAAACGGCCGTGGCCGATCTCGCGACGCTTGGGGCTGCCGACGCGCCCCGACTCTCCCACGCAGAAGGGCGGGAAGTTGTAGTGCAGCATGAAGTGCTCGCGGCGCTCGCCGTCGAGTGCGTCGATGATCTGCGAGTCGCGCTCGGTGCCGAGCGTCGTGACGACGATTGCCTGGGTCTCGCCGCGGGTGAAGAGCGCCGAGCCGTGGGTGCGCGGCAGGACGCCGGTGCGGATGGTGATCGGGCGCACCGTCTTGCCGTCACGGCCGTCGATGCGTGGATTACCGGAGAGGATCGACTCACGAACGACCTTCTTCTCGAGCTTTTCGATGGCCGCCCGCACCTGCAGCTCCGTCCACTTGGGTGCGTCGCCCGCACAGAGCCGCTCAATGACGACCGCGCGCGCGGCGTCCAGTGCAGCGTAGCGCTCTTGCTTCACCTTGATCTGATAGGCCGCCGCAACTTGTTCGCCGCACCCGCTTTGAACCGCGTCGGCAAGCTCCAGATCGGCCTCAGGCGGCGACCACGCGAGCGGTGCCTTGTTGACCTCGGCGGCCAGCTCGCGGATGGCCTGGATGACGACCTGCAGTTGCTCGTGGCCGAAGAGCACGGCGCCTAGCATCACCTCTTCCGAGAGGCCGCGCGCCTCGGACTCGACCATCAGCACGGCCTTGTCGGTACCGGCAACGATGAGATCGAGATCGGAATCAGGGCTCAGCCCCACAACCGCCGGATTGAGGATGTATTCGCCGTTCTTGTAGCCGACACGCGCGGCGCCAATGGGTCCATTGAAGGGCAAGCCCGACACGGCCAGCGCCGCCGAGGCGCCGATCAAGGCCGGGATTTCAGGATTGACTGCGGGATTCAGCGACTTGACAGTCGCAATGATCTGAACCTCGCGGGTAAAGCCATCGGCGAACAGGGGGCGGATCGGTCGGTCGATGAGTCGCGCGGTGAGAATCTCGCCCTCGCTCGGACGTCCCTCGCGGCGAAAGAAGCCACCTGGAATGCGCCCGGCGGCATAGGTCTTTTCCTGATAGTCGACCGTCAAGGGCAGGAAGTCACGCTCGACGCCGGGGCGCTTGTCCACAACCACGGTGACGAGGACCACGGTGTCGTCAATGTCGACCATGACAGCACCATCGGCCTGGCGCGCGATCTCGCCGGTCTCCAGCTTGACTGTCTGGTCTCCGAATTGGAATTGCTTAACGATGGGAGTGGGAATCACGGAAAAATCCTCGGGGGGTGTTTGGGCCGTCTGGGCTGCGGACCCTGGTGCACTCCGACCTTGGCTCGAGCCAGCAAGAGAACGGGCGGCAGCGATTGCTGTCTGCTCGCGGTGCGGCCCAGGGGCTGCGGCGAGCCGGCAAGCGGACGGTCGCAAAGCGGCCGTCCGCTTGCCGAGAGTGGGACGCATCTTAGGCGATTTCTGTCGAAGCTCATACCAGCAGAGGTATCTCGAGATCCGCCTTCCCTGTCGCACCGGCGGTGCTCCTTGAAGGCGAACCTCGATCCGCTGCCATCGGCGATGAGATTGTCCGACAATCGCTTTAGCGACGCAGCCCCAGACGCGAAATCAGATCACGATAGCGGTCCAGATCCTTGCGCTTCAGATAGTCGAGCAGCTTGCGGCGGGAGTTGACCATGCGTACCAGTCCGCGGCGGGAGTGGTGATCATGCTTGTGCTCTTTGAAGTGCTCGGTCAGTTGCTGGATGCGTGCCGTCAGCAGCGCAACCTGGACCTCGGGCGAGCCGGTATCACGTTCGCCACGCGCGTATTCGTCAACGATCGTCTTCTTGTCCTCAGCGGTCATCGTCATTGCAGTCTCCTAAGTGTCTTCAAGGATGAAGGAAAAGGCCATGCCCAGCAGCCTGAGCCGCCAGGAGAATCCACCCGACAATGACTTCAGGGGGATTCAGCCGGTCGATAAAACGGGTCGAAATTCGAGTGCTTCTGAGAAGTCTGTCGCTGCACCGACCGCTCGAACAGAGGCTCCGAGCACTTTAGGCGCTAGCGTTGAGAGCCCCTAGATCAGACGCTTCGGCTGCACCTTACCATCGTCACTGATGACGCCCACGCCGACGAAGCGGGCGGACGCATCATAGAGGCGCACCAAACCATCGGTCGGTGCCTGCGGCACCAGAACCGCTTGCCCCTGACGCAGATAGAAGGCCGCATCCTCTGAGAGCCGGACCGCCGGACAGTGTCCAAGCGCGGTATCCAGCGGCAGCAGCAGTGCGTCCAGGGCTGCAAAATCCCCTTGGTCGGCAAGCGCTGCGACCTCGTCAAGGGAGATGAAGGGCGCAGCGGACTCGAGGTACGGCCCTACACCGGTGCGTCTGAGTTCGATGACATGGCCGCCGCAGCCCAGCGCCTTGCCGATGTCCTCCGCCAGGGTGCGCACATAGGTACCCTTGGAGCAATGGACATCCAGCTCGATCTCGGGCAGGTCGCAGGACACCAGATCGAGCGCGTGGATGTCGATACGGCGCGGCTGGCGCTCGACCTCGACACCCTGCCGAGCAAGCTTGTAGAGCCGTTGCCCCTGGTGCTTCAGCGCAGAATACATGGGCGGCAACTGGTCGATGCCCCCAGTGAACTTGACCAAGACTTGCCGCAAGCGGTCCTCGTCGACGCCCTCGACCGGCAAGGTCTCCAACACCTCGCCCTCGGCGTCGGCCGTCGTCGTGGTGATCCCCAGCCGCACCCGCACCCGATACCGTTTGTCGGCGTCCAGCAGGAAGGCCGAGAACTTGGTGGAATCACCTAGGCAACATGGCAGTAGGCCAGTTGCGAGCGGATCCAGACTGCCGGTGTGGCCAGCCTTGGCTGCGCGATAGTGGCGTTTGACACGCTGCAGCGCGTCGTTCGAGGTCAAGCCGAGTGGCTTATCCAACAGTAGGATGCCGGTGACATTGCGTCCCGGATTGCGGCGGCGTCCCATGGGCTCAGCGCTCCTGGTCCGCGCTTTGCGGATCCGTGACCTCGGACGCGGCCACGGCTTGATCGATCAGCGACGAGAGGCGCTCACCATAGCCAATGGACTCATCATGCACGAAGTGCAGCTGAGGAACAGTGCGTAAGCGGACTTCCTTCGCGAGCGCATGCCGAAGAAAGCCGGCGAGACGGCCGTTCAGGAGTTGGGCTTGCGTTGCCGTGTCTTCGTCGGTCGGAAAGCAGGTGAAGAAGACCTTGGCATGCGCCAAATCTTTGGTCACCCGAACTTCGTGCACCGTGATATTGGCGAGTCTTGGGTCCTTCACCTGGTCGCGCAGCGTGACCGAAAGGACACGCTGCAGCTCGGCACCGATGCGCTCGGTACGATCGAATTCACGCTCACTCACAGGACGCGAGCCCTCTCGGTGCGCTCAAAGACCTCGATCTGGTCACCAGGCTTGACGTCGTTGTAGTTCTTGACGCCAATGCCGCACTCGGTTCCTGACTTGACCTCGCTGACATCCTCTTTGAAGCGACGCAGTGACTCGAGCGCGCCCTCGTAGATGACGACATTGTCGCGCAGGACGCGAATCGGACTGTTGCGACGGATGGCGCCCTCGACCACCATCGAGCCGGCGATTGCGCCGAATTTGGACGAGCGGAAGACGTCGCGCACCTGGGCTAGGCCAATGATCTCCTCGGTGACAATGGGGCTCAGGAGGCCGGAGATGGCATGCTTCACCTCGTCGATCAGCTCGTAGATGATGCTGTAGTAGCGCAGGTCCAGGCCCTTGTCCTCCACCACCCGACGGGCAGCGGCATCCGCACGCACGTTGAAGCCGAGCAGAATGGCATTCGAGGTGAAAGCCAGGTTGGCGTCAGACTCGGTGATGCCGCCAACACCCGAAGCCACGATGGCGACCTTGACCTCATCATTGGTGAGCTTGAGGAGGCTGTCCTTGAGCGCCTCCAGACTGCCCTGCACGTCCGCCTTGATGACAAGGTTGACAGACTTCTGCTCGCCATCTTTAAGCTGCGAGAAAAGCTGATCCAGGCTCGCGCCGCGTTGCTCGTCGAAACGACTCTGACGCAGCTTCGCGGAGCGCAGATCGGCCACTTCGCGGGCCTTGCGCTCATCACTCACGGCGATGACGTCATCGCCGGCATTGGGCGTTCCGGAGAGGCCCAGGACCTGGACTGGAATCGAAGGACCGGCAGACTCGACCGGGGCACCAGCCTCGTCGAACATGGCACGCACACGACCATACTCGCCGCCGCTGACGATGATGTCGCCGCGCCTGAGGGTTCCTGTCTGCACCAGAACGGTGGCCACTGGCCCACGGCCCTTATCCAAACTGGACTCGACGATGGCGCCACGCGCCGGCCCGTCGACCGGAGCCGTCAGTTCGAGTACCTCCGACTGCAGCAGAATGGCGTCCAGCAAGTCATCGATACCGTCGCCGGCCTTGGCGGAGACCTTGACGAGCATGGTGTCGCCACCCCACTCCTCGGGCAGGACGTCGTGCTGCGTCAGCTCCTGCATCACCCGATCGGGGTTGGCCTCTGGCTTATCCATCTTGTTGACGGCCACGATGAGAGGCACCTTGGCCGCTCGAGCGTGCTGAATGGCCTCGATCGTCTGCGGCATCACGCCGTCATCGGCTGCCACCACCAGGATGACGATGTCGGTGACCTTGGCGCCGCGCGCCCGCATTGAGGAGAAGGCGGCATGGCCGGGCGTGTCGAGGAAACAGACAGTGCCTTTTTCCGTCTCGACGTGATAAGCGCCGATATGCTGGGTGATGCCACCGGCCTCGCCGGAAGCGACACGTGTGCGGCGGATGTAGTCGAGCAGTGACGTCTTACCGTGGTCGACGTGACCCATGATGGTCACGACTGGCGGACGCGACTGGGCCTCATGCTGACCTTCCTGCTCTTCGACTTCGTCCATCAGCGTGCCTTCGGCATCCCGCTCATCGGCCACGATGACCTTATGTCCCAATTCCTCGACGACGATCGTCGCGGTATCGCGATCAAGGCTCTGATTGATGGTCACCATCATGCCCTGCTTGAAGAGCTCTTTGATGACCTCGGAGGCCTTGACCGACATACGGTTCGCCAAATCCGCGACCGAGATAGTCTCTGGGACCTCGACCTCGCGCACCACAGGTGCGGTTGGCCGTTGGAAGACATGCTTATCCTGGAGCTGTGGTCTGCCCGACTTCCTCTTGCGACGGGGACCACGACCTGCTCCCGCGCCATCGACCTCTTCGTAGTCGGCTCGAGCGGCATTGCTCGAATCGCGGGAACGCGTCGCGTCTTTCCTCGCGGTCTTCTTGCCCACGCGCTCCTTCTCCAATTCCTCACCGGCCTTCTTGGCCAGCTTCTTGGGCTTGGCGGGCTCGGCGCGGCGCGGCACGGCGTCATCCTTGTCTGGCACCTCGGCTAGATCGGCTTGGCCTGAGGTCTCGCTGGCGGCCGCAGCCTCAAGCTCTTGACGCGCTCGCTCCTCGTCTTCGACGCGACGCCGCGCCTCTTCCTCGGCGCGGCGGGCCTCTGCCTCTTCGCGCCGCCGCAGCTCTTCTTCACGCGCGACGCGCTCTTGATCTTCCTGATCAGCGAGCCGACGCGCTTCTTGCTCAGCACGGAGCGCCTCTAGCTCGGTACGTCGCTTGGTCTCGTCGAAAGCCGCAGCCGCAGGCGCCGAGCGCCCACGACCGCCGCGACCGCGATCTCCAGAGTCACGCCGTGGCGCCGAAGCGGCGCTCGGCCCGGCGGCACCTGAGTCGGCGCCGCGCTTGACGTAGGTCCGTTTGCGACGCACCTCGACGCTGACCGTCTTGCCGCTACGCGACGCCGGTGGAGGGCGCACGCCCGCCGTACTGCGAGGCGCCGCGGCCGGTTGCCGCAGCTCGCTCACAGACTTGCGCTTGAGCGTGACCTGACTGGGCGCCGCCGCCTCGTCATCGTCTTCGCTCTTGCCGTGACTGCGACGCAGGTAGCCGAGAAGCTTGAGCTTCTCTTGCTCCGTCAAGGTGGTATCCGCGCCACTCGCGCTGATACCTGCCTCGTTCAATTGGGTAAGGAGGCGCTCGACCGGAATGCCGACCGTTGAGGCGAGCTGCTTGACCGTGACTTCACTCATGGACTGACCTTTGTACCTCTATTCCTCTGGGGCATTCGCGAACCAGGGCTCGCGAGCCTTCATGATCAAGCTGGCGGCACGCGCTTCATCCATGCCTTCGATCTGCATGAGCTCGTCGACCGACTGCTCTGCAAGATCCTCGAGCGTCCCGACGCCGCAGGCCTGAAGGGCCTCGACCAGGGACTCATCCATCCCTTCCAACGTCATTAAGCTCGTCTCGCTTGTCTCGTCCGCGCCCTCTTCGCTCGCGATGGCCCGGGTCAGCAAGTAATCCTTAGCGCGCTCGCGCAACATCTCGATAGCGTCGTCATCAAGCTCGTCGATTGCCTGCATTTCGGCGAGCGGGACATAGGCCACCTCGTCGATGCTGGTAAATCCTTCCTCGACAAGCAGCGTCGCGAAACCCTCGTCGATATCGAGCAACTCCATGAATGTCTGGACGGAGCGGAGCGCTTCTTGCTCGCTCTTGGCCGCAGCATCCTGCTCGTTCATCACGTTGAGTTCCCAGCCGCTGAGCTGGGTTGCGAGCCGAACGTTCTGACCGAAACGACCGATGGCCTGGGCGAGATTCTCCTCCTTGACCGCGACGTCCATGCTGCGCGCCTCCTCGTCGATGACGATGGAGACCACGTCCGCAGGCGACATGGCATTGATGACGAACTGGGCCGGATTATCATCCCAGAGAATGATGTCGACACGCTCGCCATTGAGTTCGTTGGAAACTGCCTGGACGCGCGACCCACGCATGCCGACACAAGCACCGACAGGATCGATGCGCGGATCCGAAGTGCGCACCGCGATCTTGGCCCTCGACCCGGGATCGCGCGCCGCCCCTAGGATTTGGATCAAACCCTCACCGACCTCGGGCACCTCCAGCTTGAACAACTCGATCAGGAGTTCGGGTGCGGTGCGGCTGACGAAGAGCTGAGGCCCCTTGGGCTCTGAGCGCACGTCGTAAAGATAGCCGCGCAGGCGGTCGCCGGGCCGGACCGACTCGCGCGGGATCACGTGGTCGCGGGGAACGAGCGCCTCGGCGTTGTTACCTAGATCGAGGGCGATGGTCCCGCGCTCCGCCTTCTTGACGATGCCGGTTACCAACTGGCCTTTGCGCTCCCCGAAGGCATCGACGATCTTCGCCCGCTCGGCCTCACGCACTTTCTGAACGATGACCTGCTTGGCGGTCTGAGCGGCGATGCGGCCGAAGAGTTCGGATTCGATCTCCTCTTCGATGAAGTCCCCGAGACCGAGTTCCGGCTCCAGATAGGCCGCTGCGGACTGAGTGATCTGACGCGCCGGCGCTTCCAACACCCCCTCTTCGGGGTCAGGCACGATCTCCCAACGGCGGAAGGTCCTGTAGTCGCCGGTCTTGCGGTCGATGCTGACGCGCGCCTCAATCTCACCGCCGTGCTTCTTGCGAGTCGCCGAGGCGAGCGCAGCCTCGATGGCCTCGAAGATGACACCTTCGGGGACGTCCTTCTCGTTGGAAACGGCCTCAACGACCAGTAAGATCTCTTTACTCATTCCACTTTATGTCCAACTCAGAGCATTAGGGAAACGCCGACTCGCGACAATTCCCGCCCGGGGCTGGCGCGCCCCGCCATTCTCACCGACAAGACTCGACTGAGAACGTGGAAGTAGAAGATCGCAACCTTCTCATTCCAGACTGATTGAGCCCTAGATAGAGCTAACCGGCCTCGATTCAGCACCCAGCGACTTCGGGGCGAGCCTTTGTAGCTCGCATCTTTAAAGATCGACTCCTGCCTTTAGAGCTTCGGCACCAAGCGTGCTGACTCGATGCTCGCCAGCGGTATCTCCCACTGACGACCGTCCGCATCGAGCCGGATTGCGCCGTCGGCGTAGCCGAGCAACTGGCCGTCGAGCTTGCGCCGGTCTTCAATCTTCTCGGCAAGTCGCACCCTAACCCGGCTGCCGACGAAGCGCTCGAAATGCTCCGGAAACACCAAGGGGCGATCAAGCCCGGGGGAAGACACCTCGAGGTCGTAATGCCCCGACAGGGGATCCTCGACATCGAGCACACCGCTCAGCTGATGACTCACCGCCGTACAATCGTCCAGATCGACACCGCGCTCGTGGTCGATATAGATCCTAAGCGTGGCGTCACCACCGTGCTGGAAGTACTCCACGCCAACCAGCTCGTAGCCCATGGGCTCGACGACACGGCGCGCCAGCGCTGTGAGATGGCTATCGGCAGGCTGCATTGATTCCGCCCTTCAGAAACAAAAATTGGGCCAGCGGCCCAACCTCTTAACCGTGTCATTGTGCCCATTCGGCAAGGTCATGACACTCTTTCGCGAGCGATAAAAAAACCCCTAAACGGGGCCTCTTGAACCGTGGTTATCGACTAGATCCGCCTACTCCTTAAGCCCGTGAACTATACATTCATCATCAAGCATCCGCAAGGACGGATTGCGCGCCACACCTTCTGCGGCGAGTCGCCTGACTCGCCGCAGAAGACCCTCGATCAGCGCTGCGGGGCGAAAGCGCCGGGCGCGTAGCCCGGAGCATAGCCTGGCGCATAGCCAGGATAGCCGTAGGGCGCAGCCGCAGGCGCAGACGTCCTCATACGCTCCCAGTATTGACGCATCCTCTCGTCGGCATCGCGACGCATGGCTTCAATCTGAGAGAGCATTTGCTTGCGCTGCTCCTGCATCGCGCTCCAATCCTGGGGCATCGGGCGTGCCGGCGGCCTCATCGCGGGATGCGGCGGCGCGACGACGACAGCCTCGGCATCCTCCACCGCAGCTTCATCAGCCCGGCTTGCCGGCTGCGCGGCCGTAACCGGCTCTGACAGGGGAGCCTTAGCCGGCTCAACGCGAGGCTGCTGCGCCGGCGCCGGCGGCTGCGGCTGCGGCTGCGAGGGCCATGCCGGATATGCCGCCGGGGGCGCAACCGCGGCTTGCCGCTGCGGTGCAACTGGTGCCTCGGCCTTGGCTGGAACCTCAGCGGCTTGCACCACCGGCGGCTTCGCCACCGGGACTTCCTCCGCCTTCATGAGCGACTTTGCAAAGACAGCCGACTCAGCATCGCTGACCGGCTTCGCCTCCTGCTCCTTTTTCGCAGCGGGCGCATCCGATGCGGCAACCTCAGACTCCGCACTTGAGGGCTCGCTGTCGTTCGACATGCCGGGCAGCGCCGAGATAGGAATTGGGCTCAGCTCAGCGAGCTTGTCGATCAGGGAAGAGGCCGTGGATGGACCACCCCCTTCACGATCGATCGAGCCGAGGTAGAGATATCCGAAAGCGATCACAACCGACCAGAGAATGAGCTTCGGCAGGAAGCCGATACCCGCGCGAGAAGAGGTGTTTTCCGAGCTAGCCATTTTGTATTACTCCTGCAAGCATGCAGTCTTTCTGTAACGATCAACCCTAGATCCCAGCCCCAAGCGATCGTGCCAAGGCCGAATGCGATCAGCAGCTCTGAGCTGCCGCCGTAAGCACAGCCATGACCCGCTCGGCGCAGAGGTCGAGATTCTCCTCGATCTCCTTCATGGTAATGATGCTGCCGCTCTTACCGGCGGCCCAATTAACAACGAAAGCGAGACTCGCGTAACACAGACGAAGCTCACGTGCGAGGCTAGCCTCGGGCATGCCCGTCATTCCAACCATGTCGCAACCGTCCCGCTCACAACGCCTGATCTCGGCCGCCGTCTCGAGGCGCGGCCCTTGCGTTGCCCCATAGCATCCATGAGGCACGATTGACTGTCCGCATTCCGAGCAGACGTCGATAAGCGCCTGTCTCAGCGCATCAGAATAGGGAGCCGTGAGGTCGATGTGCTCCACCTCACCTGTCGTTCCGTCGTAGAGCGTGTGCTCGCGCCCGTGCGTGTAGTCGATTACCTGATCCGGCACCGAAATCACACAAGGGCCGAAAGCTGGAGTGATGCCACCAACCGCCGCCAAGCCGATGACGCGATCAGCGCCGCTCTCACGCAGCGCCCAGAGATTTGCCCGGTAGTTGATCCGGTGCGGCGGTAGATGATGCGAGGGTCCATGCCTCGGAATGAACAGAACCTCGGCCTCACCGAGACGACCACGCGTCACGGGCGCCGAGGTATCTCCATAAGGTGTTTCGAGCTGACGCGCATCCAACTGCTGCAAGCCCGGCAAGCTCTTAAACCCTGAGCCGCCAATGATCGCAAGAAGACCCATGCACACACCGCCTTCAATAAAGGCTCGCAAGTCTACCTAAGAGTGCCCGGGAAACCAAACGCATAACGACAAACGCCAGCAGGACATCGCGCCACTGCCGGTTCTCAGATAACAACTCACGCCTGCCGAGCAAGGACCCCGACCGATCGACACAACCGCTCAAGGGCGCCCTTTATGAGCCGGATACAAGCGCCCCGGCACGCCGCCAACTCCAGGAACACACCTTAGCGAGGCTTCGCCTCAGACCGAGGAGTCATGCCATCGGCATCGCTATCGTCGGTTCGATCCCGACCCCGACGGCCTTGGATGGTCGGACGCTTCATCGAAATTTGACTCACCTGCAAGCCATTTGTGCCCTCAAGGATTCTAGGCGTCGACAAGAAGGACGGACGGCAGGACGGCCGTCTAGCCAGCGCGGCTCGAGCCACGCCGATCTTGAAAGAGACCAATCTCGACGAGCTTGGGCAGCAGCACCTGCTCTTCGCGGTCGATGCGTTGCGCCACCATCTCGAAGACCTCATGGGTCTCGGCAAGAAATGCCTCGGTGAAGTTGAAGTCGCAGTCCTTCAGCCAGCGCTTGTGGTAGTCGTCGAAGATCTTTCGCAATGGCTTCTCGCCGCTGATGAAGCCCCAGGCGATGGACTTGACGCGCGGATCTTCGTGAATCAGCAGCGTCGGATAGATGCTGCGATCTTCTTCGGCGAGGTGGGTGCGCACTTTCACGCCGAGATCACAGAGCAGTTGATAAGCGGTCTTGGCATTGGGTCGAATCTGCAGAAGATCCGGACGTAGGATCGCCCTCAGATCATCGATCATCTGTCTGAGTTCGACATGCGAGTTGCGATAACTCTCCAAGCTAGACATTGGCCATCCTCCTCTGGGGTCTGCCAAAGTGAGCAGATTGATCCGCTCCCCGAGACCTCGTTTTTTGGGATCCGGGACGCGTCCGCTGCATCGACACTCAAAGACCAATGCAGCCGCACCCGGCGACTAGGGTGAGGATGGAACAAAAGACCCCAGGAGTCAAAAAGCCTTTAATTATATTGGCATTTTACAAAATAACCCGAGGACCACGAGCGGTCACACGTCTTCGTCCGCCACGGCATAAATACCACGCGCGTTGCGAAAATAGCGCTTGTAGTCCAAGCCATAGCCGTAGATGTAGCGATCCGCCACGCGCACGCCGACCACGTCGACCTCGCACTGATGCGGACGAATCTTCTCCACCAGAGTGCGGCCTTGCATTGATGTGGCTTCTTGGGATAGCGTGCAAGCCACTTATGCATCTCAGGAAACGCATCATGGC
>NZ_JAAIJR010000120.1 GCF_010915725.1 Thiorhodococcus mannitoliphagus
CGGCCCCCCGTGGTTTAACAGCCTCAAAATTCCCCTTTCGTATGGGCGGGTTGGGGGGGTGTTGCCGGGGGGGGGGCGGGTTTCCCCCGGCCCCGCGCCGCTTGGCGCATACAGGACATCCCTTGACGCAGCGTAGCTGGAAGCCCGAGACCCTCTCCCTATGAGCCCCTTCGCCAACGGCTTCCGCGACGCAATGCTTGCGATCCTGTTGACCGCCGCGCCCGCGCTTGCGAGCGCGCCTCAGCCCACCTATGTCGGCAGCCAGGTCTGTGGCGAGTGCCATCAGGTGGAGCTTGAGCGGTGGCGTGGCTCCTATCATGACCTCGCCATGACCGAGGCCACCGAGGAAACAGTTCTCGGCGATTTCGACGGCGTCGAATTCACCGCGCACGGCGTCACCTCGCGCTTCTTCCGCAAGGATGGTGACTTCATGGTCCGCACCGATGGTCCGGACGGCGAACTCCATGACTATCCCGTCCCTTATACCTTTGGCTGGTGGCCCTTGCAGCAGTACCTCATTCCCCTTCCGGGCGGGCGGCTGCAGAGCCTTGGCATCGCCTGGGACAGCCGCGCCAAGGACGCGGGCGGGCAGCGCTGGTTCCATCTCTACCCGGATGAGCCGCTAGATCATCGTCATGATCTGCATTGGACAAGCCGGGATCAGAACTGGAACTACCAGTGCGCCGAGTGCCACTCGACGCATCTGAAGAAGGGCTACGATCTGGCGACGGACAGCTTCTCGACCACCTGGTCCGAGATCGACGTCGCCTGCGAGGCCTGCCACGGTCCGGCCTCGGGTCACTTGGAACAGGCGCGGTTGGCGGCCGCGGGCGGAGTCGCGCACTGGGACAAGCGCAAGGGGCTAGTGGTGGATCTGGCCGACCGTGACGGCGGCCACTGGATCATTGATGCGGAGACCCAACTGCCGCGGCGCTCCGTCTCCAGAAAGACTCACACCCAGATCAACATCTGCGCACGCTGCCATTCGCGACGCGGGCAGATCAGCGAGCACTACGTCTATGGTCGACCGCTCGGTGATACGCACCGACTGGCGCTGCTCGACGAAGGGCTCTACTACCCGGATGGTCAGATCCAGGGCGAGGTCTATGTGCACGGCTCCTTCATCCAGAGCCGGATGTTCGCCCAAGGTGTCACCTGCACGGACTGCCATGATCCGCATAGTCTCAAGCTGAAGGCCGAGCGCGATCAGGTTTGCGCCCAGTGTCATCTGAGCGCGCGCTATGCCACCCAGGCGCACCACCATCACGACGAGGGCTCCGCAGGCGCCTCCTGCACCGCCTGCCACATGCCGCAGCGCGCCTACATGGTGATCGACGAACGGGCCGATCACAGTCTGCGCATCCCACGGCCCGATCTGACGATCGCGACCGATAGCCCCAACGCCTGCAATGGCTGCCATGCGGACAAGTCGGCCGAATGGGCGCTGGAGGCCTACGAAGGCTGGTATGGCAAGACCGCGCCCGACCGGCCGCACTATGGACAGGCGCTGCACGCAGGACGCGTCGGCGCGACAGAGGCGTCGCACAGACTCATCGCGCTTGCGGGCGATGAGGCCCAACCCGCGATCGCGCGCGCGACGGCGCTCGATCTGTTGCACCAGTATCCCGACCCCACGCACATGCTGACCTTTCGCCGCTTGCTGCAGGATCGGGACCCATTGGTTCGCGCGGCCGCTGTTCGCTATTTGGACACGGCGAATCCTCCGACCCTCATGGAGCTTGGTTTCCCATTGCTCGCGGATCCCATCTTGGCGGTACGCACCGAGGCCGCGCGCACCCTTGCCCCGCTTGCCGCCATGCCCTTGCCGGATGGCGAGAAGGTGCGGCTCGACGCGGCCTTGGAGGCCTATCGCGCATCCCAGTTAGTGAATGCGGAGCGGGCGGAGTCTCACCTCAATATCGGTCTGGTCGAGGCGGCCGCCAATCGCCCGGAGGCGGCGGAGAAGGCCTACCGCACCGCAATCCGGCTCGATCCCAAGTTCGGGCCTGCCTATGTGAACCTTGCCGACCTTTTTCGCACACTCGGCCGCGACCAGGACGGCGAGACCCTACTTCAGCAGGGCCTGGCGGTCATTCCGCAGGACGCGAGCCTCTACTACGCGCTTGGCCTGTTGCAGATTCGCGCCAAGGCGCTGCCGCAGGCCGTGGGCTCCTTGACGCGCGCGGCAGCGCTGGACCCGGATAACCCGCGTTACTCCTACGTTCAAGCCCTGGCGCTCCAGGGCGCCGGAGACTTGCCCAAGGCCCTGGCCATCCTCGATCAGGCGCTCGAGCGCCATCCAACCGACCGCGACATCCTGTTCGCCCTCGTCACCTTCAACCAACAGAGTGGCAATCTCGAGGCCGCCCGCGACTACGCCGCTCGGCTCAAGGCGCTCAAATAGCGGGGCGCCGCGCCCTTCAACCCTCGGGCATTCACCCTTGGTTTCGCTGGTGCGATGCGTCCTTAGCCGAGCGTAGAACGAGGCAACACATACGTTTGACGATATATATCGCAGATAGTATATTTTCGGCATGACACTCACAGCGAACACCCTCTTCGCCGCACTGGCCCACGACATCCGGCTGCGCTGCCTCATGCTGCTGCTGCGTCATGGTGAACTCTGCGTCTGTGAGCTGACTCATGCGACGGGTGCGGCGCAGCCGCATGTCTCGAGGCACTTGGCCCAGCTGCGGGAGCTTGGGCTGGTCGCGGATCGACGCGAAGGACTCTGGGTCCACTACCGCATCCATCCGGCACTCCCAACGTGGATTCAGGGCGTGCTGCGAGAGACGGCCGCCGGCGTGTCGGAGCAATCGCCCTTCAGCGATGATGAGCGCGCCTTGTCGACCATGACCAACCGGCCGGCGACGGCCCGCTGCGCCTGACGCGAGGCGTCAGGCCCTGCCCATCGCGAAGACACTTTGGAGGCCCGAGCGCAGAAATGATCACTGTCAGCCATCGACTTTACAGCGCCCTTGCAATCCCATTGCTCGTGCTCGCCATGACAGCCGCCTGGGCCGGCGAGTTGAAGACAGTGCCGGTCGGCACGGATGTCTATGCCCTGATCGGCCCCACCGGTGCCCGCACTGCGGACAATGACGCACTCAACTGCAACCTGGGATTCATCGTGACCGACCAGGGCGTGGTGCTGATCGACTCGGGCGCCTCGCGCGAGGGTGCCAAGCGGATCGCGGCCGCCATTCGCGCGGTGACCGACCGGCCGGTGAAATGGGTCATCAACAGCGGCAGCCAGGACCACCGCTGGCTGGGCAATGCCTATTTCGCCGAGCAGGGCGCCGAGGTCATTGCCCTGGAAGGGACCGCCAAGACGCAGAAGGTCTATGGCGCACAGCATCTGGCGAGACTGAAGCCCGTGCTCGGCGAGCGGTTGGCGGGGACCGAACCCGTGACTGCGAGCGCGCCCTTGGCGGGAGATCATGCGCGCTTGGAACTGGGTGGCGTCCGCATCGAGCTGATGGACCTTGGCGACGCCCACTTCCCGGGAGATGCCGTGGTCTGGCTGCCCGCGCAGCGGATCCTCTTCACCGGCGACCTGGTCTACCTCGATCGCTTGCTTGGCGTGATGCCGAGTAGCCGCGTGCTGAGCTGGCGCGAGGCCTTCCACCGCATGGAGGCCCTGGAGCCCGTCGTGCTGGTTCCAGGTCACGGTCGTGTCGGCGATCTTGCCAAGGCCGAGCGTGACACGGGCGCCTATCTGGATTGGCTGGTCGAGCAGGTGGGCGCTGCGCAGGCGGAGTGGGAGCCGCTGGACGAAGTGGTCGCTCGGCTCGCGGATGCGCCACAGTTCAGCCACCTGGAAAATTTCGAGACCCTAAACCGCTCCAACATCAATCGCGCCTACCTTGACTTCGAGCGAGGCGGCGAATGAGCGTCAACCACGAGGGATGGAATGACCCATGTCGACCGAGCCCAAGACTGTCCTAGTCCTCTGCACCGGCAACTCATGCCGCTCGCAGATGGCCGAGGTGCTGCTGAATCACCATCTGGCCGGCCAGGTGCGAGCCCTCTCGGCCGGAACTCGGCCGCAGCCCAAGGTGGCGGACGGCGCCATCGCCGCGCTGACCGCGGCCGGTCTGCCGACCGACGGGCTCTATCCAAAGGATGTCGATGCCGTGCTAGACGAGCCGATCGATCTGGTGGTCACCGTCTGCGACAACGCCAAGGAGACTTGCCCGGTCTTTCCGCGTCCGGTGCCGCAGATCCATCTGCCGTTCCAGGATCCGCACGGCGAGCCCTTGGAGGCCTTCACCCGCGTGCGTGATGACATCCGTGCTCGGCTCCTTCCCGCCGTGCGCGACGCGCTGGGGCTCTGATGCATGATGCCCCGCTTTGCGTTCCGGACGGCGTCGCCGGGCCGGCCGGTAGGGATGAATCGGTAGGGTGGACGAGCGGGAGAGAAGTCCACCGAGCCCCCGCGTAGCCATTGGTGGACTGCGCTGCGCTTGTCCACCCTACATTTGCTCTGTTACAGGCTGCCGCCCTGGCGATTCGGGCGCAGCCCAGCTCAGGAATCAATCATGAGTGTCCAATGTGAAACCACCGCCAAGGCCGCGAGCGGTGCACCCATGAGCGTCTTCGAGCGCTGGCTGACCCTCTGGGTCGCGCTCTGCATCGTCGTCGGCATTGGACTGGGGCAGTTCTTCCCCGCGCCTTTCCAGTTCCTGGGTAAGCTGGAGATCGCTCAGGTCAACATCCCGGTCGGTCTGCTCATCTGGGTGATGATCATCCCCATGCTGATGAAGGTCGACTTCGGCGCCCTGCATCAGGTGCGGGCGCACTGGAAAGGCATTGGCGTAACCCTCTTCGTCAACTGGGCGGTCAAGCCCTTCTCCATGGCGCTGCTGGCCTGGCTCTTCATCCGTGGGCTCTTCGCGCCCTGGCTGCCGGCGGAGCAGCTCGACTCCTATGTGGCCGGACTCATTCTGCTCGCCGCCGCGCCCTGCACCGCCATGGTGTTCGTCTGGAGCCGACTGACGGGCGGCGATCCCTATTTCACCCTATCGCAGGTCGCACTCAACGACAGCATCATGGTCTTCGCCTTCGCGCCCATCGTGGGGCTGCTGCTCGGATTGTCGTCGATCGTCGTGCCTTGGGATACGCTGCTGACCTCGGTCGTGCTCTATATCGTCATGCCGGTGATCATCGCCCAGCTGTGGCGCAGCCGACTGCTGAAGCAGGGCCAAGCGCGCTTCGATGCGACTCTGGACCGCCTCGGACATGCCTCTATCCTGGCGCTGCTGGCGACGCTGGTGCTGCTCTTCGCCTTCCAGGGCGAGGCCATCCTGCAGCAGCCGCTGATCATCCTGCTGCTGGCGGTGCCCATCCTCATTCAGGTCTTCTTCAACTCGGCGCTGGCCTATTGGCTCAACCGCAAGGTTGGTGAGAAGCACAATGTCGCCTGTCCCTCGGCCTTGATCGGGGCCTCGAACTTCTTCGAACTGGCGGTGGCGGCGGCCATCTCGCTCTTCGGCTTCGAGTCGGGGGCGGCCCTGGCGACCGTGGTCGGGGTGCTGATCGAGGTTCCCGTCATGCTGCTGGTGGTGCGGATCGTCAACCGTACCAAGGGCTGGTATGAAGAGGGCCCTGCGGTCGCCGTCCATGTTTGATAGCTTCGCGAACCTGGTCGCCTTCCAGATCCTTCGGCTGAGCCCCGAGTCTCATCTGGGCGCGGCGGTTCACTTCTTCGTGATGGACGTGGTCAAGATCTTCGTGCTCTTGGTCATCGTCATCTATGTGATGGGACTCTTACGCGCCATGCTCTCGCCCGAGCGGGTGCGCGCCTTCGTGCGCGACCGCCCCGACTGGCAGGCGCGCGGCATGGCGGTCACCCTGGGCGCCGTCACGCCCTTCTGCTCCTGCTCCTCGGTGCCGCTCTTCATCGGCTTCGTGGAGGCCGGTATCCCGCTGGGCGTGACCTTCTCCTTCCTGATCGCGAGCCCGATGATCAACGAGGTCGCCGCCGTCATCCTCGTCGGCATCCTCGGCTGGAAGCTCGCCGCGCTCTACGTCGCCGCCGGGCTCTTGGTCGCCTGGTTTGGCGGCATCGCCATGCAGCAATTCCGCCCGGAGCGCTGGGTTGAAGACTACGTTTGGAAGATCCGCATGGGAGAGGCAGCGATGCCCGACCCGGACACCAGCCTGCTGGGACGTCACCGCTACGCGGTTGGCGAGGTCAAAGAGATTGTCGGGCGTATTTGGCGCTGGGTCCTGATCGGCATCGGCATCGGTGCGCTCTTCCACGGCTTCGTCCCGGCCGGCTGGGTGACCGCTCACCTGGGCGGCGATGACTGGTATACGGTTCCAGTTGCGGTGCTGCTGGGGATTCCGCTCTATTCGAACGCCACGGGTATCATCCCGGTCGCGGAGGCGATGCTGACCAAAGGGGTTGCGGTCGGCACGACCCTGGCCCTGATGATGAGCGTCGCCGCACTCTCGCTGCCCGAGATGCTCATCCTGCGCAAGGTCATCCGCTGGCCCGCTCTGGCCCTGTTCGCCGGGGTGCTGGCGGTGGCCTTCACCCTGGTGGGCTGGGGTTTCAATCTGATCGCTTGAGGTCTATCGATGAAGAAGTTCAAGGTATTGGGCGGCGGCTGCCGCAACTGTGAGGTTACTGCCAACGCGATCACGCAGGCGGCCAAGGAGGCCGGCGTGGAGATCGAGCTGGAGAAGGTCACGGACATGGCCGAGATCCTCGGCTTCGGTGTGATGTCGACGCCGGGCGTGGTGCTGGATGGCAAGGTGGTGCACGCCGGGAGCATTCCAGGCCCGGATCAGGTCAGGGATTGGGTGCTTGGATGAGCCGGCGCGCAGATGCATCGCGCGGCTAGCCGCTTTGCCGTCGCTGCCCGCGACGCCGAGGTGAGCGGCGATCTGGCCGGCGTATTCGCTGCCTTGTCGCAGGTGATGGATCAATGTGTGGTCTGTCACGGAGACTGTCGCGTCCACTGATTCGCGGCGCTCAGGCAGTCTACCTGCTGCCAGCGCCTCTGCAGCCACAATCTGCTAACGTTGCCGCAGGTTGACCTCATGCGCGCGAAGGTGCCCTGAATGCGCTTCTTCACCACCGAGGGACCGGTCAAGCCCGAGGATCATTATTGTCTGCCGCCGCTGCAGCGTTGGGGTCTCGACGAGGTCCTGATGCTCATCGAGCAGAAGAAATACTTTCTGCTCCATGCCCCGCGTCAGACCGGCAAGACCAGCTGTCTGCTGGCGTTGATGGAGCACCTGAATCGCGAAGGGCGCTATCGCGCGGTCTATGCCAATCTCGAAGGGGCGCAGACCGCCCGCGAGGATGTGGCCAGGGGGATGCGGACCATCTGCGGCACCATCGAGGCGGCCGCCCGACTCTATCTGGGTGACGATCGTCTGCATGCCTGGACGGAGTCGTCCTGGCAGGCGCGGGGCGCCGACGGGGCCTTGACCGGACTGCTCGAAAACTGGGCACTGAACAGCTCCGCACCGCTCGTGGTGCTGCTCGACGAGGTCGACGCCCTGATCGGCGACACCCTGATCGCGCTGCTGCGCCAGTTGCGGGCAGGCTATACCCAGCGTTCTGCGGCCTTTCCCAACACCGTTATCCTCTGCGGCGTGCGTGATCTGCGCGACTATCGCATCCATGCCAGCTCCGAGCACCAGGCTATCAACGGCGGCAGCGCCTACAACATCAAGGCGGAATCGCTGCGATTGGGTGATTTCTCGGCGGACGAGGTGTCCGCATTACTCCAGGAGCATACCCAGGAGACCGGGCAGGCCTTCACCCCGGAGGCGCTGGCGCGTGTCTGGGAGCTGACCCAGGGCCAGCCCTGGTTGGTCAATGCATTGGCCTACGAGACCTGTTTCGAGATGCGCGAGGGACGCGACCGCTCCCAGGCGATCGATCGGGCAAGGATCGATCAGGCCAAGGAAAACCTCATCTTGTGCCGCGTGACCCATCTCGACCAACTGGCCGACAAACTGCGCGAGCCGCGCGTGCGCCGGGTGATCGAGCCCATGCTGGCGGGCACCGCGCTGGGAGAGGTGCCCACGGACGATATCCAGTATCTGATCGATCTCGGGCTGTGCCGCATGGCCAATGGTCGCGGTCTAACAATCGCCAATCCCATCTACCGCGAGGTGCTGCCGCGCGCACTCGCCTTCACGCCGCAGGCATCCCTGCCGCAGATCACTCCAAGCTGGCTCGACGCCGCCGGCAATCTGGTGCCAGATGCCTTGCTCGCCGCCTTCCTCGCCTTCTGGCGCCAGCATGGCGAGCCGCTGCTCGGCAGCGCGCCTTACCACGAGATTGCCCCGCATCTGGTGCTCATGGCCTTCATGCAGCGGGTGGTCAACGGCGAGGGGACGCTGGAGCGGGAATATGCCATCGGCCGCGGACGCATGGACCTCTGTCTGCGCTACCGTGCGGTCACACTCGGCATCGAGCTGAAGGTGTGGCGGGAGAGGGCGCCCGATCCGCTCGCGGAGGGGCTGACACAGTTGGATGCCTATCTGGCGGGGCTGGGATTGGACGGCGGCTGGCTGGTGATCTTCGACCGGCGCCCCGGTCTGGCACCGGTCGCCGAGCGCCTTACGAGCACCGAAGCGACTAGCCCCCAGGGGCGGCGGATTCGGGTCGTGCGCGCCTGAGTGCTTGCTTGCTCGGTCGGTGGGCGTGGGAGCGGCGCCCCGCCGCGATCGGGTGCCGTCACGCCGAGGGTGGTGCTTCTGCGGCGATGGCTGGAGAACGCGGGCTCAAAAACCACCGCCGGTGCGGAATCCGCCGCCGCTGCTACCGCCTCCGAAGCCTCCTCCGCTCCTTCTTCCGCTGCTGCGCTTGCGGATCGGACTGCGCCCCAGTCCGCCGCCGACGATGTCCCCGAGATTCCCAAGATCCCCAAGGCCGCCTCCCCAGACGGAGCCCCGTCCGAAACCGCCGGAGCCGAAGCCGGGATCGCTGCGCTGCGGCCGGTAGCGCTGCTGCTCCTTGAGTACGCGCCAGAGGCCGTTGCGGTCGAGCATGCCGTTGAGGAAGTTGCCGAGCATGAGGGTGACGAGGGCGCCGTCCTGGAAGCTGGAGCCGGGGCGGTCGTAGCCGCTGCGTTTGAGGTCGACGCGCAGGGATTCCAGCTCGCTGAGCCGCTTGCGCTGCTGTTCGAGGCTGTCTCTGAGACCTTGCCCGGATGCCTCCAGCCGGCGGCGCTCGTCGTCGCGCTGAAGCAGGCGACTGACAATGAGGTCGTCGTCGGGAAAGGGCGTGCTCAGGGCCTCGCGCCGCAGCGTCATGAGGTCGTCGTGCCTTAGCTCGGCGGCGAGGTATTCCACGGCCTTCTTGGTCTGTGCGTCCTCGCCTGTAGCGAAGCTGGCCTGCTCCAAGAGCAGCCTCTGCTGCTCCGCCTCGGCAGCCGCGATACGGGCGTCCATGGCGTTCAGGGCCTGCTGCTCCCGTTCCAGCTCGGCCTCCAGTTTAGGGATGCCGTCTGCCTCGCGCGCGGCCGAGTCCAGCGCCTCGAGCGCCGCGAAGGCGGCGTCCGCCGCGGCACCCAGGGCTTCCGCGTGCTCGCGCAGGCGTTCCGGGATCTCGTTCAGACGCGCGTAATTGGCCCGGGCGTCCGCGAAGCCGATGAGTCGGGCGACCTTGGCGTCGAGCCAGCGCGCGAGTGGGTTGGCCTTATAGGCCGGGGTGCCATAGCGGCGCTCCCAGAGGTAGATGAAGAGCGGATCTGCGCGGTAGGAGGCGCCCTTCTGGTCCTTCTCTTGCTCACTCTCGGTGGCCTTTTCTTCGGCGTGCATGGCGGTGCGCTCCGCCGCTTGGGCCAGCTGGTGCTGCTGCTGATAGGCGGGGTCCGCGTTCAGCCGTGCCTGGGTGCCGGCCTCGGCCCTGTCCACGGCCTCGGCCGCGCGGTCGACTTGTTCGGCCTGAGTCTGGCGCTCCGCCTCCAGCCGGGTGCGCTCCAGCTCGGCGGCGTGGATGCGTGCTCCGATGGCCTCAAGTGCCTCTTCGCGCGCCTTCAGCAAGGCAATCACTTGTTGCTCGGCCTGGTCGATGTGGCGCGCCAGCTCACCGGCCGCGAGCAGATCCACCCGAGTGCGGGCGAGGGCGCGATAGTCCTCGGCATCGGCTTGCTGGAGTTTGAGCTGGGTCGTGCTCGCCGCCTCGATGCGCTGTGCCATCTCGGTCAGCTTGACGCGCTCCGCGTCTAGCGCCTGATCGATGGAGGCCAGGGTCTGTCGTCCTGAGATCATGTCCGCTCCCTTACCACTGGGTGATGGCGCCGCCCGTGGTGCGCATCTCGTAGTTGGGCGTGAGGGCACCGCGCGGCTTTTCGCCGAAGCGGTCGCGCTGGATGATGCCGTCGTCACGCTTGTCGCGGGCGATCTGGTCGAAGGTTTCTTTGTCCACCCGTAGCCCCCAGGCCGTCACGCGCTCGGTCTTGCCTGTCTCTTCGTTGGTGATCGGCACCTTCAGTACGTTGCCGCTTGGGTCGATTGCCTCGACGATGATGTAGTAGTTGCGCGCTTGGGTGTTGATGTCCGGGATGCGCCAGACCCCAGTTTGCGCACCGGGCCGATTCAAGATGCGCAGGCTGTACGCCTGGTTCAGGGTCGCGCGCAGGGTCTCCAGCGACTCCAGCGACTGGTGCGCGGCAGCCGTATCGCCGGCCTGCGCGGCGGCTTGGCCAGATTCGAGCAGACGCTCGGCGCGGGTGCGTGCAGCGTCCGTCCTGGCGAGTTCGGCCGTCTCCGCGTAGAGGCTCGCGAGGCGCTCGGGTAGCGCCGCGTCCGGGGCGATGAAGACGACGTAGTTGATGGTCCAGGCGGCGATCAAGGCGCCGACGCCGCCCATGAGCCAGGTCCCCCAGCGCCCGCGGCTCACATAGATCCGCGCGAGCCGCACCGCCAGCCCGCCAGACTTTGGCCGGTAGATGAAGCGGTCCTCCTTGAGGGCCGCGACGCCCTCCGCCAGGATGTGGTCTGGGACCTCGATGCCCTGTCCCTGGTAGATTTTGCGCAGCCGCTCCTTGAGATCCTCCTCGCGGCCGGCGACGTCGATCTCTCGCTTGACCAGGCGCTCGCGCCGACGCAGGGTGTCGACCACGTCCATGGCGAGCATGAGGTCATCCAGCGGCGCCTTGGTGCTGGTGGCCGCCGCGTCGGGGGTGCTGGTCTCCGGGCTCATGGGGTTGGCGTCGCCAGACCCTTGCCTTGCTCGGCAAGGCGGGCGAGCTTGCGCTTGCCCTCTTCGACGGCGTTGCGGATCTCATTGGCGTTGGTAGTGCTCTGGACGCGCATCTCCTCGATGATCTCGTGCGAGCGGGTCTGCCAGCTCACGACCGAATCGACCAGCTTCTTGACGGCATCGGCGCGCACCGTGGGGCCATAGCCGGCCCTGACCGCGGCCTCCTGCACCTTGCCGCCGATGTCGGCGAGGACTTCGAGCGACTGGCTGACCCCTTCCTTCATGGCCTCGACGGTCTGGGTGCCCTCGTGCAGGCCGAACATGCCGGTGAAGGAGGCGGTTAGCGCGGTCAGGACCACCTCATTGGTACTGAAGAAGCTCACCGCCTGGGCATAGACGCGCTCCTTGGCGTTAGTCGTCTGCAGCAGGCGGGCCATGACCACCTCGGAGGTGTTGTAGGCGATGGTCAGGTTGTCCGCGAGGTCCTTGGCGATCTGATAGCGCTTCTCTTCGTTCTGCAGGGCGCGGACCTTCTCGTCGCGCGCCAGTTCCAATTTCGCACGCTCGGCGGGCTCCTGGCCCTGAAAGCCCTCGATCGCGTCCATGGCCGTCTTGACCTCGGCCTTGGCGGCGTCGAGCCGGCCCTCGGCGGTCTTGAGCACCTCCAGACCCAGCACCTCGGATTCCTTCAGCGCACCGCGGAAGTCCTGATAGGCCTCCAGGATCTTGTGCTCGCGCTGGATCTGGTCGCTGGTCGAGGCGGTGACGTCCAGGTAGGTCTCCTTGATCTTGTCGAAGCGGCTGGCGATGTCGCCTCGAGTGGCCTTCATCCAGACGTTGCCAAGCCGCTCGAAGGTGTCGATCTTGCCGTCCTCGACCTGATCGACCATGGACTTGGCGTCGTCGCGGATGCTGTTGAAGGCGTTGGTGATGTCTTCGTAGCGCTGGCCGATCTCCATCGCTTGGACCTGCTCGCGCACCACGTCGTTGAATAGCGACGACTGGCTCAGGGTGCGCGCGATGGCGGCGACGCGGCCCTCGTCCAAGGCCGAGATTTGATTGAGCAGGGCGATGATGGGATCGCGCCCGTCACGCTCCTCGGGCACCAGCCCCAGGTCGTGCAGCTGCGTCATGGCCTTGTCGAGATACTGCATGGGGGCGGCAGTCATGGCGATTCCTCGGTGATGAAGTCGGCGCGATTGGCATTGGATGTGGAGTGAGGAGCGAGCGCCTTGCTCGCCCGAGGCTGCGGCCTAGTCCTGATCTAGAGGAATTCTGATCTTCTGACCGGGGAAGATGAGGTCGGGGTCTTTGATGACCTCGCGGTTCGCGTCGAAGATACGGGGATATTCGGACGCCTTGCCATAGAAGTGTTTCGCGACGGCGGAAAGGGTATCGCCCTTCTGGATGACGTAGTAGTCGACCTTCTCGCTGGATGCCGGCACCTGGATCCCGTCTGCCTTCACCTCGGCCACGCCCATGACATTGCCGGCCATGAGCACCGCCTTCTCCATGGCCGCGGCATCGTCCGCCGAGCCGCCAAGGGAGACCACGCCATCCTGATAACTGACGTCAAGATCCTTGACGCCCGGATTGTTCTGCTCGATGTGCTCGCGGATCTTCTCCTCGGCATCCGCGTCTTTGTTGAAAAGCTTGTGTCCGATACCCTTCGCAAAATCGAAAAGTCCCATCGCGGCCTCCTGATGCGCTTGTTGAGCTTTCGTGGTTTTGGCAAGTCTTCGTATGCTCGTCGAGCCCAATTGCGAGATCCTGCCCACTGGAAGGCAGAAGTATAGTCAGACAGTGCGAAAATCGATGGCTTTCTCAGCCGAGCATAGCCTGGACCCTCGGAGGCTTTGGCGTTGGGAGGTTCGGGCCGCGCGCGGTGATTGCGCCCTTACGGATGCTGTCTATCGCCCCAAGCGCGTGCTTTGGGTACTCTCCCAACTTCTTAGATCTGCCAGGCGGGACGCTTGATGCTGGAATGAAGCAGGTGGTGGTCCCTTGTTCGGCGCGTTGCCTCCGGCTTGGCTTGCGGCAAAGCGCGAGTCCGCTCTGAGTGTTGTCCCTTTCACATGAGCCCTCTTCACGAATGCTGCCGAGGCGTTGATTCGCACCGGCCGCTCGTCATCGACATACCACACCAGGCCAAGGTGACTGGGACATGACTCTGACATTGCTGGCCCTTCTGAAACTGTCCGTCGTCGTCATCATCTTCGCCATCGGTCTGGATTCCAGCGCTGATGATCTCGCCTACCTTTGGCGGCGTCCCTGGCTCTTGCTGAGGTCTGTGGTGGCCATGTACCTGATGGTCCCGCTAGCGGCCCTGCTGCTGGTGAACCTCGTGGCACTGCCGCCTGGGGCCGAGCTGGGCATCCTCGTGCTTGCGGCTTCAGCTGGCGCACCCCTGCTGCCGCGCAAATTGATGGGTCTGGGTGAAGGCACCTACACCTTCAGCCTGGTCGTGACCTCTAGTTTCCTGGCGATCATCGTGGTTCCGCTCTGGCTCGCCGTGCTCGCATCCTGGCTCGATCAGCCCGCTGCACTAGACCCCGTCGAGGTTGCCTGGGTGCTCGCCAAGTCCTTTCTCTTGCCGCTTGCCGTCGGCATGCTGGTGCGCTGGCGTTTTCCGGAACTGGCCGCGAAGCTCTCCAGTCGGCTGCTGGCAGCCGCCGGACTGGTGCTCACGACGAGTTTCCTGGTCCTCTTCTGGCTCAACTGGGACCTCTTGCTGGAGGCTGGCTGGTCTGGGGCGCTGGCCTTGGCCGGACTGCTGTTGGCGGCCCTTACTATCGGGCATGTGCTCGGCGGGCCCGCTGAAGACGACCGCACAGCCCTCGCCATCGCCTGCTCGACCCGTCACCTGGGCGTCGCCATCTTGGTCGCGGCGTCTCTGCCTGGTCCGCGCACGGCGGTTATGGTCGCGGTCTACATCTTGGTCTCCGCAGTCGTCTCCATTCCCTATCTGCGCTGGCGCCGGCGTGCTTCAGCGCGCGGCGGGGCCGGCACGGCATGACGGACCTGGGCCTGGTTCAGCCGCCGTTCATGCATCGGTGGCTAATCTTTGGTTCGGAAACCAGACGCAAGACGCCTGTCTCAATGCTGCTCAGATCTGCAGAGGAGAGGGAATACGACATGAAACGCACAACGCTTGCGCTAACGACCCTGGCCGTCCTGTCGGCCGGAGTCCCCGCGACCAATGCCCATGCAGGGGATCCTGGGGCGGCGGCTGCCGCAGCTGGCTTCCTCGGCGGCGTGGTTGGAGGCTTGCTGCTTGGTCCGCCTCCGCCGCCTCCGCCCTATCATCGTCCGCCTCCAGCGGCGGTGTTCGTGTATCCGCGTCCGGGTCCGCCGCATTTCGCCAGATACGACGACGCGCCTCCGCCGCACTTCGCGCACCGTCGAGGCGCTGTCTATGACGGCCGCGCTGATGGCTACGGTCGGTCGTATGACGAGGGCCGAGGTTACGACGACTACGATCGATCCTATGGCGATTGAGGTCGAACGCAGGCCTGGATCAGATCGATCGGATCTGGGTGTTTATCGTAAATCACCTGAGGTCCGGGAGCCGGCCCACACGGCCGCTCATGGTCCCGAGCCCTCGCGGCCGCTCCGGCGCTTGGCCGTGCCCGTTCGCGGTTTCACCTCCGCCCGCTGGCCAGCGGGCGCGTCGGTCATCTCCAGTGTGCGGTATTGGCCCAGCTGGAGGTCGCCGAGCCGCCAATCACCGATCGCGACGCGCACCAGTCTGAGCGTCGGCAGCCCAACGGCGGCCGTCATGCGCCGGACTTGTCGATTGCGACCTTCGTGGATGGCGATCTCCAGCCAGGCAGTCGGCACGCGCTTACGGAATCGTACGGGCGGATCACGCGGCCAGAGGTCGGGCTCATCCAGGGTGCGCACGCGCGCGGGGAGAGTCGGGCCGTCCTTCAGCACTAGGCCTTCGCGCAATCGGTCCAGCTGGGGCTGCCCTGGAGTGCCCTCGACTTGTACCCAATAGGTCTTCCAGGCCTTGTGGCGCGGATGGCTGATGCGATGCTGCAGTTGGCCGTCGTCGGTTAGGAGCAGTAGACCTTCACTGTCTTTGTCCAGACGTCCCGCCGGGTAGACGCCGGGGATGAGGATGAAGTCTTTCAGGGTGTCGCGGGCGCCGCTTTTCCCGCCGCTGAACTGACTCAGCACCCCATAGGGCTTGTTGAAGAGGATGAGGCGGGACATGCGCAGATAAACTGGAGGCCGATTGGTGCCTTGATTCTACAGCCTGGGGTCTGCTCGGGAGACACGGGTCCCGGCAGGCGCTGTCTTGTGGCGATACATTGCAGAACCCCTGCGATGCGCTTCCTAGCTTCCTAAGAAAGTGACCATCAACAACTTCCCCCCTTTCGCAAAGGGGGGCCAGGGGGGATTTCGGGCGGCATCGGCATCGCTCGCATCGGGAAACAATTGATGAGCGCTTTCTAAGGTGCTTTGCCCGAAACAAGATCGCTGCCGTTCCGATCCCGAAGCTGGGCGAAGCCCGCACGATGCGCTGCGTTCGGAGCGCTAAGGGTCGATGGGTGTACCCATCCTCCTAACGAGGCTTCGCCTCAGACCGACGCGTCATGCCATCGGGATCGCTATCGGAATCGGGATCGCTATCGTCGGACCGATACCGATACCGATACCGACCGGCTTTGGATGGCCGGACGCTTCATCGAAATTTGACTCATCTGCAAGCATCTTGCGCCCTCAAGGATTCTAGGTCGGTCTCGATCATCGTTCGGTCCAAGCGCACGAGCGGTGGGTGCGGGCCGCGCCCGCCGCCCCCCCGCCGCCCAGGCGCGGCCGAGGCGGGCGCCCCCCACCAAAGGACAAGACAGAAG
>NZ_JAAIJR010000121.1 GCF_010915725.1 Thiorhodococcus mannitoliphagus
ATATGAACCGCACCACGCTGTTGCTTCCAGCGCTCTGCGGCAACCCCGATCAGGCCACCCTGGCAAACGCGCTTGCACACGCCTCTCACGGCGACCTGGTGGCTTGGGAAAACGAGCAGATCCCCTATACCCAGCGCAAGAAAAGGGCAGCATTCTTTGCCACCGACCAAAGCCAAAAAGCGGGAGATTCTTCGCTCGAATAATGGCCCGATTTCGACAGCCTAGGACGATGCCCTCATGCTACCTGATTCTCTTCCTGCTACGGCTCAGTCAACCTTTGAGCTGGATACAGCGAGTCCTCATCGGTCCATAGAGACGTGATGTCGGCGCTTCAGATCTGGCTCGGACCGCCCGCATGTGCCGCTTGCTCAGGCCAGCCACAGCCGTAAATCCCGAATGATGAAGTTGCCGCTGTAGAGCGGGTGCGGGTCGCCGATCATGTCCAGCTCGAAGTGGCGTTTCTGCGCCTCGGGCAGGCCGTCGTAGCCGCCGATGACCTGGTAGAGCCAGCTCTCGGGATCCCAGGGCAGGGCCTCCTGGCGATGGTAGTCGAGGGCCGAGATCGCCTGGGCGCGGTCGATGACCTGGCAGAAATAGGCGTCCACCGCCGCGCGGATCGGACTGGGCCGGACCTCGAAGGTCTCCGGTGCGTGAAGCGTCAGATCGGGTGCGTCGCCGAGGAGGTGCGCGGGTCGATCCTGTTGCGTCTGGGCGCGGACCTGGGCCAGGAGGGCCAGCAGCTCGGCTTCCAGGGTGGAATCGTGGATGTCCAGGGCCGCGGGGGCCAGGATCGGCGGGGCCTGGTTGAAGAGTTGCGGCACCGCCCGGCCGCTGGCATGGGGGCCGGCCTGATAGTCCGGGCGCTGGGCCATGTGGAGCAGCCAGCCCTTGAGCAGCCGGGTGCGGCCGCGGATCTCGCGGAAGCGGCCCAGCAGTTCGAGCAGCCGACCCTGCACGATGCTCAGCTCCTGAGTGCAGGCGCTGAGGGTGCGCTGCAGGTTGGTCACCAGCAGGTGGCGCAGCTCGCGCAGGTCGCCGGCGGTCTCGGCCAGTGCCTCGAAGCTGACCAGCTCCAGCCCGCCGAGCAGTTCGCTGACCTGAGACTGGGCCAGCTCGTTCTCGCGAATCTTGGCGTTGAGCGTGCCGACGTAGCCGAATTCGTTGTTGATGCGGCCCCAGAGCACCCGGACGCTGTGGCGCAGGGTCTCGCCGAAGGCGTAGACGTGTTCTCTCAGGTCGGCCAGATGGACATCGGCGGCGGCGTAGTCGCCCTGGTGGCGGGCCTCCTTGTAGTGGTCGGCCAGGGTCATGAAGGCAGCGAGGGCGGACGCGGTGTTGGCGTCGATCTGGCGGTTGCGGTCGTTGCGCAGAGCCTCTTCGAGCAAGGCCCGAACGACGCGGCGCAGGTGCAGGTCGGCGCCGGGCTCGGGGCGGTAGAGGATGCCGTCCTTGACCAGGAGTTCCTGGACGCCGGGCTCCAGCTCCTCATCCGCCAGCGAGCCGCCTAGATAGGCCTTCATGATGGGTTCGGCGTGGCGCCCGAGCTGGCGCAGGAAGCGCACCCCGGACTGATGCAGGTTGCCGCTCACAGCAGCTGGCCCTGGCTGGCGACCTCGGCCTGGGCCTCCAGGCTCAGGCCCTCGGCCTCGTCGATGAAGCGGATCACCTCGTACAGATAATCCAGCTTGCCGGTCGCCAGATAGATCTGCTTCTCCGGGTTGGGACGGGTCAGGTAACCCAGCTCGCACAGGCGCTTGAAGACCAGCTTGAGCTGGGTGTCGACCGTGGGGCTGGTGGAGCCGAACAGCCGGTAGTGGCTGATGCGCGCCAGTTGCTCGCGAAAGGCTGGGGTGTCTTCGATGACGGTCTGCAGCGCGTTCAGACGCACCGGCGCGCCCTCGGTGAGCGGGGCGTCCTGGGCGGCGGCCTCCTGCACCAGCACCAGCCACTCGGCGAGCGGGGTCAGGGCCTGGCAGATGTCGCGGAACTGTTGACCGATCACCTTGCGCTCGGTGTCGCCCAACTGGCGGTAGCCGCAGAAGAACACCTCGCCCTCGCCGCCGGTGCCGACCGTGGCGACCTGGCGGTTGAGCTGGCCCAGGTAGCTGTCGACCTCGTCGCGATTGCCCGGAATCGTCAGGAAGCGCCAGCCGTCTTCGTCGGTGGTGCGGCAGATGAAGGCGCCCTGGAGCAGGCGCTCGATGACTTGGCCCTTGATCGACAGCATCTAGAGGCACTCCTCGGCTTGGCGTTGGCTCAGCTTGGCGGCGATGGCGTCGACCCGGGGCTGGACCACCTGCAGCCGGCGGCTCTGCTTGTCGACGATGTAGCGGTTGGCGAACAGCCCGAGGATCTCGGAGTCCGGGTTGGGGAAGGCGCCGAGCACGCGGATGTCGTTGGCGGTGCAGGCGTCGAAGATCTTCTTCACGTTGTGGTGGTGCAGGGTGCCCAGCTCGTCGATCGGCCAGTGGATGGTCAGCGCCGCGTTGCCGCGCAGCAGCCGGGTGAAGGCGAGCAGGAACTTGCACAGGATCAGGTAGGCCATGCCGTGGCTGGAGGATTCATTGAGCTGGCGGTCGGTGCGGATCACCAGGTCGCTGTGGCCCTCGCGCAACCGCAGCTCGATCTCCAGCAGCGCGGCGACGCTCCCGCTCTGGGCCGAGCGGCCGATGATCTCCAGCGCGCGGCGCATGCTGCTGACATAGTCCTCGCTGGGGAGACCGCCGAAGCCCTCCTCGCGCCATTCGCGGAAGGCCTGGATGAAGGCCTTGAGATCGGGCCAGAACTCCAGCTCGGTGATGCGTGAGCGGATGCGTACCGCCGAGTCGGAGACGCCCTCAAGTGACAGGTCTTCCTCGACCTCGCGGGTGATGCGCGCGCTCTGCGCGGCGATGCGCCGATCGATGTCGGCCAGCACGTCGTAGTAGCCGTTGAGATCGAGGCCGAACATCCGGCCCTCCTCGCGCAGCCCGGTCAGGCTCTGCGGCACCATGACCTTGAGCAGCTGCTCCAGGTGCGGCACCAGCTTGCGGTGGTCCAGGGCGGGAATCCCGTGCTCGCCGACCAGGGTGCAGTCGGTGCGGCTGCGCTCCCAGGTCTCCGCCAGGCTGGAGCCGGCGTTGCTGGCGATCAGACTGTCGAAACGCTCCACATGGGCCTTGACCGCGTCGAGCATCCGCTCGCGGGCATAGAGCTGTTCCTCGCCCAGGCGCAGGCGCTCGTCCAGCGCGCCCTCGGGCGGGGTTCCGTCACCGGATAGCTTCAGCTCGCCCAGGCGGCGCAACAGTTTCCTCAGCCAGCTGAAGTGCTCCTGCGCCTCCTGCTGGCGTGTGTTCGTCTGGCTGCGCTCGGCCTCCAGTCGGCCGCGCTCGGTCTTGAAGGCGCTGGTGGACGTCTTGAGCTGCTGCTCCAGCAGCGTCGTTTGGCGATGGCTCTCTTCGAGCGCACGCTGGAGCGCCGGTTTGCGTTTGAGCCAAGTGTGCTGGTACCAGTCGTCGTAGCGCAGCACCTCGGTGCGGCGCCGCTCGGTGCGCTCGATCCGTCCCTCCAGGTCGCCGATCTGGCGCCTCAAGGTGGTAATGGCGTGCTCGTCGACCCCGCGCGACCTCAACTCGCTCTGGTGCCATTGATCGCAGGCGCTCAGCTCGGTCTCAGCCTGTCGCTTGCGTTCGTCGATGCTGTTGCGCAAGCGTTGGATTTCGCTGTCGGTTCGTCCGATCACCTCCTGCCAGTGAGCCTTGAGTTCCAGCGACGCCTCCTGATGTTTGGAAATGATGTCATCGCGCCATTGCTCGCGCTCGCGCTCCAACTGCTGCATGCGGCCCTTGAGGTCCGTCAGCGCCTTGCGGGCGTCGAGCGTGCGTGCGCGCAGGGCCTCGTCGATGCGGCTCTGCTGGGCGGCGCGCTCCTCGCGGATGCGGCGCAGGTCGTCGCGGCGATTGCCTCGGTTGGTGCGCGCGAGGGTGAGTTCGCGCTGCAGAACCTCCAGGGCCTCGTGACGCTCGCCGAGCTGGCGTTCGACGGCCTGCTGGCGATGGTCCGCGTCCTGTCGGGCGTCCTCGGCCAGTTGCAGGCGCTGGCGCAGGGCTTGCTCCGAGGCTGCCTGCTCGGGGGGATCGATGGCCGCCAGATCCAATTGCAGACCAAACAGGCTGTTCTGCGTCGGCTCGGTCAGGGCCGGCTTGAGATCGGTGCGCTGCAGCAGGGCGGGGGCCAGCACCTTGCCCAGGGTCGTTTCCCAGCCGGAGCGCTCGCGACGCAGGAATTCCAGCAGTGTGTGCTGGCCGGGATAGAGCAGACGCTGGATGGTCTCCAGGTCGCGCTGGCGCTCATCGAGCCGGCGCCTCGCCTCACGCAGGGCCGCGTCGGACTCATCGCGCTGCCGACGCAGCGTCTGCTCCTCGGTCTCCAATCTCCGAACCTCGGCCTCGGCCGCATCGGCATCGGCTTCCGCCTGCTCGCGGCGCCGGTCGAAGACGGCCAGGGACTGGCGCTCGTCCTCGGTGTAGCTGGCGCTCTCGATCTGGGTCTCCAGGCGTTGGCGATCCAGTCCGTATTGGACCTCGCGCTCACGGAAGGTCTCCAGTCCCGCGTCTCGGTCTGTCTGTTGGCGCTGTTGCAGTGCCGTGAGGGCGTCGTTTTGCTGCTCTTGCTGGTCCGTCCGTTGCTCCCGCAAGGCGTCCTGCTGCTCGCGTAGTTCCTCAATGCGTCGTTCGCGTTGATCCTTAATCCGCTGGATGCGCTCCTGATAGTCCCGCTCCACGTCCTGATGCTCATTGGTGAGCAGGCGGTAGCGGCCCCGCAGGTTGTCCAGGTCCTCGCGCCAGGCGCCGAGCTGCTCCAGGTCGGCGCGGGCCTGCTCGATTTCGGCATCCAGGAAGCCTTGGTATTGCTGTTCGATCTGATCCAGCTCGGCCGTGTCGCGGTCGCTATCGCCCTTGCTGACTGAGAGCGCCTGGTTGAGATCGTCGCGCTGCTGCTTCCAGCGCTCCTCCAGCTGCGCCAGGGCCAAGCCAATCTGCTCGATCGTCGTCTCGTTCTCTTCCACTTGCAGTTGCAGGCGGGGCTCGTCGATACGGTAGCCCAGCTGCAGACTGCCCAGGCGCTGCTCGCAGGCCAGCAGGTCCTGGTACTCGCGTTCCAGCAGCTCGAATTCGGGACGCATGGCGTCGAAGCCCTGAATCAGCCGGCTTTCGCGAATCCAGGCCTCCACCAGCTGAGGCTTGAGGTGCGAGGTGGGCGGGCTGACCCCGTCCTCTTCCAGAATCGCGGCGATCATGGAGCGGACGGTCTCCATCTTGCCCTCGCGCGAGTGCACCGCCTGGGCGAGCTTTTCGATATGGCGCAGCGCCTGTCCCGGCTCGCACAGCGAGAACTGGCGGGCGAAGGCGCGCAGCTCGGCGCTGTTGGCGCTCGCGGCGAGCTGGACGCGGTCGTTCTGCAGGATGGCGCGGTAGTCACGGGTGTTGAGCAGTCGGGTCGTGCCGATGTCCGCCTGCTTCAGGCGCCGGCCCAGCTCGGCCATGCCGAGACAGCTCAGGCTATCGCCCTGACGGCTGCGGGTGTAGTCCGCCAAGTCGAACGCCTTCTGCACCAGCCGGTAGGCCACGCCCTTGCCGTCCGCGGCGGCGGCCAGCACCGCCTGGCAGGTCTGTCCGTCCATGCGCTGGTATTCGTAGACGATGAAGCTCTGCTCGGTCGGCAGGTACCAGCGCTCGAAGCTGTCGCGGGTCGAGGGTACGACCCGGCTCGGATATTCGCCATAGAACACGGGCACCAGGCGTTGCAGGGTGGTCTTGCCGGAGGCGTTGGTGCCGCAGATGTTGGTATGGGCATCGACGACCAGCTCCACGACGCCTTGGAGATGGGTGTTGATGAGGATGATGCGATTCAGACTGGGCATGCGGGTCCTTGCGTGAAGCGGGGAGGCCGGCGGGTGATGGGTTGCTGAAAGCGGCCAATGTTAGCGTTCGGACGCCGATTGGGCCGGTCACGGCTGTTCGGGTGCGCAGGGTAAAACAAACCAGGGCTCGTGCGGGTTTTTTGCGCGCAAAGACGGGTCTGCTGGAGGCGGCCGGCGCCGAGATGCGCCTTTGGGGTGGATGAGAGAGAGGGCAGATCCTCGGCTGCCAGTGATCGGGGTCGAGTTGACCGCAGAGGCTCGCGAAGAAAATCACGCTCACCCGCTCACCCGCTCACCCGCTCACCCGCTCGCCTCCGAGCACCGCGACCGTGTGGCGCGGGCACCCGCAAGCGTGCCATTGTTCGCAAACGCTGCCCCGCATCTCGCCTATCATCGCGCTTCATGCTTGGTCGGGATGTCGCACGGCTCGCCTCAGACAGTGTCCGCTTGACGTCCGCCGGCTGCAATCCTATCCGCGGCATCCGCGTCCTGATCTGGCAACCGACACTTCTGTTCAGGATCCTCGCGAACGATGACGGCCGACTCCCGATCTCTCTCCTCCGCCCAGCGTCTTCCCGCCGAGCAGCGCTATGCCCATGACATCACCGCACTGCGCGCCTGGGATAGCCACCCCTGTCCGGCGGGCTGGCAACTGAGCCCACGCGCGGTCCGCGCCTTCATCCTCGGCAGTGACGGCGAAACGCTCGGCGGCCAGGTCATCGAGCGCAAGATCTATGGCAACGACGTGCTGGTGGAGCGGGCCATCGTCACGCTGGCGGGTCAGCGCGGGCTGCTGTTGGCGGGCGAGCCGGGGACCGCCAAGTCGCTGCTCTCCGAGCTGCTGGCGGCGGCCATCTCCGGCCGCAGCACGCTGACGGTCCAGGGCAGCGCCGGCACGGTCGAGGAGGGGATTCGCTACAGCTGGAACTATGCGCTCCTTCTGCGTGACGGCCCGACCCCGGCGGCGCTGGTCGCCGGTCCGCTGCACCAGGCGATGGAAGAGGGCGCGCTGATGCGCTTCGAGGAGATCACCCGTTGCCCGGTCGAGATCCAGGACCTGCTGATCCCGGTGCTGTCCGATCGCGTGCTGCATGTGCCGGAGCTGAAGGGCGAGGGGGCGATGCTGCTGTCCCGGCCGGGCTTCAACCTCATCGCGACCGCGAACCTGAAGGACCGGGGCGTCAACGAGATGTCATCGGCCCTCAAACGCCGGCTCAACTTCGAGACCATGCAGCCGCTTTCCGACGCGCGACTGGAAGGCGAGCTGGTGAGTCGCGAGGCGGGGCGCCTGCTGGCGGCGGAGGGCATCGAGACCGCCCCGGCGCCGGATCTGACCGGGCTGCTGATCACCCTCTTTCAGGAACTGCGCCAGGCCCAGGCGCTCGGCGTCTCGCTTGAGCCGCTGAGCAATGTCCTCTCGACCGCCGAGGCCATCAACGTCCTCTACAGCGCGATGGCCGAGTCCTGGTACCTCGGCGGCGGTCCGCCTGGTCCCGCCCAGCTGCTGCGCCACCTCGGCGGCACGGTCATCAAGGATGAAGAGGACGACCGCCGCCGGCTAGGCGACTATCTGCGCCTGGTCCGCAGCCATCGCTCGGACGACCCGGCCTGGCGGGCGCTGCTGGAGGGGGAGGCGTGGCTCTGAGCGAGGGCGAGGCGGGCGAGCCGCGTCTGGATCGCATCCCCTTCGGCCCGGACCTCTGGCTGGTCCCGATCCGTCACCATAGCCCAGCCTGCGCGCTGCACCTCCAGGCCCTGATCCGCCGTGTTCGGCCAAGCCGGATTCTGATCGAAGGCCCCGCCGACGCCACTGCCCTTATCCCGCACCTGGCCGCGAAGGACGCCCGCCCGCCGCTGGCCATCTATTGCTTCCATACACTGCCGGCCCGATCGGCGGGCGGCGAGCCCGTGCGGCACCGCAGCTTCTTTCCGATGGCCGGCTTCTCCCCGGAATGGATCGCGATCCGCGAGGGGCTGCGGCTCGGTGCCGAGGTGCGCTTCATCGATCTCCCCTACGCCGCGCGCATCGCTCTGCCCGACACCAACAGGGCCGAGCCCGAGGGTGTCGAGTGCACGCTCGCCGAGGACCGACTGCTCCAGCAGTCCTGGGCGACCAGCCGTCTGGTCGAGCGCGCCGGCTGCCGAGACTTCAACGAATGGTGGGACCGCTATTTCGAGTCTCGCACCCCGGCCGGCGATCCCGAGACCTTCTTTCGCACCCTGTTGCACTGGTGTCTGCTGCTGCGCCCAGAGGGTGACCCGGACGACGCCGAAACGGCGGCACGCGAGCGGGCGATGGCGAGCGCCGTGCGCAACGCCCGTGCCGAGGCGGGGAGCTGCCTGGTGGTGACCGGCGGCTATCACAGCGAGGCCATTGCGCGGCTGCTGGAGATGCCCGCTGATGTCGCCGCTCCGCCGCCCACCGATCCACGCACGTCGGGCGAGCAGGGCACCTATCTGATTCCCTACTCCCTGTCCCGTCTGGATGCCGCCAATGGCTATGCGGCCGGCATCGCCGACAGCGGCTACTACCAGGAACTCTGGCGACAACGCGGCCAGCCGGCGCCGCAGGCCGAGGCGATTCGCGTCTCTGCCGCCCGCGTCGCCCGCCAGATGCGCGAGCGCGGTGAGCCGGTGACCCTGCCCGACGTGCTGGAGGCGACGCTGATCGCGCACCGACTGGGCGCCTTACGCTGTTGTCCGCCTGGCCGCCCGGAGCTGCTCGACGCCATGGAGACGGCCTTCGCCAAGACCCTGCAGCCGGACCCCATCGCCTGGCGCCGCCTGCTGCGTGAGCTGACCGCCGAAGCGTGCATCGGCCGCGTCCCCGAGGGCTATCCGGTGGCGCCCCTGGTCGAGGACTTCCGTGCCCGCTGCAAACACTTTCGGCTCGCCTACGCGGCCGGCGCCGAACGGGTGCGCGTGCTCGATCTCTATCGCTCCGAGCGGCATCGCGAGGTGTCGCGCTTTCTATGGCAGCTCGGCTTTCTCGGGATCCCCTATGCCGAGTGGGAGTCCGGTCCCGACTTCGTCGCCGGCACCGGACTCGATCGGGTGCGCGAGACCTGGCGTCTGCGCTGGAGACCGGAGACCGACGCGGCCTTGACCGAATGGAGCGGCTACGGCGCCCAGGTCAGCGAGGCGGCCTCGGGTCGGCTGATCGAGCGGCTCGACCGGGGCGGCGATGCCACATCGCTGTTGATCTCGGCGCTACAGATGGGGCTGCGCGAGCGCATCGGCCGATTGCTCGAACGCCTGTCCGTCTGGCTGGGTCAGGAGGGCGACTTCGTGGCGCTGGTCGCCGGACTGGCTCGGATCGAGCTGGCGCGCAACGCTCGATACCTGCTGGAGTCTCAGGACGCACCGGCCCTGGACGCGCTGCTCGGCACCGGCTTCCGTTACGCCTGCCGGCGCCTGTCCTGGATCGGCGACCTGGAACCGGAGCGCGATGCCGACTGCGCCGAGGCCCTGGGTCTACTGAACGGTCTGGCGCGACCGGACGCACCCTGGTGCGACCTGGGGCTGTTCAGGGACAGTCTGATCGGGGTTGCCGACGGTGCCCCGGCGCCGATCCTGGCCGGACGGGCGGCGGGCATCCTGACCGCGCGCGGGCTTTGGCCGAGCGCGAAGGGGCGCGCGTCACTGGAGCGGGCGATGCGCCAGGGCGAGCTGACCCCGATCCGACTCGGCGGCTTTTTGCAGGGCTTCCTGCCCCCGACCCGCGCGCTGTTGGTCCAAGAGTCGGAGCTGATTGCGGCCATGAGTCGGGTGCTGCTGCGCTGGGACGAGGACCAGCTGCTCGCGGTGCTGCCGCATCTGCGGCTCGCCTTCACCACGCTCAAGCCCCGCGAGGCGGCGGACCTGGGTGCGCTGATCGCGCGTCTGCTGTCCGGCGAGCCGTCGTCGGCGTCCCCTGTGGTTTGGAGCGATCAGGACCGCGCCGCCGCGCGTCAGCTCCACGACCGGGCCTTCGCGGCCTTGCAGACCTGGGGATTCACCGATGCTGACTGATCTGTCCAGCGAGGAGGGCGCCGAGCTGCTGCGCCGTTGGCGGCTGATCCTGGGGCCTGCCGCCGAGGATGGGCTTGCCTCCGGCGCCGCGACCAGCGAAGAGTCTGGTGACCAACAGGGCCAGCATCGCCCCGTCCTCGGCGACCGCGACCGTCAACGCGATGGCCTGCTGGAGCACCTCTACGGCCGCGAGCATGCCAAGCGTGTCTATGAGACCGGCGGCCCCCGACGCGCCGGCCGCGAGTCCTCGGGGCTCAGTGTCCCCCAGTGGCTGGCCGGGGTCCGCGCGCTCTTCCCGCGCTCGACGGCGGAGACCATCCAGCGTCAGGCCCTGGAGCGCTACGGCATGCGGGAGCTGCTGGTCGATCCCGAGGTGCTGCGCCAGGCGCCCGCCGACCTGGAGACGGTACGACTGCTCATCCAGTATCGCTCCCTGCTGTCCGACACGGCCATGGGCGAGGCGCGCCGGCTGATCCGCAAGGTCGTCGCCGAGCTGGAAGAACGCCTGACGCGGCGCGTGCGCAACAGCATCCTGGGTCCACGGCTGCGCCAGGAGCATGGCGGTGCGCGCATGCTGTCCAATCTGGACTGGGCGACTACGCTGCGGCGCAATCTCAAGCACTATCAGCCGGAGCTGGGCGTCGTGATCCCGGAGCGGCTGTGGTTCTGGCGACGCCAGCGGCGCTGGCTGCCCTGGGATCTGATCCTGCTCGTCGATCAAAGCGGCTCCATGCTCAGCTCCGTGATCCACAGCGCCGTGGTCGCTGCGGTCTTCCATGGGCTGCGTGTCCTGCGCACCCGTTTGGTCCTGTTCGATACCCGAGTGGTCGACGTCAGCGAGCGTGTCGGCGACCCGGTCGAACTCCTGCTCGGCGTCCAGCTCGGAGGCGGCACGGACATCGCGGCGGCCATGGACTACGCCTGCAGCAAGGTCGAGACACCGCGTCGGACCCTGATCGTGCTGGTCTCCGACTTCTACGAAGGCGGCAACCCCGCAACGCTCGTCCAGCTGACGGCACGGTTGCATCAGAGCGGTGTCGCGTTGCTCGGACTGGCGGCCCTCGACGACCGGGGCAACCCCGACTATGACCGTCCACTCGCAGCTCAACTTGCCGCCGCCGGCATGGAGATCGGCGCCATGACACCCGACCGCCTAGCCGACTGGGTCGGAGAGACGATGGCCCGCCGTGGCTAGCCTGAAACCGCGTGACCCAGCGTAGGGCGCAATCGGCCGAGTCTGACTCCAGACCAGACAACTGCGAGACATCGTAAGACCAGCAACATCACCCAGACGCCGAGGGCTGGCGGCCGTATGGCGCCGCATGTGAGGTTGGCACGGTGTTTGGGGCTGGGTGCGGCATTGCGTGCGGTGAAGGCAAGCTGGCAAGGTGTCTGGCGTCGGTGTGGTGTTCCATTCGGCGCGATATGCTGCGCTATTGCTCCCTACGGGGTTGCTGCGGAATCTTTGGGTGTCCGGGAGAAGCGCCGGATAGCTGCAGTCCCGGATCTGGCGTCCGGAATGCGGGGCCAACCAAGTGCTCTGTCCAGGACGTGATGCCAATATCACTGCGTTCGTCGCGTGGTTTCTTTATCGCCGTTCTGTGCTGCAAAGAGCGCCGACAAGGACACTGACGGTCTGTCGGGGAAGCGTACCACCAGGTCGAGAGAGCCACCCATGGCCGTGATGTAGCTGCGCAGTGTGGACAACAGCATATCTGCCCGACCCTCGAGCCGAGAGATGCTCTCTTGCCCCACACCCAGTAATTCAGCCATGCGCTTTTGAGTCAGGTCGTGTGCCTTGCGTAAGTCCCTCAGCGTCATTTCCTCGGCGATCAGGGCCTCGGCTCGCGCCTCGACCTGAGTTCGACGATCTGGCGGTAGGGAACTCATGATGTCCTGTAAATTCTTCATGATCGGCCTCGGGTTGCGCTCTTCAAGTTGATGCAGGTGCGCGTCGAATCGTTCGTCTGCCTTGTTGATGAGCTGTCTGTAGAAGCGCTTTTCGCTCGTTCCCGCCTTGTCTCCCGCGATCAACAGGATGGCGCGGCGCTCCGGATCAAAGGCGAAAGCCACCCGCCAGACACCGTCGTTAGCATCGAACCGGAACTCCTTCATGTTCGCGTGCCTTGATCCGTTCAGTGCATCGACGCGCGGCCGGCCAAGCTGTGGCCCAAACATCTCCAACAGTCTCGCGTGGGCCAACAATTCGTCCTGAACGATATCCGGTAGCCCGGCAAATTCTGGCTCGAAGGCCGTGTGAAGTAGGACGGTCCATTCCAGAAGCAAAATATAGCCTTCAAGTCATATGCGCTCAAGAGCATGTCAGACCTGTATGAAGGCTACTTTGTGACGTTCTTATGCCAGTGTCTTGGCGCGCCAAGAGCCATGTTTCTTTCTGTCCACAAGGCTTGAAGAGACTCGGCGGAGTGTCCGCGACACACGGGAGCGGTCAGATTCGCCCAGCCTTGGATGCCGAGTGAATTCCAGATAGCGGACACTCAGGATCTATTTTCTTCTATCCGATGTTTCTGGCGGATTCTTGGAGTTCAGTAAACTGTCAACGGAACTGAAGCACAATTCCTGGTAGACTTTCGCACAATGAAATAAATTGAGCCTGGCCCCTTTTGCTATGCGCTTATGCATACATCAACCGGCGACCCTTTGGCTCAGGCACGGAGTCACCAAACTCTACAGCAGTATCTATCCATAGTTGGATAGCTTCTTGAACATTCGCTAATGCAGCCTCATAGGTGTCTCCATGCGCCATACACCCTGGCAACTCTGGGATCTCGGCCAAATACGATTTATCTTCCTCGCTCCAATAAATAATTGTTTCGTATTTAAACATTATTCCTCTCCCTCCGAGAGATGATATTTGAGAAAGTATGGATATAGCCTGACGAACCTGATAAGGCTTGGCCTTGGCTTTAGGGGCGTGTTAGGCGATTCTTCAGCTCACGCAAATAAAACGTGGTCTGTCCCTGTTTTTCCTTCATGCCCGATGGCCTTCATCTCATTTTCACCAATCATTAAACGGATCGCGGGTTCGGGCATCGGTAAATTCTGAGGTCTAACGTGTTGCCTAGCCGGCCCGATACTGCGCTGGCACGACTTTGGAATCCTGCGCGTAACTCGGTGCGCAGTATTGGGTCGGCGCTGAGGCAAGTGTTATGCGATCTTCGCCACCCGGTCTGCTACCTCTTCAGGAAGCGGAATTCTCAGAAAGATTTCGAGAGGAAACAAATAATCTTCACCCGACTCATCAATCACTCGGATTTGATTATGCCTTTCGGCCTCAAGGTCTGGTATAACCTCATAGAGTTTCTTTGTTTCTAATGAGGTTGGGTAGTCGCTATTGTCAGTGCAAATTGCGAATGCATGCATTTTCTTACTCTGTGCTGAGGTACCGCTTGATTTTGAACTCTCGCCTGCCGATTCCCGACGCTTCGTACCAATGTATCTCTGCTTCGAGTATTGTTCCGTCCCCGAGTTTCACCGTTGCGAAACCCTTTCTTTTTCTCCAGTGTCCCCTGCCGTGAGTCTTTCTTAGCCTTGCGATCTCTCGAATCCCCGAACCTTGCGCGAAAGTCTCAGGATCGCGAATTAGGCCGAGGATCTCGAAATCCATGGGCTATTCTCCCTGTTTGTGCTTTTTTGCATAACGTCAAACCTAAGCCGACCCATACTGCGTCGCGATGAGGTTGATTGAAAACACTGAGCTACGTGCGCAGTATGGGGTCGGCTTGAGGTGCGTGTTAGGCATTATGCTATTTGACGTATACTTTTTTGATTTCATAAACAAATTCTGGCTTGTTGGCATAATGCAAAGCTTGGTCCCATAGTGGGTTTGTACGGTCGTTAAGATTATTTGCTAGGGCCTTTATTTCCGGTGGCGCATCCTTCCGGAAAAAGTCTTTGTTGCCTCTATTTTTGTCGTAACTAATACCTGTTATCTTGAATTTCCGTGACATCACGCGCTTTGATTTTTGCTGCTCAATGTCCTTGTGTGCGGTTTCCCATGTTATGGCTCGCACCATTAAGTAATATCCGTGCTCGTCAAATTTACCATCAATGGTGTATTCAGATTTCGAAGGATAGTGGGGTTGAAGCTTCCGTTTATACAAGCCGCCAACCACGAATCGAAAGTGCAAATTATCCGACGACATCTCATATCTTCGGCAGTCGACAATGTCGATCCAATGCCCTTTTGCTTGAGCGAGGTGCTTTTTCACAAACAGAACTGCAAATGCCTCTTCGGTATTTGCGTATTTAAGGTATTTCTTAAGTAAAGTGTTATCCATAAATCAGGACAGTTCGTGAATGGGTGCTTGGCGCCTAACAGTTGAGTAGACAGAGTGTCGGTCCGGTAAGATAGACGGATTCTGCCTATCTGGGTTCGGGTAGATTCTGTCTATCCCAGACTGCTCTGCCCGTCCGCCGACCTCGGCGGTGGCTAGTAATCCCCCGTCAGCACGGCTGCCCAGCGGTTTGTGGCATCTCGTTCGGGCTCAGCGCACGGCCTGCTCGGCCGTACTAGACAGAAACCTGGTCTCCGATCGGTGCCTTGTCGATGCTGTGCTGATGGGACCGGCGGACACGGTTTGATCTTAAACCCTGGCATTGAGATGGGCAATTGGCGGCTCAGGGTTGAGAGTCCCGGTAACAGTCGATGCAACTTGTGACACGGAGCAGCGTCCGCTGTCCGCGCGGATGCGGCTCCCGCCCAACGAACCCTCAGCGGGCGTAACTGAGGCGAAAAAGCCGCTCAGTCGGCTCGAGGCAGCGCCCGTTCTGGGGCGACCGCGTATTAAATCCGTGTCGGTCAGAGGCTCGGTCTTCGAGTGCCTGAGGTGCGAATAAATTCGCACCTACGAAAATCGGGAATCTGTTGCTGGACGGTTCCTGAGTTTCGGGCAGTGAGGTTGGCAGTTTTCGGTTTGGCGTACAAGTTGATGAGGGCCACTCGCCCTCGAATGCGTTGTACCAAGGATCACGAAACGCGCCTCGACTTCGGGTTCGAATATGCAATCAGAGATTCGCCATCGGGAGTAGCGGACGCAGGTCTTTGATGAGGAGAAACAGGAAAAAAAGGGGACGCATTTATTTTCGACCGAAGAGTTGAACGTGTTGGCCGTCCACACTCATGACCCTAGCCCCTTGTGCCAATGCGGACAACCAGACGATAACGCCATCAGCACCATCTCGGCACGCCCCGCGACACCCTCTGAGCGTCGAGCATACGCACAAAGGTGGCCTCCAGGCGAGGCGAATACGCTTTTTCCCAAGCCGAGAGCGGCCCGGTCGTGAAAGGCAGCAAGGAGCGGATCACCGTCCGGCTCGACCCCGAAGTCATCCAATGGTTTCGAGATCAGGTTGCCGGCAGGGGCAACGACTAGACGCTCATCAACGAGGCGCTGAGGAGCACGTCCAACGTAGATAGGGCAGCGACCTCGAGGGTCTCTTGCACCGCGTTGTCCGCGAAGAGCTGAAGCAAGCAGGCTGAAACCTCAGGCTTCTGGGGGCCCACCAATCGCAGCGATCTTGCGCGCGCCCTGCGTTACCCATCCCGCTGCATCGCCTCGCTCGCCGCCTGGACCAGAAAGGCCGAGCGGCTCAAATGGCGCGACTTGGCGTGGGCGTCGATGCGCTGCAGGAGGCGCCTCGGGACACTGATGTTGATCTTCTCGGCCGGACCGAAATAGCGCTCGACAGGCACCTCGATCACTACCCACACGGCTCCGGACAGATCCGGATCCGCCTGGTGAATCGCCAGCGGGCGAATGTCCGGCAGCGACTCCCCCTCATCCATCAGCAGCTCGACATGGCATAGCCGTCAGGCTAGCGGTATTTTCATTTTAAATCAATATTTTAAGAGCGCACCCCATAACTTCTCAATAAGTCATGGCACCCAATAAAACAGAGACTTAGAATCAAAAGAGTCGCACTTCTGCGCCTCA
>NZ_JAAIJR010000122.1 GCF_010915725.1 Thiorhodococcus mannitoliphagus
TAATAGGTCTTCACAATGCGGCGCCTCGTTGCTGGTCCTGGGGGCTCGCGCCGCGCCCGCTGGCTGTCGCTGGGAAGGAGCCCGGAGGGCGAGTGGACAGCGACAGCCAGCGGGCGCAAGGGCCAGGACGATCATGCCCCCATCCTCACACACATCCTCCCAGGGGAGGCGACTTCTATCCTGACACTGGGGGCCAAGGTTGCTGTACCAATCGCCACAGCAGATAGGCTGCGGCCGCGAAACATCCGGCGCCGGCGGTCGTAAGCGTCTGCTCGACCCAGTGCATCCAAAGCGTTGCTGGTGCAGCGATCGCGATGGGCGGCAAGGCGAAGACGAACAGGAGATTGAGTCCGAAGAGTGAGGCGGCGACTCTGCTGCGAAGGTGCAGCGAGGCGCGAATCAGCTGGACGCTCGCGACCAGATTGCCGAGGCTCGTGAAGACCAAGAGCGGCATGAACCAGCCGCGCGGAATGGACAGCACCCACTCGCGCACCCCCACGGCGGCAATCAGCACAAGCAAGGTGACGGATGCCGCCAACCAGCCAAGCCGTGGCAATTGTCCGCGCACGCGGTCCAAGATGCCCCATGCAGCGACGGCAATCAGGGTGAATCCCGGCGCCATGAGCGGAAAGAGCAGCGCCGCAAGCCACCCGATATCCTGCCCCGTCAGGGCAGCAATGAGCTTCCAGAGCGCCTTCGCCAAGCCACCCGAAACCACCAGGACCCCGCCGAGCAACATCATTGGATAGTGCGCGCGCTCTATCACGCGAGCGAGTGAGGCTAGCAGCCACACTGCCAAGCCCGTGAGGACAACAGGGGCAAAATCGTAGAGGGCGAGCGCGACTGAGAAGTCAGGCATCTGAGCCTTCTGCCGCGACTAGAGTTCGATGAGATCAGCGATCGACTTGTAGAAGAACTCCAACCATGCCTCTGAGTTCGGGAAATCCATCGCCAGCGGCCGCTGTCCGTGCGTATCGCGAACACAGGAGTACACGGGTTGGGTTCCTGGCTTGATCAGGACCTCGAATTGGAGGAATCCGTGCGGCACGGCGATCTTGAGACCGATCGGAGCCTCAGCGGGACCGATCATATTGACGAGGAGGCCGGCCACCCGGTCATCGCGGCGGTCGAAGTCGTAGGGCCAGATCTGACGCATCACGGCGATGCGGACGAACTCGTTCTCGACATCCTTAAAGGCATGGATCAAGGGCGCCGCAAGCTCGGCACAGGAGGCGAAGATCTCCCGTTTCTGAACGATGGAGTCCTCTGCGCTGAGGACACTTTCCTGCGCGATCTCCCGCAATTTCTGAAGCGTATGGTTCATGTGTCTGGTTTACCGGTCGCCTCGGGCTCTCACTCTTTACTCTCGTAGCATTCTCGATCAGAAAGCGGCAACCCCCCCGCCCGATCGACCTTGGCATTGATACTCTACTATAGCGCTTTTGGCGACGGCACCATCGGCTCGCGATCATGATCTTGACAGCCGTCACAGCTCTCAGCGGGCAGACTTGGCGTCCAACTCAAACATTGGCTGACTCTCGGGTCCAGCCTCGTGGAGTGATGGGTTCAAGAAGCGAACGCCCAAGGTCGGCTTGACCTTCAGAGACAGCAGTGACGGGTCCAGAAACTTCTTCATCAAGCGACGCGCCTGCCCCTTGCTGCTCACGCGTCTGAGCGTATAGACCTGATTGAGGGCCGCCTGCGTCGGAGCCTTTCCGCCATAGCTGCGATAATTCTTGATGACCGCCTCCGTGTAGTTGAGAGTCTCGCGGTAAGTCACGCGGCTGTTCGTGCGGTCCACCACTCCCTCGCCAGCGTTGTAGGCCATGATCACGCGACCGTAGTCGTTCCCGTACTTTCTGAGCAGCCGCTTGAGATGCCGTGTCCCCGTGCGCAAGTTGGTTTCCGCGTCGAACAAGGCTTGCACCGAGCCGACCCCGTAATCTGCGGCTGTCGCCGGCATCAGCTGCATTAGACCGACCGCCCCTGCACGTGAGACAGCGTGTGCATTGTAATTCGACTCGGCAGCGACGATGGCGCGAATCAACGCCTCTTCCACTCCGTACCGCCGCGCAACGCCCTTGATCAAGGTCTTGACCCGGGCACGGCTCGGCTTGGCCCGGCTGGGCGGCGTTGGAAACTTTGGGCTTGCCGCCGGGGCCTCAGCGCCGCCCCCAGCGGCTGCGCCTGCTTGGGACTTGCCTCCAGACTGAGACGGATCGGTCGTCGCCCAAGCGGCCGGCACGAGCAGCAGCAACGCGAGCATCCTGACCAGACTTTTCATGGGCACCTGTCGGAAGCGGAATGGTTTCGGGAAGGTCTATCCGAGGATCCGGCTGCATCGGCGGACGTTTGACATCAAGCATCTGCTCGACTGCGCATAGGACGTGCCACATCAGACGACAGTCTCAAATACAATGCAAGCGATGAACGCTGAAAAACGCCGTCAAATCTTCGGAAGACTCCGAGACGCCAACCCCAGCCCCACCACAGAGCTGGTTTATCGAACCCCGTTCGAGCTGCTTATCGCGGTCATCCTCTCTGCCCAGGCAACCGACAAGAGCGTGAACAAGGCCACCGCCGGACTCTTTGCCGCCGCAAGCACGCCCGAGGCAATCTTGGCGCTTGGCGAAGACGGCCTCAAGACGCATGTCCGGACGATCGGGCTCTTCAACAGCAAGGCAAAGAACATCATGAAGACCTGCGCGATGCTGGTTTCGGAGCATGACGGGGAGGTACCCAGGAACCGCCAAGCGCTCGAAGCCTTGCCGGGCGTTGGCCGCAAGACCGCGAACGTGATTCTGAATACGGCGTTTGGCGAGCCGACCATCGCCGTCGATACCCATATCTTTCGCGTCGCCAATCGCACCCGCTTGGCCCCAGGCGCCACGCCCCTCGCGGTCGAGCAGAAACTCCTCCGACATGTGCCCAAAGAATTCCGCAAAGACGCGCACCATTGGCTCATTCTGCATGGCCGCTACGTCTGCATCGCCCGCAAACCACGCTGTGAGTCTTGTCTCATCTCGGACCTTTGCGAGCATCCGGACAAGCTGTCGGCGAGTCCTGGCTGACCCGCATCAGCCAGAGAGACGCCCTCGGGCGCACGCATGACCCCATTGGCCGTCCACCGAAAGCCGCGCACCCAAGACCCAAAGATTCCGAGAGACCAAGCTCCTATGCTCGCCACAAATCGAGAGACTCATCGCCGCATCTTCATCGAGGCATGGCGTAAAGCCACCGATGGCCAACCGCTGGAGCCCGTCGAGGCTCAGATCGTCAGCGTGATCCGCCAGCATCCTGAATACCAGTCAATGCTAGAAACCGGCGAGCAGATCCTCGACAAGGATTTCATCACCGAGGCGGGGCATGCCAACCCCTTCTTCCACATGGGACTGCACATCGCCGTACATGAACAGCTCAGCATCGACCGTCCGCAGGGAATACGAGCCGCCTTCCAGGACCTCTGCAGCCGTTGCCCGGACACACACGCGGTCGAGCATCGAATGATGGAATGCTTGGCCCAAGCCCTCTGGACCAGCCAGCAAGGTCCACAAGATTTCGATGAAGTCGCGTATCTTGAGTGCATTCGCATGAGGGCCTAGCTTTAGCCCAATGGGGTGAAGGATCGGGCACCGCAAAATCGCTCCAGAACAAAGCTTTACGCCGTCTGCCGGTGGCTAGCGGCTTTTTCTAGAATCATCAAGCGAGCCGATGAGCAAGCAAAGACATCCCTCTCATCGCTAAGCCGATCGAGTCTGGCGCTATGCCGCTGGAAGAAACCGACTCAGCCGACTTCGTTGGCCGGGACGCATCTTCATGACACGCCTGTTACACTTGATTCGAGGGAACTGCTGAATACAGCGATGTCGCGCGAGACATCCAAAGCGAGGCCGCGGCCTTGCTGGTTTCCAGCTGGTCGGCAGCTGCCTGGCTCAACCTTGAGGCAAGAGCCAGATTGGCATTGAATCAGCGAATCATTGGCTCAGAGGCTGTCTGACAAACCTCAAGGGGCGACTTTAGTCGCCCTTGGCACTGGGGGGAGGGCGAATGAATTCGCCCCTACAGCTCGAGCGATTGCAATATTCAGACAGCCTCTCAGATCTCAGATCCCGGCTCGAAACGGCGGTTGTCGGGCTGCTTCATCCCCAGACGTCTGAGGTGCCCGAGAACGGAGCGGAGTTCAAGCGATCGCCCTAAGCACGCCCATCCTAAGCCCAACAAGCTCTCGCGCTTCACTGGGTTGCTTGTTGTCAGCGAAGACCCGATGCAGTTCTGAGTAAGAACGCCGAATCGAGCCTCACCGCCTGGACACCCGATGCCCGGGCACAACCCACGAGGAAGGTAAGTCTTATGCCGACTTGGATCCTGGTTGCAGACAACAGCCGCGCCCGAATCTTCACCGCCGAGAAGGCTGCGGGTCCCTTAACTGAAGTCAGCTCCATGGCCTTTCCTGAAGGCAGGCTCCACTCAGGCGATCTCATCAGCGACAAAGGCGGCCGCGGCCAAACACCAGCTGCGGGGGCTCATGGGGTCAACGGTGAAGACGACCACAAGCAGGAGAATGCGGACCGTTTCGCCAGCCTCCTCTGCGAGGACCTCGAATCAGCGCGCAACGAAGGCCGTTTCAGCAAGCTCTACGTCGTCGCCTCGCCAGCACTGCTCGGTCTCTTGCGCAAGCACCAATCAGCGTCACTGAAACAGCTGATCGCTGGCGAGTTGGACAAGAACCTGACAACCCAGCCCCCTGAGACGATTCGCAAACACCTCCCCGACTTTCTCTAGTCGCGCCACCTGGGCGCTGATGAGATGCCAGGACCGCATCTCATCAGCCCAAGCACCTGCCATCACGGCTCCGCCAGCGCGAAATCGTCTGAGGTTGGTCACTCCCCAGGCCCTCAGCCCTCAGCTTGCCCCTTTGCGTTGGCGGCAAAGTCCAGCCGCTCGCCGGCGGATCGATTTGTGTCGCCGCCCCTCAACACCTCTCGGTTTCCCGAAATCAACCGGAACAGCCGCTCCAAGCCTGCGTCGCCAGGCCATCCTGGCCTGGTTTGCCAGGGCTGGAAGCCCTGGCTACACAAAACCGATAGGTGGTGAGGTCGCCGCCCCTCGACGACAAGGGCTGTTCGGCATTCGTGGTACCCTGTGCGGTGCCGAGGACAACCGCCCGAGACGCCCTCCCCTGCTTCTCAGGATTCCGTGCAGCGGGGTCGCGCAGTCTGTGATCAAGTCCGAGCGGAACCGACGCGCACGATTTGCAGCAGCGACGAGAGAAAGCACCGATGACCGCACGCGAATTCGACAGCATTGTCATTGGAACAGGACCCGGCGGCGAGGGCGCGGCCATGAAGCTCGCCAAGGCAGGCCAGCGTATCGCGGTCATTGAGGCGCACGATGCGGTCGGCGGAGGCTGCACGCACTGGGGCACCATCCCCAGCAAGGCCCTGCGTCACTCCATCCAAATGCTCGCGGACTACCGCCGCAATCCGCTCTTCCAGCACACACAGCACCAAATCGATGTCGAGTTTCCGGATTTGCTCAGGGCCGCCGACGGCGTCATCAACGAGCAGGTGCGAACACGCTATCGCTACTACCAACGCAACCGCGTCGAAGTCATCTTCGGCCGAGCGCATTTCATGGCGCCCAATGTCATCGAGGTGAGGCGTCCGGGCGGGCTCTCCGAGGAGTTGCACGCCAAGTCTTTCGTCATCGCCACGGGCTCACGCCCTTACCACCCCCCGGACATCGATTTCAGCCATCAAGGCATCCGCGACAGCGACTCCGTGCTTGCCCTGCAGCACACCCCGCGCTCGCTGACCATCTATGGCGCCGGCGTGATCGGCTGCGAATATGCCTCGATCCTCGGTGCGCTCGACGTCAAGGTCAATCTGGTCAACACCAGGGACCGCCTCCTGTCCTTCTTGGATGACGAGATCACAGACGCCCTGAGCTACCATCTGCGTCAACAAGGGGTCGTCATCCGCAACAACGAGACCTGTGAGCGCGTCGAGGCCGACGACAAGGGGGTCGTGCTGCACTGCAAATCCGGCAAGAAGTTCAGAACGGACGTGCTGCTCTGGGCCAACGGCCGCACCGGCAATACGCAAGACATGGGTTTGGAAGACATCGGACTCGCCCCGAACGCGCGCGGACAGCTGGACGTGAACGCCAGCTATCAGACCGCCTTGCCGCACATCTACGCCGTCGGCGATGTGGCAGGTCCACCGGCACTCGCGAGCGCAAGCTATGATCAAGGCCGCTTCGTCGGCGCCCATATTGCCGACGGTGCCTGCGACTGGTCGCTCGTCGACGAGTTTCCCACCGGCATCTACACGGTGCCTGAGATCAGCTCCATCGGCCGCACGGAGCGCGAGCTGACGGCCAATCACATTCCATACGAAGTCGCGCAGGCCGATTTCAAAAGCATCGCACGCGCCCAGATCACCGGGCACACTGTTGGCATGCTCAAGCTCCTATTCCACCGGGACACGCTGGAGATTCTAGGCATCCACTGCTTCGGCGAGCAGGCCGCTGAGATCGTCCATATCGGCCAAGCCATCATGTCGCAGCAAGGCGAGGCCAATAATCTGCGCTACTTCACCGAGACCACCTTCAACTACCCCACCATGGCCGAGGCTTACCGCGTCGCAGCGCTCAATGGCCTGAATCGGCTTTTCTGAGGTCGGGAAGCACCACCAGCGCCCAGAGCGGCCGACCAGGACCAAAACCGCCCGAAGCGGCGAATCGCCTATTGCTATTTCATCATTTTCTTATATACTCATCTCCTAATTGGCTGGCAGCACACTGCTGGGAGCCATTGATACACGCCGTCTCGACCAAGTGACCCATTTGGCATCCGCAGACGCGTGCCGCAGGAATAACAGAAAGCACAGCGGATGGTGCAAGGCTTATTGCTCGGCCTCTCTCAATCCACTTCGAAAAACGACTTTAGGTGTGTTTCATGTCAAAGATGATCCAAGCGGCTTCGGCCATCGCCTTCGCAGCAGCAACCACCTCGGCCTTTGCCTGGTATGCGGCACCTTATCAGCCGCCCATTCCGACCCAAGAGCAGCAGCAAGCCATGGTCGAACAGCAGCAGGCCTTTATGGAGCAGCAGAGCAAGGCCATGCAGGAGGCCTTCGAGGCCCAGAAGAAGGCCGCTGAAGCGCAGATGGCAAGGCTTCAGGAGATGCAGGGTCAGTATCCGGCAGCGCCAGGTTTCGAGACGCGCCCCTTCCCGGCAGCCCCCGCGATTCCGGAAATGCCCCCGGTCCCGGCGCTGGGTGAGTATCCGGCCATGCCAGAGATGCCGGCGTTCCCTGAGTTCGGACAATTTCCGGCGGCTCCGGCAATGCCCGAGATGGCCTTCCCTGCCATGCCCAGCTCGATCGAAGAACGCATGAAGGAGATGGACGCCTATCGCGCCGACTCCCGCAAGCGGATGGAAGAGCGCCGCGCGGCAGTCAAGGCAATGAACGAGCAGCGCCGCGCCATGCGAGGCAATCGTCCTTTCCCCCAACCGTCCTACGGCATGGCACCTGGCATGACGTCGGCCCCGCAGCAGCAGGCGGCGGCCCCTCAGGATAAGAAGACCAGCACCGAGTAAGCGCGCACAGCGGGTGGATGTACCGCCCGCCCCAACGCCGACCTCACCGGCTCCAACCGCCTCTGCGATTGGGGCCGTTTCTTTATGCGCAATTAGCGCTTTCGCGCGGAATGCCCCTTAGAAGCTGTTTGCAAAGCGCTGGCTTCTCGGAGCACCGTCCTGAGGCGGGGTCGTCGCGGCGGGGCGCCGCTCCCACGGAGTATCACGCGGGGTCGTCGCGACGGGGCGCCGCTCCCACGAAGTATCACGAAAGCGCCTTCAAAGAACCTCTGATGCTCTGCGCGTCCTTTGCACCCTTGCGGTGCAAATCATCGGACCCAGGCTCAAAGGAAAGCAGGACGCTCCGACTGTGCGAAGTAGGCCTGCAGGAAATCATCGAAAGGCTGGTCGTCAGCGCGTTCGATCTCACGCTGACGCTCGACAGAGACCCGGGCCCAGCGATCGAAATCCTCGACGACCGCAGCATCTAGGACTTGACGCTTGAAGTGCTCCCGGTGCTCGCACGAGCGGCGCCTCGCCATCGCGAAGAAGCCCTCACCGCGTTCGCGCATCTCGCTCAGCATCATGGCCGACGGCGTCATGTCCGGATCCCTAACCTTTTCCAACTGCTGACGCAGGCTGTCTAGATACGGACCTTCCGAGGCGCCATCCAGCAGCGCGGCCACGGCCTGCATGTCGCCAAGAACCTCCTCTGCCCAGACCTTCAACTGGACCGCAGACCTGTCCCGCGCCAGCTTCAGTCCTGGTTCGCGGCCGCGGTGCGCCGTCAACACCTCATTCTCGTCGATATCGCGGCGCTCACGGCTACCAATGCGCGGACTCTCTTGAAGCAAACAATGGAGCATCAGGGTTTCGAGAAAGTACAGCTGCTCCAAGCCCACGCCAACTGGCTCAAACAGATTCACGTCCAGCGAGCGCAGCTCCACATAGCCAATGCCGCGCCGACGTAGGGCAACCGTGGGCTTTTCCATCCACTGGGTAATCTGCTTCGGCCGAACCGTACTGTAGTACTCGTTCTCGATCTGCAGGACGTTGGCATTCAGTTGCTCGTAGCGGTCACCGATCTTCACACCAATGCTCTCGTACTGGGGGCAAGGTGTCTCGATGGCCCAGGTTAGGCTGCGAACATAGGCGTCCAGGCTATCGTAGCTGGCCTTCATGCCAGTGCCTTCTTCCTGCTTATTCTGATAGCCGATATCGCCCATGCGCAGCGACGTCGCATAGGGATAGTAGAGGGTCGTGGCGTCGAATCGATCCAGATCTGTCTCCTGCCCTTGTACGAAGCTCGCACAGACGGCGGGTGACGCTCCAAAGAGATAGGGCACCAGCCAGCCGAGCCGCTGCAGGTTGCGGATCATGCCCATCTGAGACTCGGCGTTAAAGCGAGCGGAATCCTCGTCTGGGGATAGCCTGTCCTGATAGAGCGCCCAGAAGGCATCGGCAAAGGAGAAATTGAAGTGCACCCCGGCAATGACCTGCATGGTGCGTCCGTAGCGATTCCCCAGTCCACGCCGATAGGCCGTCTTCATGGTGGCCGCGTTGGAGCTGCCGTAGTAGGCCAGGGGAATCCGCGCGCCACCTTCGAGGACGCATGGCATGCTCGTCGCCCACAGCAGCTCGTCGCCCAGGTGGCGGTAGACATGGGTGTGGACATGCTGCAGAAAATCGATCACCGCACCGGGGGCGCTCAGCGCTGGCGTGATCAGCTCGAGCAGGGCTTCGGAGAAGTCGGTGGTGATGTAGGGGTGCGTCAGAGCGGACCCCAGGGCTGCGGGGTGAGGCGACTCGGCAATTCGCCCCTCACAGGACACACGCAGCCCTTCCTTCTCGAGCCCAATCCGGTTGTCTTTGAGCGCATCCGTCGCGCCCGCACGCTCGAGCCGCGCAACGCGCTGCTCGAGACTCGCTGCAAGAAACGTCAAGCTCAGTCCCTCATGACCGCACGAGGGCTGTTACCGCGCTCCGACTGGATGGCGTCCACGAGGATGCTGGCCGCCTCCTCCACCTCAATGCGAGCAATGGCGTCGCGCTGCGCGTCCAAGGCATCTTCATCGACCTGATCGGCATCCTCGTCGATCGGCGTCATGCCCTTGGAACGCAGAAAAAGCTCACGCTCCGCCTTGAAGGTGCGGTCCCGCTGCTCCTCCTTGGCACGCCGCTCACGCTCGCGCAGTGACACCTGCTTCTGCTCATCGACATCACGCATCAGCTTGCTGCGCTCCTCGAGCATCTTGAAGCCGAGATTACCCGCGATCCGCTGATCCGACTTCATTTTCAAGACGTCGAAGGTCACGGCGCCGGTCTTCTGGAACTTTGCCGGATCGATACGTGTCCAGGGCAGCGCGTTGTCGAGCGAGCGCTCACCGTGCTCGGTCATGTAGTTCGCGCTGGGGAAGCTGATATCTGGCTCAACGCCACGCAACTGGGTGCTCCCGCCGCTGATGCGGAAAAACTCGGCCATGGTCAAGCGCAGGCGGCCGAGATCGTCATGGTCACCAGGCACATAGCGATTGAGGTCGATCAATGTCTGAACCGTGCCCTTACCGAAGGTGGGCTCGCCAATGATGAGGCCACGGCCATAGTCCTGAATGGCCGCGGCGAAGATCTCCGATGCCGAGGCACTCTCACGGTCAACCAGCACGGCGAGCGGCCCCGTGTAGGCGACCCCTGGATCCGTATCCGCTTCCACATCGACCTTGCCGAAGGCGTCCTTCACCTGGACCACGGGTCCCTTGTCGATGAAGAGTCCGGTCAGCGAGGTCGCTTCCGCCAGCGAGCCGCCGCCATTGCCGCGCAGATCGATCACGATGCCGTTGACGCCGCTCATGACGAGGTCGTTGATGAGCTTGCGCACGTCCCGGGTGGTACTGCGAAAGTCCCGGTCTCCCGCGCCCTCGGCATCGAAATCGCGGTAAAAGGCGGGGATCTCGATGACACCGACCTTCATGCCGGGTCCGTTCTTGAGATCGTCGACCACATAGCTCTTGGCGGCCTGATCTTCCAGCTTGATCTCGTTGCGCACGAGCGAGATCTCGCGTGCGTGCCCGGTCGAACCGGACGTCTTGGGCATGATCTGCAAACGCACGACAGAGCCCTTGGGTCCGCGAATCTTCTCGACAACGTCCTCGAGACGCCAGCCGACGACATCCTCCATCGAGCCGTCAAGCCCCTGCGCGACACCGACGATCTGATCTCCCGCATGGATCTGCCCCGACTCTCGCGCCGGTCCGCCCGGGACCGTGCTCTGCACCACGGTGTATTCGTTGTCCGCCCTCAGCACGGCGCCGATGCCCTCGAGCGAGAGCTTCATGCTGATGTCGAAATTTTCCGAGGTGCTCGGGGACATATAGCTGGTGTGCGGCTCGATCGACCCGGTATAGGCGTTGATGAACGCCTGGAAGACGTCTGCGCCATTGAACTGGTGGATGCGTCGGGCCAGACCTTCGTAGCGCTTGCGCAGGCGGTCGCGGATCTCTTCGTCTGACTTGTCGGCTAGCCGCAAGGTGAGAAAGTCATTCTTGACGCGCTTGCGCCAGCGGTCGTCCAGCTCCGAGCTATCCTTGGCCCAGCTCGCCTCCGAGGCGTCGAAGGTGAAGGTCTCGGCGACATCGAAGTTGAAGCGGCCATCGAGGAGCTTGAGCGCATAGGCGACACGCTCGTCTACGCGCATGCGGTAGACGCGAAAAACGTCGAAGGCGATATCGAGTTCGCCGCGGCGCAGGCTCTCGTCCAAATTGCGCGCACCGGTCTCAAAGCGGTCCACGTCGCGCGCGAGGAAGAACGACCGATTTGGATCCAGCTCTTCCAGGTATTTCTCCAAGACCTGCTTGGCGAAGGACCGATTGAGCGCGACCTTGCGGTAGTGGTATCGCTCGAGCACCTTGTTGATGACGATCGCGGCCTTGGTCTGACCAGGGCTCGGAAAGAGCTCTGACAGGGGAATCGCGTGCGGCTTGGCAAGGGCCGTGACCGTGACCAGCGTCAGCAAGATGGCCAGCTGGAATTGGTGCAGGCGCTGTCTCATGGGTATCACTCTATGTTTTCGATGCTCGTCCATTGAGAGACAAAGACTTTTGGCAGTGGTTTCCGTCCATCGGACGAATGGGCCCGACCGCTTGGGGCGTTTCTCCTGGGTCGCTGCTTTAGGTTATCGGACCCGCGAGGCCGCCACCCAAGAGGTTGGCAGGGATTGTCACAAAAAATGGGCCTGCTTTCAGGACTTGTAAACCTTGCGACGATAGAGATCTGTGCGGCGGCTCACGACACGGTCGACGAACAAGAGGCCGTCGAGGTGGTCGATCTCATGCTGAGCGGCACGCGCCTCGAAGCCTTCCATCGCGTACTCATGCAGGCCGCCCTCGGCATCATGGGCCTTTAACCGAATCTGCGTCGCCCGAATCACGTTGCCCGTGTAGTCAGGAACCGACAGACAGCCCTCCCTGCCCATGGCATAGCCTTCCCAATGGACGATCTCTGGGTTGATGAGAACCAGATAGCCGTTATTCGGCGTCTTGGGGCGGGTCGAGACATCAAGGATCACGATCCGTTGGAACCGGCCCACCTGAGGCGCCGCGATCCCGACGGCAGCCGGACCCGCTTGGCGGGTCTCCTCGAGGTCGGCGATGAAATCACGCAGATCCTGCCCGAAGGATTCGACAGGCTCGGAGACCTGCTTCAGACGCTCATCTGGGAGCTTGAGTATCTCGAGAATTGCCATGGATCAGCCGATGAGCACATCGACGGGCGATACATCCACGGAAACGTCGCGCTCGCGCAAAGGCGCCAGCGCGGCATCCAGGGATTCCAGCGTGTCCCCGCAATAGCCCTGAATACTCATGATGTAGACGGGCCGATCGAGTTCGCCCGCCACGTCCGATTCCAGCTCCAGGATATTGAATCCCCGCGAGGCCAGAATCTCGGTCACGTCCGCCACGATACCTGCACGATCGGCACCCACCACGCGCACCTGGTAATTGGGTACCAGATGATGGTGCAGGCCGCCGTGCGAGGGGTCGAGGTGAATCCTCAGATCCATCTCCTCGGCGACCGGGGCCAGCGCGGCAAGCAAGGCCTCGTCAGGCTGCTCACCGCTCACCATCATCATGATGGTGAAGTTGCCGCCCAAGCGGATCATCGAGGCCTCGCCCAGATTGCAGCCCAGCTCACAAATGACCCGTGTCACGCGTGACACGATCCCTGGGCGGTCGGCCCCGACCAGGGTCAAAAGATTCCACTCAGACATGCTCTGTCATCTCGCTTAGCCGTCTCACTATTGGCCGTCTCATTGTGGTGAGATCCAGATCAGACTCGCCATGCGTCCGGTCACACCCTCGCGACGGTAGGAAAAAAAACGCTCCGACTGCGCATAAGTACAGTCCCCGCCACCGTAGACGCGGCCAATACCCAAGCGCTTGAGCCGCAGGCGCGCCAGCTCGAAGATATCGGCTAGCCAGCGCGTGCCGCTGGATCGAAACGCCGCGGCCGCAGTGGGATCCGCAGCGAGAAACTGGTCGCGCACCTCCGCGCCCACCTCAAAGGCATCCGGGCCAATCGCGGGGCCAAGCCAAACCAAGAGCTGCTCGGGTTCGGCGGCCATGGCCGCCACGGCACTCTCGATCACCCCATTGACCAAGCCGCGCCAGCCGGCGTGAACAGCAGCCACCTCAGTGCCGCGCTCATCGCAAAGCAACACCGGTAGGCAATCCGCCGTCATCACGACGCAAACCTCGCCAGGTGTCGCGGCAATGCTGCCGTCCGCCGCCTTGTCAGACACCTCGACGCCCGGTCTTAGGATGTCACATCCATGGACCTGGCGCAGCCAGGCCGGACGGCCCGGCAGATCGAGATAGGCCGCTAGGCGCTCACGATTCCGCGCGACCCGAGCCGGGTCATCGCCAACATGGTCACCGAGGTTCAGGCTGGCATAGGGCCCTGCGCTGACCCCGCCCACCCGCGTCGTCGAACAGGCCCGCACACGCGCCGGCGCCGGCCAATCAGGGGTGAGGATCTGCATGTCCGACATCGCTCCTAAGAAGGTCGAGCAGTGCGTCTAGGTCCCGCGCCATCGGTACCTGCCAACTCATCGCCTCTCCGCTCTGCGGATGGATCAGCCCCAGCCGAATCGCATGCAGTGCCTGACGCGGAAACTGCTGCAGCGCGGATCGAAGCTGCGGCGAGCAGCCTTGAGGGGGCCGAGGTCGGCCACCATAAAGGGGATCGCCAACCAGCGCATGCCTGATGTGCGCCATGTGCACACGAATCTGATGTGTTCGACCTGTCTCGAGTTCGACGGACAAGAGGCTGTGACTCGCGAAGGATTCGAGAATCCGATAGTGCGTTACAGCCTCGCGGCCATTGCGAACGACCGCCATCTTGACCCGCTGTGTTGGGTGCCGCCCAATGGGCGCATCCACGCTGCCGCCAGCCACGAGATGCCCCTGCACCAGTGCGCGGTACTCGCGGTGCACTGCGCGGGCCTGCAGCTGGTTGACCAGCGAATTGTGCGCCTGCAGCGTCTTGGCGACCACGAGCAGACCGCTCGTGTCCTTGTCGAGCCGATGCACGATGCCGGCGCGCGGAACTGCCGCGAGTGCAGGTTCATGATGCAGCAGCGCATTCTGCAGCGTCCCATCGGGATTCCCAGCTGCGGGATGGACGACCAGGCCCGCCGGCTTGTCGACGACCAGAAGCTGCTCGTCCTCGTAGACGAGGTTGAGTGCGATCGCTTGGGCCAGACAATCGCCTTGGGCTTCGAGTTCAGCCTGCACGCGAACCGATTCGCCACCCCAGACCTTGTCGCGGCTGCGGCGCGGACCATCGTCGACCAGGATCTGTCCCGCGTCGATCCACTGCTGGAGCCGACTGCGCGAAAACTCGGGCATCAGGGTCGCGAGCGCTTGATCGAGCCGACGGCCGGCCAGGGTCGAATCGATCTGCAAATGCCGCTGCACCCGATCTCTTGGTAGTCTGTTCATCGGCGCGAGCAAAGCCCTGTGCCAATCTCTGTCATCATGGCCTCCGTGACTCCTCAGCGCTGAACCGCGTGAGCCACAGCTCGTTCAGGCTGCACCCTCGCGCTCTGACCTTCGGGTATACTGCCCGTGATTTGAACCGGATACTGACTCGACATGCGACGAACGTTATCACGATTGCCAGTGCTGCTGCTCGTTGCCGCGCTCGCTGGCTGCGGGGTCTTCGGCAAGGAGATCGACCCAACCGAAGGCTGGAGCGCGTCGAAGCTCTACTCAGAGGCAGCCGCCGAGCTGGACTCGAACAATTACAAGCGCGCGGTCGAACTCTTTGAAAAACTCGAGGCGCGCTACCCCTTCGGCCGCTATGCCATGCAAGCGCAGCTCGACGTCGCCTATGCGCAATACAAGGCGGATGAGCCGGAGGACGCCATCGCGGCCGCGGATCGCTTCATCAAGCTCTACCCGCAAAATCCCTACGTGGACTACGCCTACTACCTCAAGGGCATCGTCAACTACAACCGCAGCGTCGGCTTCTTGGATCGCTTCATCCCGACCGACGCCTCGCAACGCGACCCAGGCTCGGCCTTAGACGCCTTCAACGACTTCTCCATCCTCGTCGAGCGCTTTCCGAACAGCAAATATGCCCAGGACGCACGGCAGCGCATGGTCTATCTGCGCAGCAATCTGGCCCAGAACGAGGTCAATGTCGCGCGCTACTACATGAAGCGTGGAGCCTATCTCGCCGCAGCCAACCGGGCCAACTACGTGATCGAGCACTACCAGCGAACCAGTGCTGTCGACGACGCATTGGAAGTGCTGGTCGATGCCTACAAAGCCCTGGACAAGGACGGGCTAGCCGCAGATGCGCAGCGCGTGCTTGATGTCAATCGGCAAGCCGGCCGCTTCATCGCAGATGAGCCGCAGCCGGAAGATGTCGATGTTGCCCGCAAGATCTGGGACTATCTCAAGCTCGACGAAAACTAGCGGCACGCTGCTCAACCACAGCGCGCACTGCAGGCAGCCAGACCCCAAGCCAGATTGGACGCGATGCGATTGATTCCAGACATGGAATCAATCGGCCTCGATCATCGTTTGGTCCCAGCGCACGACCGGTGGGAGCGGGCGCCCCCCCCCCCCCGCCCGCGCGGGCCGGGGGGGGGCCCCGCCCCCCGGCGGGTGGGGGTTAGGGTATACGGGGGGGCCACAA
>NZ_JAAIJR010000123.1 GCF_010915725.1 Thiorhodococcus mannitoliphagus
CCGCTGGACCTATGAGGGAAAGCCGCTCGCGGCATGAATGATTAAACAGTCTCGGGATTTCCACTCTGTTGCACTAGGCTCAGGGATGTCCTCGAGCAGACGACGAATGGCGAGCCCGGCCAAGGTGAGACCAAAGATGGAAGGCATATAGCTCAGGGTCCCGTTCACGGCTCGCGGGCGGCCGCGCCCGGTGTTCTGCGGAGCCAGTGGGGGAATGGGGGTCTCGTCCGACCAAACCACGGTGATGCCGCGGCCAAGGCCGCGACGGCGCAGACGTGTGCGGACTTCACGGGCCAGCGCGCAGACGCGCGTCTCCATGAGATCACCGACCTGCACGCGCGTTGGGTCCATTCGTCCCCCGGCACCCATGCTGCTCAAGATTGGCCTGCCAAGCCGCCACGCCGTCTCGATCAGGGCAACCTTGCTGCCGAGACTGTCGATGGCGTCGATGACCTGATCGAAGGGCTCGGACAGTGCCTGCTCCATGCCATCCTCAGCAAGGAATTCGGTCGCGACCCTCAGCCGGCAGTTTGGGTTGATGTCGGCAATCCGGCGCGCCATCACAGCTGTCTTGTCCTGGCCGACCGTCGACCTCAGCGCGACCAACTGACGATTGAGGTTGGACGCATCCACCTGATCATGATCGATCAAGGTCAGCGCCCCGACCCCCGCCCGCGCCAAGGCCTCCACCGCGAATGAGCCAACGCCGCCAAGACCCGCCACCAGGACGTGACTGCGACTCAGCCGGTCAACGCCTGCGTCGCCAACCAAGATCCGGGTGCGATCAAAAAGAGGATCCTCTAGATGCGCTGGTTTGGGCGTCATTGGAGATTCAAGATGCCTCGTGCATTTGCGGTCGTCTGGGCCGCGACCGCCTCCGGATCAGCCTTGCGCGTCGCGGCCAGCGCCGCCAGGACATCCGGCAGATATTCTGGGCTGTTGCGTTCGCCTTGATGCGCCGCGACCGTCATGTCCGGCGCATCCGTCTCCAGCACGATGGACGCCAAGGGCAGTTCGGCAGCCAAGCGGCGCAGCTTCCTAGAGCGCTCGAAAGTCAGCATGCCGCCAAACCCCAGCTTGAACCCCAGGTCGATGTACCGCAGCCCTTGCTGCAAGCTGCCATTGAACGCATGCGCGATGCCACCCGGCACCCCTGCCCGCCGCAGCATTGCCAAGACCTCGTCATGCGCCTTGCGCACATGCAAGAGCACGGGCAGCCGGGCATCGCGGGCGATCGCAAGCTGGGACTCGAAGACATGGCGCTGCGCTGCCGGATCCAGCTCGCGCACCTGGAAGTCCAGTCCGATCTCGCCGATGGCTAGGGGGCGATGCAGCCTGACTGCCTGCTCCAAAGCGACCAAATCCCGCTCGCGGTGCTGCCGCACGTAAAGCGGATGCAGCCCCAAGGCCGGGTAGAGTCTCGGCATCTGCGCGTCCGCACAGGTCGCCAGCAATCCTTCCCAGCCTTGGGCCTGAATCGCCGGGACGACAATGGCCGTCAGCCCGGCCTCGCGACAAGCACTGAGGACGCGACTCCGATCCGTATCGAAGTCCGAAACGTCCAAATGACAGTGCGTGTCGATCAGTTCCATGAGTGCGTCTTTGAGGATGCCAGTCGCGCGCGGCACGCCCGCCGCCCAGGTCGGAATCCTTCCCAGGCCAGCAAGGACACCGACTGCTGCGGCGACAGCACAGCTCAAGCCCCGGCGGCGCTCTTCATATCTCGCACATAGATTGCCTTCTGCGCACCGCGTCCGACGGCGCGCTCCTCGAGATCGAAGAGCTGAATGGCCTTGAGCAGCCCGCTCAGCTTGGCGTAGCCGTAGTTGCGCGAGTCGAACTCAGGGCTGCGCTTGGCGATGGCCGAGCCGACAGGCCCGAGCGATGCCCAGCCGGTATCGTCGGCCGCGCTGTCGACCGCATGACGCAGCAAGGCCACAAGCTTGGCGTCGTGCTTGAGTTCCTTGCCGCTCTTGCGCTTGGCCGAGTCATTGCCGGCATCCTCCCGCAAGACCTCGGTGAAGACGAACTTGTCGCAAGCCGCCACGAAGGGCTCTGGCGTCTTCTGCTCTCCGAAGCCGTAGACGGTCATCCCGGACTCGCGCAGGCGAGAGGCGAGCCGGGTGAAGTCGCTATCGCTCGAGACGATGCAGAAGCCCTCGAAGTTGCGCGAGTACAGCAGATCCATGGCGTCGATCATCATGGCGCCATCGGTGGCGTTCTTGCCCTTGGTATAACGAAACTGTTGTATCGGCTGGATCGAATTACGTAGCAGCGTTTCCTTCCACGCCCCGAGGTTCGGCAAGGTCCAATCGCCGTAGATGCGCTTCACGTGGGAAGTGCCGTACTTGGCGATCTCCGCCAGCAGGCCCTCCACAATGCTCGCTTGGGCATTGTCCGCGTCGATCAGAACGGCAAGTTTGAGATTGCCGGATTCAGACATCGTCTTCTGGCTCCTGTGAGTGTGCCGCTCGATGAGCACCCATTCGCGACCGGCCCAGCCCAGTCCGCCCGTCGGTCGTCTCACCACATGAGATCATCAGGAACCTTGTAGTCCGCGTAGGGGTCATCGCTATCATCCTGATCCGTCGGCTGGTTGAGCACCAGCACAAGGGAGGCGTCACGCTCGCGCACACGCACGGCGATCTCCAGCGGCACGACTTCGTAAAAGGCATCCTGGCGCACAATGCCCAGTGCGCCCGAGACCAGCTTGGCGTGCTGCTCCTTATTCACATGGATCCGCTTGAGCGTATTGCCGTCCATGAAGTTGTAAGCCAGGTCTCCGCCGTCGCGCACAACGCGATGCGTATGGATCAGCTGGCGGATCTCGTTTTCCGCCGCACGCCGCGCAGCCTCCTCTTGGCGCTGCCGATTCAGCTCGCGGTCGCGGGCCGCTTTCTCGGCCTGCGCGCGCTGCGCCGCTTGCCGCGCCTGCTGCTGTTCTGGGGTGGCGTGCTTGCCAGTCTTCTTGGTCTGCTTGCGCTTGGAAGAGCGCGCCTGCTTCAGCTTTTGCTCATCGACCAGGCCGGTCTTGAGAAGCTGGTCTTGGAGTGAGTTTCCCACGCCCTGCTCTCCGGATTGAGGAAGTCTCAGTGGATTGTAACTGGCTACAGCCCGAAAGCGATGCCTCACGGCCACTTCTAAAGACCATTAGTGCGCTCAAGAACCGCGAGCAACCACCGGCGAGGCATAAAACTGAGCGGCATCGCTTTGTCCCCAAAGCCGCGCCGTGGTTAAATTCCGCGCCGGTAGGTGCCATGGAGCCATGGCGCGAGAGCCGAATCTGCACAGCTCATTTAGATCGTCTCAGCGCCCCAGAGCCTGTCATTCACTTCGGCCAGACACCCAATCTGGAAGGTGCCGAAGCGCATGCCAGCACCTACAGACCAGGGGGCAGCGGATTTCACGCCCCTTCAACATTGTCGATTTATCACCGCGGAGTGCCTTCATGACCCGTCTTTACCTGCTCGTCGCCTTAGTGCTGTCCGTCATCCTGCCGGTCCAGGCGGCGAATGAGACCAGCGTCGGCTACGTCGATATGCAAAGGGTGCTCGAAGAAAGCAAGCTCGGGCAGCGCCTGCAAGAGCAGCTGCGCAAAGACTTCGAGCCCCGCGCCAAGGAACTCGCCGAAGAGGAACTCGCCATCAAGCAGATGCAGCAGGAGCTTGGCCGTAATAAGCCCCTCATGAGCAACGCCCAGGTGGAGAAAAAGGAGGAGGAGATCAAGAGCCGGATCGAGAGCTACCAGAAAGAGGCCATGCCCGTGCAGCAGGAGCTGATGAAGGTCCAGCAGGAAAAGGGGCGCGAAATCATCGGCCCGGCGCGCAAGGCGGTCGACGCGGTTGCGAAGAAAAAGAAGATCGGAATGGTCCTCGAGCGCGGCCTGGCCGGGCTCGTCTATATCGATGAATCGCTCGACATCACGGATTCCGTCATCAAGCAATTGGATTCGACCACAAAGTGAGCCCAGGCGCGGGACGCCCACGAGCCTTGAAAGGATGCCGATGACGAGACTGTTTCAGCTATTGGCCCTGGGGTATACTTTCCGGCGCTTTGGGCGTCCTGCTACGCCGCTGGATGCGGGCTGAGCCGAACTGAGTCGCGGCAGTCTTCAGCGCCTGGGCCAGGTGTGTGACCGGCCGGGATTTGGGGTGCTTCATCTCTCGCAGCACCAGCCCGGACGACCGCGCCGGAGCCGCTTAGTTAGCCCGCCGGACAGCGGCTTGCAAGCCGCTCCGAAAGGGTGCGGACAACGCGGCCCTGGCCGTCTCTGCCGAGCCAGCATCGCCAAAGCGTCGACCCTATTTTGACCGCACGCGTCGGGCGCGTGGCGGACTCCGTCAATCAGGAGCGGACCCAATGCTTGGTGAATCCCACGACCTTCTACACGAGTTCCCTGACCTGGAGCAAAAGATCGCGACCCTGCGCGCGGCGAATCCAGAGTTCACGAAGCTCATGGATGAATACGACGGCCTCGACGCGCGCGTTCGCAGTATCGAGGAGCTTGGAACACCGGTCGCCGATGAGACCATCGAAGATCTCAAGAAGGAACGTTTACAACTCAAGGACGCGCTCTATGCCATGTTGAGGGCTTGAGCCGCAGCACACCACGAGGCCAAATCAACTCCCGCACGCGGGTTGCTTGCTCGGCGCAACGACCCGCTGAAGCCTGTGCAGCATTGCGGTCCTTGGTCGCACGGGCGCAGCGAAATGCCTGCCGCAGATCAAGACTTTCAGCTGCTCTGCGCCACGCATCAAGACCGAAGAGCAAGGCGCCCAACCGCGTTGCGGCTGTCGGTCAGATGCAATGGCCCGCCCCGTGCGCGCCTTCGGCTCGACGCGCACTACTGGCCGGGCTTATCACCGCACCGTCCTTGAGGACCTGGATTTACCGTGGACTTCCGCATCCTCCCCGTGACGCCCTTCCAGCAGAACTGCACCCTGTTCTGGTGCACAAAGACGCGTCACGCCGCCATCATCGACCCAGGCGGTGACATCGAAACCATCGATGCCGCCATCCGCGAGCTGTCTCTGACACCTGAGCGCATCCTGCTCACCCACGGCCATATCGATCATGTCGGGGCCACTGCAGAGGTCGCGCAGCGCTACGACATCCCCATCATTGGCCCCCACGCCGACGATGCCTTCCTCATTGAGGGGCTGGCTTTTCAGAGCCAAATGTTCGGCTTCCCCAGCGTGACGGGTTTTCGGCCTGACCGATGGCTGCAGCAGGGTGACGAGGTCGAGGTCGGCGAAATCCGGCTCGAAGTCCTCCATTGTCCTGGCCATACGCCCGGACATGTCGTCTTCTTCAACCGCGAGGCGCAGATCGCCCAGGTCGGCGACGTGCTCTTCCAAGGCTCGATCGGCCGCACCGACTTTCCGCGCGGCAATCACGCCGACCTCATCGCATCGATTCGGCAACGGCTCTTCCCACTCGGGGACGATGTCCGCTTCGTTCCAGGGCACGGCCCGATGTCAACGCTCGGTGCCGAACGCAGAAGCAACCCCTTCGTCCGCGACTAAGCAACACCCGACAGAGCCCCGATGCTATTCAAGCGATTATTCCAGAGACGCAAACGGACCTCCGATAATGCCGAGGCTAGCATTCAGCCGAAGGCCCCCGGAAGGCTCCAAGACAAAGGGCTGCGGCGATCAGCGTCAGAGCAGCACGCAGATAGCGTCACGCCGGCCAGTGAGGTCGAAGCGCTCAGCCAAGCGCTGAAGCAGGCCCCGGACGAAAGCGCCCGGGAGACCCTGTCAGAGCGGCTTGTCGCTGCACTCTGCAAGGAGATCGCGCCCGAACCATCGGCGGAGGCTTTTCAAGACATGCTCGCAGCGGTCCAAGCCCCCCAGGCACTCGAGCAGGTCGCACGTCAGGCGCCTTCACCCCGAGCCCGAGGTGCCGCCATCGCGCGGATTCTGAACCCAAAGGTGCTCGCGGACTGCGCGGTCGAGGATCGACTGGCGGCAAACCGCAGTCTCGCCGTCGAGCGACTCACGGCCAAGGAGCCGCTAGAGGACGTCCAGCACCGCATCGGAAAACGCGACAAGACCGTCTATCGCATCGCCCGCGAAAAGCTGCGACTGATCGCCGAGCAGGAAGAGCGCCCGCGCCTCATTCGTGCACAGTGCGAAGACATCCTCGCCAAGCTCGAGCGTCTCGGACGCCTTGGCAACTGGAGCCAAGATCGCGCCCTCCTCGATCATCTCCAGCGTCAGTGGACGGAGATCGCCGACGACGTGGATCCCGAGTGGCTCGCGCGTTTGGCAGCAGAGCGTGATCGCTTCTTGCATGCCTACGATGAGCATTGTCGCGAGAACAGCGCCCAAATTGCCGAGCAGACCGCCATGGAAGCCGCACGGGAGCAAGCGGAAGCGCTCCTCGATGAGTTGCAGGCGCTCGTCGATCACGGCGAGAGTGAGACGATCGAGGTCGAGCGCATCGCCGCGGCCTGGGAGAAGCTTCCGGGACACGCATCGAAGGAAGGCTCGGCGCTCCACAAGCGTTACGACCGCTGCATGCAAGCGCTCTCCGCTTCGCGCCAAGCCCGCGCGGATCAGCAGCAGCAAGGCGAACGACTCGCCAAGCTCCTCGCAACGTTGGAGCGGCTCAGTGCCGACTCCAGGACGCTCGACTACAAGCGTGCAACCTCAGTCCTGCAGGAAGGGCGCACACTCGCAATCGCCCTGCCCGACCAGGCGCAGGCGTCGGCCTTCATCGGGCTCGCCGACCGCCTGGAATCCCGCCTGCAGCGGCAACACAAGCAAGCGGAGCAAAAGCTCAAAGACTTCCCGAAGCGTCTTCAGGAGTTGGAGGCCCACCTCGCGGCTGGCGAGCTGAAGAAGGCCGACCCCATCTACCAGAGCCTGCAAGCGGCACTGGAGCTGATGCATACCAGCGGCATCCGCAAGAGCGAGGAGACCAAGCTCTCCAGTCAGCTACGCGCACTCGCCCCAAGGCTGCGTGAACTCCAGAACTGGCGGCGCTGGGGTGCGGATCAGCATCGCGAAGCGCTCTGCGCCGACATGGAAGCGCTGATCGAGAAAGACTCCCCGCTGGAAGCGCTGGCCGAAACACTGCGCGCACTCCAGGCGAACTGGAAGAACCTGGACAAGACCGGCTCCCCGGCCAGCCAAGCACTTTGGGACCGCTTCCACCAGGCTTCGGAGACCGTCTACGCGCGTTGCCGACCCTACATGGAGAGCCAGGCAGCGGAGCGCGAGGCCAATCGTGCCGCCCGCGAGCAGGTTTGCGAGCAGCTCGAGGCATTCCTATCCAAAGTGGACTGGGAGCGCGTCGACTGGAAAAAGATCATGCGCGCCGAGCGTGAGATGCGTCAGACCTGGGCCAGCATCGGCCAAACCGAAGGCCGTCACCGCAAGCAGCTTGAGCGCCGTTTTTATCAGTCGCTGCACCAACTCGATCAGCGACTCGATGCCGAGCGCAAGCGCAATCAGACCCACAAACGGGGCCTCGTCGAGCGCGTCCAGGCCCTCGTCGACCTACCAGATCTCGATGCCGCTATCGAGCAGACCAAGGCCATTCAGCGCGAGTGGCACACCACGGTCCCAGCGCGTCAAAAAGATGAAAACAAGCTGTGGCAGCGCTTCCGTGCCGCCTGTGACGCCGTGTTCGAGCGTCGTGCCGCCCTGCAGCAAGCGCATGTGAGCGGACTGCAGCAGAACCTCGAGGCCCGCGAGGCGCTGTGCCGCGAAGCCATTGAGCTGGCGTCGCGCACACAAGACCCGAAGCAGCTCGCCGTCGCCCAGCGCGAACTCGCAGAGCGCTGGCGAGCGGCGGAGTCCCTACCGGTTCCCCGGCAGGCGGCCGGTAAGCTCGCACAGAGCTGGCAGAAGAGCTGCGCTGAACTCGAAGCACGCCGGCGCAACGCCGAGGAGCAAGCCCGGGCGGCCTCCTTCGACTTGTTGAAACAGCAAGCGCAGCTCTGTGAACGCATCGAGCAAATGCTCTTGAACGACGCTAGCGATCTCACCCCGACCGCTGCCATTGAAGAAGCCTGGTCGCAACTGCCGACACAGGAAGACGAGGGGCTGCAGCAGGCCATCGCGCAGCGCTTTCAGCAGGCCTTGAGCGCTGCGGAAGCGCCGAGCAAAGGCGCCGCACTCAAGGAACGACTCGACGCGAACGCCGAGCGCAGGGGTCACCTCTGTCTGCAGCTCGAGATCATCGCCGGGATCGAGTCACCCACGGAACTCGCGCAGCAGCGACTCGAGTTTCAGGTCGCAAGACTTGCCGAGCGCATGGCCGAGGGCGAAGATGACCCGCTGCAAGGCGCGACCAGCCTCTTGCATGAATGGTATCTCTGCGGCCCGGCCCGCCTGGACGAAGCGCTGAAAGACCGCTTCACCCGCGTGAGCGATGCCCTAACTCAGCGGCCTACAGCAACGGCAGAGCCTGCCTGAGGCGCGCGACTGTCATTGCGCGTCAGGGTCCGAGATCCTCACGCACAGCACATCGCAGTTCGCGCCCTTCATCACCGTGCGTGCGGTCGAACCGAAGATCCCGAGGAGACCCTGGGAGCCGTGCGTCCCGACCACGACCAAGTCCACGCCAAGCTCCGCCGCCACCTCATCAATGACATGCGCAGTCGCACCGGCTCTGAGGATACGATCCTCGGCAGGAACACCAAGCTGATCGCCCAGCGCCTGCATTTCCCGCTGGGCAGCTTCCATCAGCTCCTCTTCCAACTCCAGCGTCTCGGCCGGCAGCGCCATCTCACCCGAGTAGCCAAGGTACATTGACTCCATCGCGGGCGGGATGTGCTCGACGACGTGCAAAAGCGTCAGCCGCGCACCCGACAGATCACGCAACCGCGCGGCCCTCGCCACCACGGGCTCACTCGACTTCTCGAAGTCAACCGCGAGCAGCAGGTGTTGATAGTTTTCACTGGCCATCTCACACCTCGATAAGGTTCCGGTCCCAATCCAAGTATATCCGGTGGGCGTACCGACGTTAGAAGCTGTCTGGAAACTCCTAGGGAGGCTTCGCCTCAGACCGACGAGTCATGCCATCGGGATCGTTATCGGGATCGGAATCGCTATCGTCGGTTCGATCCCGATCCCGATCCCGATCCCGACGGCCTTGGATGGTCGGACGCTTCATCTAAATTTGACTCATCTGCGAGCATTTTGCGTCCTCAAGGATCCTAGGGGCCTCTACGATGATATCCGGACAGCCTCTTAGGCTCGCGGGCCTCGATCATCTGGACTATTCGTCGATCTCGACGACGACGCCGCGACCGTCAGGCCCCTTGACGAGCACCAGCTTACCCAGCGTCGGATGGCGGGCCGTGAAGACCGTGATGCCAGCGACGGTCTTCTCCCCGATCAGTTCGCTCTCATCACTCAGATCTCTGATGATGTCAGGTTCGGCATCGAGCATACGCATGGCTGTCTCCAGACAAAGGATCTCTCGGCGTCTTTCTGCTCCACAGCCAGGCGGCTGGGTCTCGCTTGGGCAGGACTTGCAGCAAACAATCAGGCAATCCTGTCCGAAGCCATCTGCTCCATGCTCGGCGGTGTCGCAGAGGTCACCTCATCAATGGAGGTTTCGGCAGAACACCTACACCTCCCTGAGATCATTTATGGCCCAGAAAATCCACGCCGTCTACATCGCCATATCCAAGTCGTCTTGAATCTCCGCGATGCCAGCCAGCGCGCAGGCTTCATCGGTCTCGCCGGCAGGCGCCCCGCTCACACCGACACCAGCGACCAAGGCAGAGCCGCCAACCAAGACCGGGACACCGCCCGGCGACATGACGAGCCCATCGACCCGACCGACCGGCGTGTTGGCACGCTCGGCCATCGCTGAGGTCGCAGCGTTGAAGTTTGCTGCCGTGAAGGCCTTCATCCGACTGATCTCAGCCGTGATCGGCGCGGCAATGGTGTCGCGCAAGGTGACTTGAACATTGCCCTCGCGGTCAACGACGGTCACTGCAATCTGAATCCCCTTCTCGCGGCACGCGGCAATCGCGCCCTGAGCCACCTTGACCGCGGAATCCAGCGACAAGCGCTTGACCTGCACGAACATGGGATCCTCGGCCACGGCACTACCGGCAAAAGCGAGTGCGGCCAGCCCCATCAACAATGGCTTCGTCATCATCACCTCCTCATCTTCGTTGTTGTTGTTACACTTCTCAGACCCTTGATGCAGTCAGGTCGAGCAGCGGCGACTCATCTGCGCGCCGCCGAGGCAGGCTCAGGCTTTATCGCCGCTTCCATAACGAGCATCGATATACTCGTCGACCATGCGCTTGAATTGCTCGGCGATGCCCTCGCCCTTGAGCGTCGCGACCTTCTCACCGTCCACGTAGACAGGCGCCGACGGCCGCTCGCCGGAACCGGGCAGACTGATGCCGATATTGGCATGCTTACTCTCACCTGGGCCGTTCACCACGCAGCCCATGACTGCCACCTGCATGGTCTCGACGCCGGGATACTGCGTCCGCCAGGCCGGCATCTGATCACGCAGGTAGGTCTGGATGTTCTCCGCCAGGTGCTGGAAGGTATCGCTCGTCGTCCGACCGCAGCCCGGGCAGGCAGTAACCATGGGGGCGAATGAGCGAAAGCCCATCGATTGCAGGATCTCTTGCGCGACCACGACCTCTCGCGTGCGCGCTTCACCCGGGGCTGGCGTGAGCGAAACACGAATCGTATCTCCAATGCCCTCCTGGAGGAGGACCGATAGCGCTGCAGTGGACGCGACGATGCCCTTCGAGCCCATACCTGCCTCGGTCAGCCCCAGATGCAGCGCATAATCGCCACGGGCCGCGAGCAAGCGGTAGACCGCAATCAAGTCCTGCACGCCGCTCGTCTTGCACGAAAGGATGATGTGGTCCTTGGCCAGCCCTAGCCGCTCCGCGCGCTCCGCGCTCGAGATCGCAGACTCCACCATGGCCTCGCGCATGATCTGCTCGGCATCCTTGGGCTGAGCCGCGCGGGCGTTCTCGTCCATCATCCGCACAATCACGTCCTGATCTAGGCTGCCCCAGTTGACACCGATGCGCACCGGGCGGTCGTAACGGCAGGCCAGCTCAATCATGGTCGCGAACTGGCTGTCTTTCTTCTCGCCCTTGCCAACATTGCCCGGATTGATGCGGTACTTGGCGAGCGCCTCCGCACACTCCGGATAGTCGGTCAGCAGGCGATGTCCGTTGAAATGGAAATCGCCCACCAGAGGCACATTGCAACCCTGAGCATCAAGCGCTTCGCGGATCGCGGGCACCGCCTTGGCGGCAGACTCGTGGTTCACAGTGATCCGCACCAGCTCGGACCCAGCCCGCGCCAAATCGGCAACTTGCCGAACCGTGGCCTCCACGTCGCCAGTATCGGTGTTGGTCATGGACTGCACGACGATGGGCGCCTGCCCACCGATGGTGACTGGGCCGACGGCCACGGGAACAGTCCTGCGTCTTTCTAAGGTGTGTCGAGATGGGCTCATGGTGCCTTGTCCGCGGGTAGGATCTGCGAAAGCGCTATTCTTGCAGCTGATGATGAGGGATGAACAGAGGGTTTTTGTCTGGTTTCAGGGCAGCGGCGCACGCAGGCCCCGAATGATCTCCAGGTAGTCCGGATCCGTCTGCAGAATCAGGCCATGCCTGATCAGAAAATCGATGATGACGAGGTTGCAGTTCAACTTGAATTCATCGCTATCGCGAACCAGGTCGCGCACCTCTTCGACCGGCATGCGATAGAAGGTCTCGACCTCGCCGTCGTGACAGCGCGGCTGAAAATCCTCCGGCACCTCGAGGTCATAGCAATAGATGACGTCCGGCTTGAGGCCCCTGTCGGAATCGCGGCAGTAGGTCAGGGCCCCCACCGGAACCGCCTGGTCGGCCAGCTGCGGCGACATACCCGCCTCTTCCTGACACTCCTTGCGCAGATTCTCAATGAGACTCAAACCGTAGGGCAGCCCACCAGCGACCAAGTGATCCAAACGCCGCGGATAGAGACGTCGATCCGCCGAGCGTCGACCGATCCACATCTCAATCCCAGTCGGGGTGCGAACGAAGCCATTGAGGTGCTGGCCAAAGGCACGCATGCCGAAGAAGGGCGCACAGGCACGATCGACCAAACAGCGCGCCTGATCCCGGTTGCCTGCGGTCACGGGATAGAGTTCGCCGTGCAAGTGGGTGAGAACGCCCTCTTCCACCAAGCAGCCAACCACTTCCGCGAGCACCGCGCTGCGCGCGTCGAAGTCCGTCGGCGGATCGATCCATTCGACGCAATGGGTCTGAACGCAATGGGTCTCAACGCGAAAATATCGCGGCCAGCGCCGCAGATGATCCATCGCCGACTGACGCAGACTCCCGATACGCTCGCCGCCCAGTAGAAGAGGCACGAAGTCGGCCGGATCCCAGACATTGCAGGCGTGAATCTTATCGAGGAAGCTCATAGCCACGAAGCTCGGACTGTCATCGTTGAAAACACGGATGTTAGCGCTCGCGTCCCTTCGCCAGCCCCCACTGACGTTCCATTTCGTCGCGCTGCTCCGGACCAGGCTCGAGGCCCTGCGCTCGCAGTCCTGCCTCCACTTGACCGAAGCGGCGTTCGAAGCGGTGATTGGCCGCGCGCAACGCCTGCTCCGCATCGACGCCCATGTGACGGGCGAGGTTGACGCAAGAGAACAGCAGATCACCGACCTCATGGACCCGCTCCGTCGGCTCCACCTGGTCGGCGAGTGTCTCTCGACACTCATCAAGCTCCTCGCGAACCTTGTCGAAGACGCCCTCGACGCCGTCCCAATCGAAGCCGACGCGCGACGCACGGCGTTGCAGTTTCTCCGCCCTCACGAGGGCAGGAAGGGCCTGTGCGACACCTGCCAGTGCGCCCTCCGCAGCAGCCGGCTTCCCCTTCTCGGCACGCTCTGCGGCCTTGATCCGCTCCCAGTTCGCGCCGACGGCGCCAGCATCGTCAAGATCGGTGTCACTGAAGACATGCGGGTGGCGCCGGATCATCTTGTCGCAGATCACACGGACGACATCCGAGAAGTCAAAGCTGCCCTGCTCCTCCGCCATACGCGCATGAAAGACCACCTGCAGCAGCAGATCGCCCAGCTCGTCGCGCAGCCCGAGCATATCGTCCTGCTCGATCGCCTCGGCGACCTCGTAGGCCTCCTCCAAGGTATAAGGCAGAATCGTGCGAAACGACTGCTCAAGATCCCAAGGGCAGCCGCCATTGGGATCGCGCAGACGCGCCATAATGGCGAGCAGGTCGTCGACCTTAGCCTGATGGGTCATGACTCAGTAAACACCACATTCCCGTCCGAGTAAGGATCACGCATAGCCATCGAAGAGCAGCCCGAGCAACACCGCAGCGATCCCACCCCATTTCCAATAGCCGCGCGGAATTCCGATGACCTCGTCCGCTTTCGACGCGGCTGGATCCTTGAGAATCGCGCTGAGATGCGGTCCCGCCAAGAGCCAAGGCAGGAAACCGAAAATGACCGGCACCGACAGCCACAAGGCAACCGGCTCATTGAGCAGCAGAATCACTGCCAGGAGCGGCCAGAGAAAAATGTAGGCTGCGGTCATCTTCGCGTCGCGCGACTTGGTCGTGCTCCATGCAAAGGCCCAGACCGCACTGACGCCCCAGCCGATAGCGATCAAAATGATGACGAGCCGCATGATTCAACTCTCGCAGCAGTCTCTTTCTAAGGGTTCCGACTAGATTGAACTAAGAAAAGCACCGGCACAGTAAGCAGATAACCTCGCGCACAAAAATCGATGACTGCCCAGGTTCGAGCGATCAAGAGCCGCGCCCACCAGCAAGGCCATAACTAACGTGACCAAGAAAGCGTCCATCAACAACTTCCCCCCTTTCGCAAAGGGGGGCTAGGGGGGATTTCGGGCGGCATCGCTCGCATCGGGAAACAATTGATGGACACTTTCCAAGCGAAGCTCAGCGCAGCACTCAGGTATGCCGGCATGTTAACGGATCCAGCCCCTCAGGGTCCACGCAAGCCCAGCAGGCACTCAAGCGACCCTTGCGCCAAACCCGCAAGGCGACAGAAGCCCCGAGAAAACCATTTGACACAAACACCCCACTACCCCATACTTAGCAGCTCATTCGGGCGCTGAAATCAATCTTCAGTAACTGAGTGACAATCAAAGCGCCCGTAGCTCAGCTGGATAGAGTACCTGGCTACGAACCAGGTGGTCGGGAGTTCGAATCTCTCCGGGCGCGCCATAAAATCAACGGCTTGGGCGATCATCGTCTAGGCCGTTTTCGTTTCCGGAGCGTTTCCTAGTCACTTTGGAAAGAGCCTTGGCAGTCAGTACTCCGACGGCAACAAAATCGTCGTGACTGACCGATCCGCTTCCGTGATGACCAACACCTTGAAGCCATCCTGGATCTCGTAGGCGCTGAGCAGACGACTTCCCTCTTCAAGGGCAAGGTCGTTGGCTCTACGGTCCTCTTCGTCCAGATCTCCCCAATCGCCTAGCTCGTGCCGAGCCAGAATCGTTGGGATAAGGGCATCAAGGTGGCGTCTGCTGAATGCGCTGAGCGCTGCCCGTGTGATAACCGTCTGTCCGAGCGGAAATAGTGTGTTCATGCAACCAACCTCCCGGTCAGAATATCCAGCCAGTCGACACTTCTAGCATTGCTCACGATCGGCGGTAGTCTCACCTCAACTGCCAGTCCTCGCCTAGCCAACCGGTGCTTCAGCCTCCATGCTGCCTCCTCACCTCGTCCTGACAGATCTCGATCGGCCCAAATGGCCAGCCGAGACCATCGATCTGCTTGCCGTAGGGGTCAGGACTGCCGAGCGCCCGCAAGAGGATGGCATCGCGCTGCGCCGCATCCGCCGGCAAATCCTGTGCGCGAAAGAAGAGCCCCTTGCTGGTGCCGCCGCGCATCCACACCGCCGGAATGCTGCGCACTGCCAAGGCTCACCCCGGATTCGACATAAAATCGATGACGACGGCCGTGACATTGTCGCGCCCGCCGGCATCGCAGGCCGCCTGAATCAGCGTCTGCACGACCGACGCGGGCTCCGGCTCGACGAGGATCTCGGCAATGCGCGCGTGGCTCAGCTCCTTGACCAGCCCATCGCTGCACAGCAGATAGCGATCGCCATCGACCAGGGCCTCGACGCGCCGATCGACCTCCAGTTCCACGTCACCGCCCACCGCCCGCACCAAGACATTGGACAGCGGGTGCGACTCGGCCTGCTCGGGCGTCAATACGCCTTGGTCGACCATCTCCTGGACCTGGGTGTGATCCAGGGTGAGCTGCTGCAGGACGCCATCGCGCAGCCGATAGCCCCGGCTGTCTCCCGCCCACAGCAGGCTGCAATGGTCGCCGACAGCGATGACGGCCACCACGGTGGAGCCGATGATGTCGCCGTGCAGCATCTCGGCCTCGGCAACCAGCTCACGATTGACGCGCCGCAGGATCTCGCTAGCCTCATCCGCTGCGGCACCGAGCAGTTGCGGACGCGGCATCGCCGCCATGCGCTCGACGATGAGCGCGCTCGCCATGCCGCCGGAGGCATGCCCGCCCATGCCGTCGGCGACGACCCAGAGGCCCAGCTCCGGACGATCGAGATAGGCATCCTGATTGACGCTGCGGATGCGGCCCGGGTGCGTGACACCGGCGGACTTCCAGGCGAT
>NZ_JAAIJR010000124.1 GCF_010915725.1 Thiorhodococcus mannitoliphagus
ATTTATTTATCGATTCAAGCCAGAATTATAACACCATTTCAGCGAGTTAATGGGCGTATGTCAGGAGTTCTGCACTGACCTCGCTTCTGCACGAATGCGATCGGCTCACTCTCGCCGCCCTGCTGTTGGCGCAGGGCCGTGGCTTTCTTGCCGTCCACCCGCACGTCGCTCAGATGCTCACCGACGAAGAGTGAGCGACTGACCGAACCGCCACCGAGCGTCGCACGCTTGAGCCGTTCGATCTGGGCCGTAAACGCCGCCAAGTCGGTGATGGATCCCAGGCAGGCGTCAATGGCACGATCCAAGGCCCGGACCAGATCGCGGTGTCGGAGCGACTGCTGCAGTTGGCGATCCTGGCTGTCCTCGCCCAAGCCTTCGCCAGCGGGCGAAGACCACATCTGGCGTGCGGAGGTCTGAATCGCGTCGAAGAGGGTCTTGACCTCCTCCAGTTGCTCCACCGCCACGCCATGCTCGATGCACACCCTCGAGTAGGCGCCTTGCGGATCCTCACCCACTGGGCTGATGCCCAGTCTTGCCAGCTTCTTCAGATCCGTCCGATCCAGACAGCCAAAGAAGCCTTCCCAATCGCCGCGCTCCATGGCAGCTTGGGCCAGCGCGAAGACGGATTCCGGACTGGCGCGTGACATGCGTGTCTCCTCTTTACAAGCGGCGTCGCTGGCTATCACCAGTCTTACGCTCTATGTCAACCATGGCGGACTGTGCCTTGGGCGCATCACGGCCGAGGACATCAGACAGCCCAGGGCCAGAGCGGCCAGTCAGGGCGCTCGGCCGCCCATCATCCGGTCCCATAGAGCCCCGCCATCTTCGCCGCCTGAACCGCCACCGTATGACGCAGCTCCGAAGGTGCCACCACCTCCAGGTTCGGCCCCGCCCCCAGGACCCAGCGCAGCAGCTGCCCGGTGGAGGGGACCGTCGCGGTGACCCGCATCGCAAACGCCGAGCCGTCCGGCTCGTCGTCCTCCTGCTGATCCGTGCTCAGCCGGCACACCTGCAGGATCTGCGTGAGGTAGCCGCGCACCTGCAGCTCCAGGCGGATCATCTCCCCCTGACCAAAGTCCACCTTCCCATCAGCGATGGCCTTATCGATCGTGAATCCAGGCGCCTTGCGCGCGGGCACCGTCGCCAACGCCTTGGCGCTCAGCATCCGTTGCAGGGCATAGAGACGCACCGGGCTGTCCTCGTCGTTCTTCAGGGCGAAGAGGTAGGGAATCGGACCGCGCTGGATCAACGCCTGGGGGTGGATTCGCGCCTCCTTGCGCTCACCCTCGGCGTTCTCGTAGTGCACCGCGAGCGCCTGCCCCTTGGCCAGCGCCGTGATCACGGCGGTGAGTGACCGCAGACACACCAGCGGCGGCTGCAGCCGCAGGGTATCGGGGACGATGCGCAGCCGCTCGGCATCGAGCAGCGGGGCGTCTTCGTCGCTGCGCAGCTGCTCCCAGAGCCGATCGAGCTGGCGGCGGGGCACGACATCGGCGACCAGGTCGAAGATCTGGCGCACCGTATAGGCCCAGATCGCCGAGTCCTCGTTGAGGTCCTCCTTGCGGCGGCGATAGCGCAGCGGCTTCTTGCCGGGATTGACCGCCTCGATGCGTCCCTCTTTCACCAGGGCCTTCAAGGCACGCTGCAGGGCGCGCAGGCGGGCGCTCGCATCGGCATCGCCATAGTCCTCCCCCAGCCGCTGCAAGAGCCATTGCGGATCGCGACAGTCGAGCTCCGCGGCACCCGCCGGCGGCAGGAGTCCCTCGATGCGTTTCTGACGCTCGAAGCGTCCGTGCAGGATGGTCTTCATCGGGGGAATGTACGATGGGCGCTGTCGTATCGATGTGATGAAATCCTCACATCGCCCGCGTTTGAAAATCCTCGCGTCGGCCGCGTTGATCAGGAAAACGCCCTCGGCGTCCCGATCCACCGATATGCCAAGGAGTCCTTTATGCCCCGTCCCAAGCCCAACGACCTCTCCTCGCGCGAGCTGCTCGCGCGCATCGGTTTGAGCGATGACGCTCCGACAGATCTGCTCGACGACGAGCCGCTCGAGGACCTGCGCGGCGACCTCGGCGCCGCTCTACGCGAGCGCTACAGATCCCTGGTCCAACGCCACAGCTTCGCCCCGGGTGATCTGGTGAGCTGGAAGCCCGGACTCAGGAACAAACGCATCCCGCGCTACGACCAGCCGGCCGTGGTCATCGAGGTGCTGGATGAGCCGGTGCTCGACCGCATGGACGAGGCCGGCAGCACCTACTTCCGCGAGCCGCTCGACCTGGTGCTCGGGCTGATCTGGGATTCCAACCCCGGGCGCGGCGAGCTGGTGACCTTCCATTACGACAGCCGTCGTTTCCAGCCCTGGAGTGAAGCCGAATGATTACGCGCAAGCAGTCTCCCCAATGGCGCACCGAAGTCGAGAGCCTGCCCGCCGCCGACCTGCGTCTGGCCCGCTATTCCCTGCAGCTGCTCGACGGCGCGCCGGAGCTGAAGCGCCGCCTGCATGACCCGGACTTCCTCGGCGCCCTCTGGCAGCTGCTCCAACCGGTGATGCACCCGCGCGCGGTCCTGAGCTTCGTTACGCCGCCGGACGACGGGGATGAGGACGACCTGCGCTCGGACTGGGACGATGAGTCCATCCAGCCGCTCGACGATCGTCACCTGCGCGAGCGGCTGCGGCGCTGCTTTGCGTCCATACCGCGCGCGGTGGTGAAACGGGTCGCGAAGGCCGATGCGGCGGCGACCCTGTCGCCGACCGTCGCCCTGCTCGACGAGCAGTTGGCCCTGGACGGACCCACGCTGCAGGTGCTCGACTTCCTCGATCAGCACATCCTCTCCGAGCCGCTGCGCACACTGCTGCGTGAGTGCCAGCCGACGCCGGCTCGGATCAATCTGCCACGGTTGGCGGCCTTGATCGGGCTCTCTCCAAAGACGCTGCGCGAGACGCTCAGTCGCGGCGCACCGCTGCGCGCCCTGGGTCTGGTGAGCTACGAGGATGATCACTCCGATCTCGAGGACTTCCTGCACCCGAGTGATCTGCTGCGCGGGGTGCTGGATGCCGCCCCGGCCGACGGTGAGGCACTGCTCCGGATGCTGATCGAGCCGGCGCCCGCGCAGGCCTGGCCGCTCGCCGACTTTCCGCATCTGGCGCGGGAGAGCGCGCACCTGAGCGAGGTCCTCGGCGAGGCCGCACGCTCGGCGGTGGTGGGGGTGAATGCGCTCCTGCACGGCGATCCCGGCACCGGCAAGACGGAGCTGGCCCGCGCGGTGGCGGCGGCCTCCGGGCTCAAGGCCTATCAGGTGCGCAGCGCCGGGGAGGATGCGGGCGGTCTGGATCGCGAGGGGCGGCTCTCGGCCTATCTCCTGGCGCAGCGCCTGCTGGCCCGCCGGCGCGATGCGCTGCTGATCTTCGATGAGGTCGAGGACGTCTTCGAGAGTGACCACTCGCTCCTCGCTCTGCTGCGCGGTGGCTCCGCGATCGGTCGGCAGAAGGGCTGGATGAACCGCATCCTCGAGGAGAACGCGGTCCCGGCGATCTGGATTAGCAACCGCACCGACGGGATGGATCCGGCCTTCCTGCGCCGCTTCCTGCTGCCGGTGCCCTTCGTGACCCCGCCGCGCTCGGTGCGTCGGCAGATGGCCGAGCGACATCTGGGCGGGGCGGGACTCGCGCCGGATCTGCTCGATGAGCTGGCGGCCGATCCGATGCTGGCCCCGGCGCAGCTCGGGGCGGCGCGGCGGCTGCTGGATCTACGGCCGGGCACGGCGCCCGAGCAGACGGTGCGCGAGGGGGTGGCGGCCCTGCGGGCGCTGCTGCATGGCGCCCCGGCACCGCGGCGGCGGTCATCGGCGACGGACTTCGATGTCGCCTATCTGAACCTCTCGGGGGGATTCGCGCCGAGTGCGCTGGTGCAGGCGCTCCGGCGCGAGGGGCGCGGCAGTCTCTGCTTCTTCGGCCCGCCCGGCACGGGCAAGACGGCCTTCGCGGAGGTGCTGGCCGAGGCGCTGGATCTGGAGCTGATCGCCCAGCGGGCGTCGGATCTGCTCTCGCCCTATGTCGGAGAGACCGAGCAGCGCTTAGCGCAGCTGTTCCGGGACTGTGACCCGAGACACACACTCTTGATGCTCGATGAAGTAGATAGTTTCCTGAGCGACCGACGTCAGGCGCAGCGTCTGTGGGAGCGCACCCAGGTCAATGAGCTCTTGCAGCAGATGGAGCACTGGCCGGGCATCTTCATCGCGGCTACCAATCTGATGGCGGGGACCGATCAGGCGGCCTTGCGGCGGTTCGACTTCAAGATTGGCTTCCGGACCATGACGGCGGCGCAGCGGGTCGCGCTCTTCGCTCGAGAGGCGCTCGGGGATGCGCAGGCGCCGGTCCCGCCGCTGCTGGTGCGTCATCTGGAGCGGCGGGAAGGGCTGACGCCGGGTGACTTCGCCACGGTCTGCCGTCAGCAGCGCCTGCTCGGCGAGCCCTTCACGCCGGAGCAGTTCCTCAAGCGGTTGGTGGTGGAGTGGCAGCTCAAAGCCGACGTCAGCACTCAGGTGGCCTGCGCCTAGCCGTTCCGGTCGACCAGGACGCCAACTGGCGAGCAGTTGGGCCTGCGTTGGGGCAGGCCTCCGATATGAAGAGAAGGGAAGTCCAATTTGATGGCAATTGCAGAAGGGAGCTGAGGGAATGACATTTCAGTGGGGAATCCTAGGGCCGGGGTCAGTGGAAAACACCCGGCGCGTTCGGACACTCGGACTTGCGGCGAGCACCCGGCTATTCAACGATCTTGCCGTGCCGGGATTGGGGCGTGTGTGGTTTGGAAAGCAGCTGTTCTTGGCTACGTGCGGAATATTGGTTGCGGAGCGAGCGACGGCTCTCGGACATCAGGTCACCAAGATCGCGGTCGCGAACGCGATCGAGGCGCTCGCATGCTTCGTTGCGCTCCAAGCACTCCAAGGTAACCGAGACTCCCGCGTTCGCGGAAGCACGAAGCTGGCTGGGCGCACCCTTCAAGAATTCAGCTTCCAGAACGCCAGCCGACCGAGCTTCTATGTCAGCCAGCCAATGCGCATGGCGACGGTCACGACCCTGCCCGCGCTCGGCCTAGTCGAGGCATCGGGAAGCCGTTTCAACGGTTTTTCCTGCAGTGAAGCGGGCTTGGCGTTCGTCGAAGCAGCCAGCGTCGAATATCGTCCATACAACCGCAGCCTGGTCGACCACCTCTTGCAGTGGGTGCTCGGAAAAGACGATAGATTGAATGGCGATGCGCTGCCCATGGCCCTGTCGCCGATGACGCCACTACCGCCAGAGGCCCTTGTCTTGCTTAGGGAGCGCCTTCACCAAGGCGCTCCCACCAGCCAATCCTGGGAGCGCCAGCGACGCAGCGATGCGCTTCATTGGGTGGCGTCACGCGGACTTGGGGCCGCACCCGTCGACTGGAAGGAAAAGCCAGCGCTGATCGGCAACGCTAGCCATTGGGCTGACATGCGGGCTGGCGCCTATTTCTTTGCCGCCAGGGACGCGGCACACGACGTTCTCAACGCCGTTGAGACCCATATGGGAACGCCGGAGAATCGGCTCTCCCTAGCCTCCAAGGTTCCCAAGCGAGCACATGCTCCACTCACAGAGTTGCGCGAGAAGACCCGAGCATTTCTCGATCTCGAGCACGAAGACATGGAGGCAAACACCTTCTGCCGGGAAGTCGTTGAGCAGTCGGACATGGAAATCCTGCGCCGATTGGTCGACCGCGACGGCCGCATATTACGCCTCGTCGGGCAGCATATCTGTGCAGGACCGGCCTTTCAGGGCAGTCGCGAGGAGACGTCTGAGGTCGACATCGAAGAAAGTCCTGAGCCCGAAGAGCTTGAGTGGCCTGAGAACATTTCCTACCGCATCCCCAATATTTGGTGGTTGAGTCAGGATCTCGACGGCAGGCTCAGTGACTGCCTGAGTCCAAGCGCGGAAGATGAGCTGCCGGAGGTGGCGTATGGCTAACCCCCTATCCCTCATACAGTATTTCGATGCTCCTGAGCACTACCGCGGCGTTTTCGGTTGGATGTGCGGCTACTCGGCCGACGCGCTCTTTCTCAACGAGGCCCTTGAGCGATTTACTCGAGAGACACAGGCGCAACGCGCGTCTCGCGGATACCTATCCCTAGCCTTGATGCTCGATCCCGGACACCCGGCCCTCGAGCCGGTAGAGGTTCCGGGTCTGGCACATCTCCCGCTCTTGCCAATCGAAGACAGAGATCAGCCGTTTCGTCTACTGCATGCCAAGGTCGCATTACTCGGATTCCGCAGTACGTCCGAGGAGGAGGGCTGGCTCGCGCGGCTGATCGTATCGACGGGCAACTGGACCCGCCAGACACTCGAAGAGAGCCTGGATCTCATCTGGTGTATCGATGTCGAGTCGAACGAGCTCGATGACGAGGACGATGACCTGGCACTGCGTTGCGCAGATCTCAGCGCGGCCTGGTCACTGTTCCAATTCCTGCATGGCGCGTTCGACCTGCGCATTCTGGATGCAGCCCGTCATGGAGACGTCAGCGAATCACGCCTCGCCAGTCATGAATTGACATCCTGGTTGAGCGCGTGCACCAAGATTGGCAGAGATTGCACGCCACGCTTTATCGATAATCGCGAAGCGTCCTTTCTGTCCCAGCTGAACGAAGCCATCAAGCACCAAGCAGGCAGTAGCAAGCGAAACTACTTAGCAATGGGCTCGGGCTTCTTCGAAGGAGCGTCTGCAAACAGAGCACCAGCCGTGCCTGCCGTGCTAGATGCTGTCTTCGCGGATCTGGTCTCTCATGGACTGCTCACCAAAGGCGCTGAAGTCAATCTCTTCGTCAATCCGGCCGCCTGTCAGGCGGTCGCGCACTCCCAGGGTTGCTTGCCTAAACAATGGCAAATCTACCCCGCCTCGAAAATGGAATCCGTCTTCGGACCCAATAGCCAGCGGTCTCTACATGCCAAGTTCCTTTTCAGCGCCAGTGAGCGGGACGACAACAATCGCTGCATAAAGCCTTGGGTCTATCTCGGATCAGGCAACCTGACGGGCCCCGGCTTCAGCGCCGCGATGTCCCGCCACGCGGGAAATCTGGAGGCTGGCGTCGTCTTTGCCCCGAACGAACTGCAATGGTATTCGGGGCGTGGAGTCGATCCTGACACACTGGTGAGCAGTTACCTGCCACTCCAATGGGACCAGGCAATTACCCCGCAAGACGGTCTACACGAGGGAGGCAGGATGCCAGAGCGTGACGATTCCTTTGTTGCGCCGCCAATCGCGTGGCTGGCATGGCGGCAGGACACAGAAACATGTGGATACCTAATCGCTCCATCGGGAGCCTCTGCCGACTATGAGGTCTTGAGCGTGAACGGAGACCCCTGCGCGCCCAGTGAGCAAGGCTTCGTCTGGCTCGGGAACCGGCCGCGTCAGGTCAGGCTTCGCTGGAGCGCCCATGGTCAAGCTCAAGAGTGCCTGGTACCGGTCATGGACGAGCTGGGTCGGCTCGCCGCGACTCCACTCACAGCGCTCGATTTCGATGAAGCCTGGTTGGCGCTCGTCAGTTTTCCAGCGACGAGCGACGAAGACGCGGACGCAGAGAATGACAACCGATCAGGTCAACTCGAGCTTGGCGGCGGAGGGGGTCGAACCAATGGCGTAGCCTCGTATCCGATTCGCCAGATGATGGAGCTCGTGGAGCAGATCGCCGCCCGGCAAACGCAAGTTTATCCGGCAGACTGGACAGCCTGGTGTGCCCGACTCGAGCAGACTCTCTCGCGCATTGCCGAAGATGCCGTACTCGACTATTTCCGTCGCCTTGGCCTGAATCCTCTGAGTCCGCTGCGAGTAGCGGCGTTTCGGCCTGATTTTGCGGAAGACGCGACCAGTGCTGAAGGTCAGTTATACGAAGCGATGCTCCATCGGATCGAAACACATTGGCAAACCACGGGCCTGGCGGCTATCGGAGAGAGCGCATGAAACAGAGCTTCCAGGGCTGGAACAAGGTCGTCAAACATCTCGAGCACCTCGCGGCAACGCAAGGCGGAGCGAATTGGTCTCTCAACGATGGCCAGTGCGCAAGTCTGCGCGGTATCGGCAAACGACTTCCACGCAACGGCATCGTCATCGCGGATGAAGTCGGAATGGGCAAGACCCGAATCGCCGTCGCGGTCGCGCAAAGCGTCATCAAGGCGGGCGGTCGGGTGGCGATTCTGGTCCCTCCAGGACTCGGCTTCCAGTGGCATGACGAGCTCCGGGATGGAGGAGTCGCTGCGCCCCCGCTGCTGCGCTCGCTATGGCAATTTCTTGCGGTTTGGGCATCCAACTCTCCCACGGAAAGCGACTGGCTCGAGCAAGATGTCATTCTGATCTCCCACGCCTTTACGAACTGGAAGCTCGGGGAAAATAGCGGCGCATGGCGTTGGGCCTTGTTACCAACGCTCTATGGCTGGTGGCGGAAGAGCACAAGAAACCGATTCCCAAATGGCTTCGGAGATCATGAAGAGCTGGACGATGACTGGGTGCAGGCGGCTGCGCGCACCATTGCAGCGACGATAAGTCACCTGAATGAAGACCATCCGGCGCGTCGTCTGATGGATGAGCTGTGCACCCACATTCCTTCTTGGTCCGATACCCTAGATCCCGCTCGGTATGGACGCAATCAGCCTTTACGGCCTTGGCTCGAGTCGGCGGTCGGCCTCGGTCTTGGGACATTCGACCTGGTCATTATCGATGAAGCGCACAAGAGCCGTGGTGATCAAAGCGGCCTTTCCCGGATGCTCGACCGTGTGGTCATACCGAGCGATAGGGTTCGCCGTCTGGCCATGACGGCGACCCCGGTTGAACTAGACGCAAGCCAGTGGCACCAAGCACTCGAGCGCATCGGCGCGAGCGGTGTCGGACATTCAAAGGCGGATGGGGACATCTTTCAGCGCTATGCGGATGCCTGCGCCCGTGTTCGTCAATGCCCGAACGACGCTGAAGGCCGCGCCACCTATCGCGCGCTTGCCCAGATGTTCGAGCAAGCCTTGACCCCTTATTTGCTGCGTCGAGACAAGCTAGAGCTCGACTGCGTCAAAGACTTCGCCCGTCACACGGAGTCAGCCCCGCACGCCTACCGCCATGAGCAAGAGATTCCGGTCGACACGTTGGGGCTCGACGCCACTTGGCGACAGGCGGTCTGTGCCGCCGAGGCGTTGTCGATCGTGACGCGTCAGGCAGAAGACAGCCTATCCAAACGTCTGCGTCTGACCCTGGGGAACGGACACGGAATCGCCGCGCTCCTCGATCAGGTGAAGCAGGATCCAGACAAGGATCAGCAGCAGATCAAACAGGATCAAGGGCCAGGTGAAATATCGACGGATCACGACCGATCGATTAGACAAGATAAGCGTCAACATCGCGCGGACTGGTGGAGGCAGGTCATGACGAATGCCTTCTCGAGCGCGAACAATCCGCTCTTCGATCACCCGGCAATCCTGGCAGCCGTGGATGCGATCGAGGAGGCCACACACTCTGGCGAGAAAGTGCTCGTATTCGGGCGTTTCACACTCCCACTGCAGGCACTGGTGGCCATACTCAATGCCAGAGCATTGCTGCGGACACTCGACTCAGGCGCGTCCTGGAATCAGGCCAAGGTACACGAGGATGAGTGGCCAGCCATCCAGGCTGCTCATCGCCAGCTCGAGCGGCCAAATCCATTGGATCGTGATGAGCTGGATCGCCGACTGACGGGCCAATACCAGCGGCTCGAGAACCGCCGTCGCAGAAGCCGGGATCATTTGATCAAGCTCCTTGATGCCGGTGTGAAAGACGGGCGCTCACGAGCAGTCTTGGAGGCATTCAAGGGGGCGGTTGCTCAACATGGAAGCGGCGGTGATTCTCCTCTTGCCGTGGTTGCCAAGGCGTTGAGCGAATTGACCGGCCTCGGGGCCGACGAGCCTTCCGCGGCGCAACACCTTTCAGCCGCCTTCGAAGAACTGATCGAGGCCGTCTGTGAGCATAGCGATGGCGATGAGAGCGGCGATGACGACATGAGTCCCGAGGACGCTGCTGAGTTGTGGGCCGAGCTCCGAGACAGGCTTGCCAATGAATACAATCGCCCGGAAGGCGGCTTTGCCCGCCTGATGTACGGTGGCACTGCCCCTGACACCCGGCGCCTGCTCCAACTGGCCTTCAATCGGGCTGGCAGCAATCCCCGCGTACTGGTCGCCCAGTCCGTGGTGGGGCGCGAGGGACTCAACCTTCACAAAGCCTGCAGGACCGTTGTGCTGCTCCATCCGGAATGGAATCCCGGTGTTGTGGAGCAACAAATCGGCCGGGTGGATCGCGTAGCCAGCCGGTGGGAACATGTCCTGAAGGAGGCGCTGGACAACGGACTACCGGGTGAACAACTGCCCCGTATACTTGTTCGTCCAGTCATCTTCCGAGGAACCTACGACGAAAGGAACTGGGATGTCTTGCGCGAACGCTGGGACGACCTCCGGGCTCAACTGCATGGGGTCGTCATTTCCCCAGCCCTCGCTCAGACAGCCGGACTTTCCAAGACCTTGGTTGAAGAGATCAACGCTTGCGCTCCGAGATTCAGGCCCTGACCATCGAAGGCAATTGGAGTAGGAGCGGTTCGTGGCTCGTCGGGCAAGTCATCGGGCACCTCCTTCGAAACCGTCTGGTTATTCTTTCCATCATGCGTCATCCAGTCTTCCACACCTACGACATTGGCTCAGGCTGTCTCGTCATCATGCCCGCCTCCCTTCTTCTATCCGCCTACCGAACGTGATCAAGCTCATCGCCAAACTGACCCTCCTCCTCGTCGCCCTGATCGCCATCGGGGTTCTCTGGCAGCGCGGTCAGCTCAGCGTGCTGGCCCTGAGCCGCATCGATCCGGTTCCCGAGACGCGCCAACTCGTCGAGCAAGAGCGTTACGCCGAGGCACACGACTATCTGGCCTTCTTCATGGACTATCCCTACGTCCAGAACGCCCCCGAGGCCCAAGCCCTCCAACAGGAGATCGACAGGGTTCGGGGGAGTTTCAGCTATCAGGCCAGCAAGCTCGGCGAGGGGCTCTTCTCCGGCACCAGCGACGAGACCATCGGGCAGGCCGCCGGGGTGGCGACCGACTTCTTCGTGATCGGCGATCTGCGCGATCTCACCAAGCAGGGCATCCACTGGGCGCGCGGCGAGGAGACGGACGAGGTGATCGCCGCACTGGCAACGATCGGTGTGGTCGCCAGCGCGGCACAGCTCGCCAGCGGGGCAGCGACCGTTGGCACCGCCGGTGCCGCGGCACCGAGCGTGACTGCCTCGACGGCTGTCAAGGTCGGCACGGTCACACTCAAGGCCGCGCGCAAGCTCGGCAAGCTCCCGCCCTGGCTAGGCAAGGACCTGGTCAAGGCGACCAAGACGGTCAAGCGGACCCGCAAGCTCGATTCCGTGACCGAGCTGTTCGGCAACGTCTATACCCTGGCCAAGACACGCGGCGGTCTGACATTGCTGAGCAAGACCCGGGATGCCGCCTCGCTCGAGCGCATGGCCCGCTTCGCCGAGACCTTCGGTGAGCACGCCGCGACGCTGTACCGGATTGGCGGCGATGTGGCACTGAAGACCGCACGACGGGCTGGTGAGCTGGGTCAGGAGTCGATCAAGCTGGCCGCGACCTATGGTCAACTGGGCTTGCGCACGCTGGATCGGTTGGGAGCTGTCAAATTCGTCAAGTACTCCGCCCGCGCCTCGAAAATGACCTATAAGGGCGATCTGATCCGCCTGCTCGCCCGCTGGCTGACGCAGCTTCCGACTTGGGCGCTCTATGCAGTGATCGGACTCGCGGGCGTGGTCTGGCTACCTTGGCGGCGATTGCGCGGGGGCTCTCGCCACCTCATGGTCCCGGCGAATGCCGGGCAGCACGCCGCGGCCTAGCTCGAGCAAGAGTGGGACCCGGTCTGCCGGGCTAATCCTGTGGTCTCGACCCGAGCTCCGTCTCGGGCGCGAGTTCCAGCTGAATCGCATCTAGCTGCGCAAGGCCGACCGGCTCGGACAACTGCCCGAGCGACTATCGGCCTGGATCGCCTATTTCGAGCATTGGCGGGAGGAATCGACCATGAGCACCCACCCCTATCCCCCGGTGCAGCGGGCCATCGAGAAACTGCGCACACTGAGCGCCGATGAGGAGGCACGCTACTGGGCCGAGGCGCGCGCCAAGGCACTGAGCGATGAAACCTCTTTGTTGGACGATGCGCTCGAGGAAGGTCGTGAGGAGGGACGCAAAAAGGGACTCGATGAAGGACGCGAGGAAGGACGCCGCGAGACGGCCTTGGCGATGCTACGAGACGGACAGTTGGACCTGGCGACCATCGCGCGCTATGCAGGGCTAAGCGAGGATGAGGTCCGCGAATTGGGCGAAGATCCAGCGCACTGAGCGCACTTCACGGAGTACGAGCCGTTGGTCGTCAAGGGCTTGGGCGGCATCGGGTGCCCGGGACTCGTCCGCATCGATGCCTGGGACGATGACGATGACGAGGAGGCGGACAGCGATCCTGTGTAGCCCGCCGCGACCTTCCGGCCGATCGCGCCGTTGTCCGCTCGCCATTTTCCGCGTCCCATCCCCACCTCCCGCCGGCGACTCCGGGCCATCTGCCAGTCTGCCGTCCTCCACCGCCTCCGAGTACCGAAAGCCGTGATGCGACAAGCGCTATCGCATCCCTCGACTAGACTGCTGGTCGACCTGAGAAACCCACCGATGGAGACCAAGGATGACCCATGGACTCTCGAAATCCCGTCTGATGGACTGGCGCCAATGTCCACGCAAGCTGTGGCTGCGCACTCATCGCCCTGAGCTGGTGGAGGACTCCGCCGAGACCGAGACGCGCCTATGACGCTGGGAGAGCGTCAACGACCACCGTGACCAGTTGGGAGATCAATCACATGCATCGACGTGCATTCTTACGAGCCTGCGGCGCAGGTGTGCTCACGTCAGCTATCGGCCGGGTGTCGGCCAGCCGTGGCACCACTGCATGGTCGACAGGGACGACGCGCGAGCAGTCGTTCACCGGCGTCGCCACCGGCTTTTCGGCGCTCGACCAGATGACGGGCGGACTCCAGCCCTCGACAATCACGCTCGTCGGCGCTCGTCCGTCCTTGGGCAAGACGGCCTTTGCACAGTCGATCGCCACCCAGGTGGCCACTCAGGCGCGACGTCCGGTCGCCTTCTTCAGCCTGGAGTTGCCGCGCGAGGCGCTCGTGAGGCGCCTGCTGGCGGCCAACGCCCATGTCGGGCTGGACCGACTGCACGCGGACCGCCTGAGTACAGCGGAGCGGCGCCGGGTCATCAAGGCGAGGCAGCGCCTTGCGAGTGCGCCGCTGCACATCGATGACACCCCGGCCTTGACGCCCGCCCATGTCCGCGCGCGTGCGCTCGGACTCAGACTCAAGCAGGGCGACCTGGGGCTGATCGTCCTGGACTATCTGCAACTGATGTACCCAAGCGCACCCCTGAAAGACCACTCCGCCGCGCTCACGGCGGAAAGCCGCCGCGCCGAGCTGGCTGGGATCTGCGGGGAGCTGAAGACAGTGGCGCTCGAGCTGGCTGTCCCGGTGCTCGTCCTCACGCCGCTCCACCGTCATCTCGAGCGACGCACGGACAAGCGCCCAGTGCTCGCGGATCTGAGCCGATCCGGCCCCATCGAGCCGCACACGGATCTGGTGCTCTTTCTCTACCGCGATGAAGTCTATAACCCGGACAGTCCGGCGGCTGGGTCGACGGAAGTCATCGTCGCCAAGACGCCCAACGGAGCGACTGGCACCATCCGGCTGGCCTTTCGGGGCGCCTACGCCACCTGCGAGAATCCGGCGTTGGACTCCGCCTCGGGGGAACGATCCGCAGTGTGAGCCAGTCGTACACCCCACACCGTGCGACAGCGTAATGGCCATCGATAGCATCCGCACGATTGAGACAGACATGACCGAAAGCACCAAAGGCCCAGCGGGCCTGTCCTCGGGCGCCACTCTCATCGCCTGCGCCGAGAGCTGGATCGAGGTCGAGGCCCTGCGCCAACTCGAGCAGACCGCCGAGCTGCCGGGCATGCGGGCCGCCGTCGGGCTGCCCGACCTGCATCCCGGAAAGGGCTGCCCCATCGGCGCGGCCTTCCTCGCCGAGCGGATCTATCCGGCTCTGGTCGGCAACGACATTGGATGCGGCATGGCGCTGTGGCAGACGGATCTTCCGACCCGCAAGCTCAAACCCGAGCGTGCCGCGGCGCGTCTGCAAGGGCTGGAAGGTCCCTGGGAGGGAGACCTCGAGGCGTGGCGCGCCGAGCACTCGCTGGCCCCAACCGATTTCGACACCGCGCTCGGCACCATTGGGGGCGGCAACCATTTCGCCGAGATCCAGGCGGTCGAGGAGATCCTGGATCCCAACGGCTATGCCGGCCTGGATCTGGACGCGGGGCGGCTGCTCTTGCTGGTTCATAGCGGCTCGCGCGGCCTGGGCGAATCCATCCTACGCGCGGTCGTCGATCAGCAGGGTCGCGCTGAACTCGATCCAGACTCGGCGGCGGCACAGGCGTATCTCAGCCACCACGATCAGGCCCTGGGCTGGGCCGAGGCCAACCGCCGGCTGATCGCTCAACGGCTCCTGAATGCGCTGGGCGCGGACGCAGAGCGGCGGCTCGATGTCTGGCACAACCTGGTGCAGCCGGTCGACTGGCCGGGCGAGCGGCTGTGGCTGCATCGCAAGGGCGCGGCACCCGCCGACCGGGGGCCGGTGGTCATTCCTTGCTCGCGGCACTGCTCGCCGAGCGGTCGCACGACCAAGCCGGTGCGGCCGAGGATCAGCGTTGGCGGCAGCACACCCACCTCGAGCGCGGCAACGCAGTGCGGATCTATCGCGGCCTGAAATGGAAGCGCAAAAGCTGACGCTGGAGATCATCCACGATACGACAACGAGACCGAGATCACGAATCGGTAGTGCCACAATCTATAGGATGGCGAGAAATTATTACTAATTTAAATCAATAGTTTAAGAAAGCGTCCAGTAACTTCTCAATAACTCACGGCACCGGCTCAGCGGCTAAGATCCGTTCGCGCACGATCTCCGGCAAGGGCGGGATGGCACCGACCTGCTCGATGCGGTCGTTGAGGTAGTCCCAGAAGGAGATCCCGAGTTTTCGGCAGGTCTTCTTCAGGCTAGCGAAGGTG
>NZ_JAAIJR010000125.1 GCF_010915725.1 Thiorhodococcus mannitoliphagus
AGATCCTCCGGGGTTTGGCTCCATTTCACGAGATCCAGCTCAAGCATGCACAAATGACTCCGGTAATTCGGTGAAGGTGCCTGCGAACCGTGTGCGCAGCACGGGTTTCAGGCGACCACAGAAAGTTACGCATCCCGCTCTGGGCGCGGTTTAGCATGGTCACCACACAAGAAGCAGCAGGTCCAAGCCGGAGGCCCCAGGCTGGCGACCACAAACAGGAGAACGATGACGCCAACCAACTGATTGGCAGTATATTAACCAATCGTTAGGCTTTGACGCGAATCCTCACGGCCAAGGCGCGTGGAGACTCATCAACACCATGACCCTTCCCTGGCGGACATTCACTCTCATCCTCTGTGTACTGACCGGTTTCGCCATGATTCTGGCCCTGGTCCATACGCGGACCGAGGCACCAACCGCCGCTTCATTATCCGAGCCGCTGTCAGACATCCAAACCCCATCGCCCTGGCGGCCGCACGAGCTGGCCGTGCTGGTGGATCCGGACGGCACCGAGACCCTCGACAGGGTCACCCAGCCCGAGCGCGCGGAGGACTTCGTCCCAAGACCGCGCGGCTTCTCGGCTGGTTACACGCGCGACGTCCACTGGCTGCGCTTTCGCCTGTACCCGCCGCCGCTCGATACCCAGGGGCAGCGGCACCTCCTGCTGACGATTCAGCCGCCCTTTCTCGATGACCTGCGCCTCTACCTGCCGCGCCAGCCCGATGCGCCGCCCGACGGCTTTGCGCTCAGGGAAGGCGGCGACAGGCTGGCGTTCGCGGCGCGCGAATACCCCTACAGGGCCTTCGCCTATGAGGTCATTTTCCCCGACGATCAGCCGCTCACCCTGTATCTGCGACTGCAAACCACCAGCAGTTCCTGGGTGTCGCTCGCCGTCATGCCAGCCCATCAACTGGCCGGGCAGGCCACTGGCGAGACCCTGCTGCTTGCCCTGACCTTCGGTCTGCTGCTCGCCGGCATCCTGGCGAATCTCTGGCATGGGCTCTGGATTCGACAGCCCCTCTACCGCGCATTTCTCTTCTACCTGCTGGCCTTTCTGCTCATTTTGTTTGCCTCCAACGGCTTTCTCGCCCAGTTCGTACTACCGGACGCGCCAGACTGGAACAATCGCCTGACATCCCTGTTCAATGTGCTTTTTCAGGCCTCCTTGGTGTACTTCTACAAACAAGCCTTGGACATCGGCAACGCCTCGCGATGGATGCGATGGGTCTATAGCGCGATCCTGGGCCTCACCTTGCTGGCCATTCCGCCAAGCCTGCTCGGCTGGTATCCAGAGGCGATGCGCGTTCTTGGCTTGTTCATACTGCTGATTCAAGTGCTGGGCACCCTGCGCAGCCTGCAACTCTGGTGGCGTGGCACCGGGGAAAACGCACTCCTGTTTCTGGCCCATCTCTTCACCTTGACCGGCTTGCTCATCACCGCCTCCATGCAGATGGGCTTGCTACCAGGGAAGGTGCTGCTGCTTCATGCCTTCCAAATCGGCGTGCTGGGCAGTCTCGTGGCCTTGCAAATTCTCCTATCGCAGCGGGTGCGGACCATGGAACGCACCCAAATGAACAGCAGCCTGGCGGCCGAGCGCGCCAGCGCCGAGGCGCGCATGACGGCGGGGCTGCTAGAACAGCAGCGGCATTTCATGCGCATGCTGGTCCATGAAATCAAAACGCCGCTTGCGGTGATGCGACTGCGTCTGGATGCCCAAGCACCCTCGGAGCGCATGCAGGCTCTCGCGCGCGAGGCCATTGCCGACATCGATGCCATCATTCAGCGCTGTGCGCTGAGCGCGCGCCTGGAAGACCAGGCACTGGAGGAACAGCCCGAGATCTGCGATTTCCCCGCGCTGCTGCGTCGGTACATCGCCACCCAGCCCGAACCCGAGCGTTTCGAGGTGAACGCATCCCTGGCGCCCGAGGCGCGGCAGCTGCATGCCGACCCGATCCTGCTCGGCGCCATCTTGTCGAACTTGCTCGACAATGCCGCCAAATACGCACCACCAAAAAGCGCCATCGCGCTGGAACTCCAGAGCCAGTCGCGCAACAACCGCCCAGGCATTGGCCTTAGCATCGCCAACCTGCTGCCGCCCCACCATCGCCCGGACCTGAGGCGCGTGTTCGAGAAATACTACCGCGCCCCCGGCGCCCGGCGCCGCAGCGGCTCCGGGCTTGGGCTGCATATCGTGCACCAACTGGTCGAGCAACTGAGCGGCGACATCCGCTGCCACGACCAAGACCAGAATCGCCTGGAATTTCAGCTATGGCTGCCAACGAATCCCACCTAAAGGTGCTCGTGGTCGAGGACCACGACGCCCTGCGCGAAGTCACGGTCGAAACCCTGGAAGCACGCGGTTTCCGCGCCATCGGCGTCGATTGCGCCGAAGCAGTATGCGAGCTGGCCGATCAGCACGACTTCGATGTCGCGGTGCTGGACCTAAACCTACCCGGTGAGGACGGTCTCAGCCTAGCGCGGCGTCTGCGCGCGGTGCGACCCGACCTAGGCATCGTCATGGTCACGGCACGCGACCAGTTGTCCGACAAAATCACTGGATACCAGCACGGCGCCGACCTCTATCTGATCAAGCCGGTGGACGCCGAGGAACTCGGGCTCGCCATCCAAGCCCTGGCACGCCGGCTCAGGCCCGAGCCCCCGCAAGACCAGAGCGGCTGCCTGGATCGTCACTCCAGAAACCTGATCTTTCCCGGCGGCGAGCTAACCCTGACCCCAGACGAAACCACCCTCCTCACCGCCCTAGCCCTGGCCCAGGACCAGTCCATGGCAAGCTGGCAACTGCTCGAACTGCTTGACCGCGAACTGAACGAGCACGGAAAGAAGCAACTCGAAGTCCTCTTCTCGCGCTTGCGCGGCAAACTCAAGGCACACGGCATCGAGCGCCCGATCATCCGCGCCGAGCGCGGGCGGGGTTATCGGCTGTGCCTACCGCTGCGGCTGCTGTAAGCATCCGGTGATCATGCAGTTCGTCCCTTCTGCCGCCGGTGGTTTCCGCAACCCCAGAAGCGCGCGCTCGACATAGAAGCTGTCTGGAAAAATGTGTAGGGGCGAATTTATTCGCCCAGCCGCCGGACTAAGGCAACTCCCCGCAAATAACCGGTCAATGCCTTCCAAGTTTGGAACCGGGCATCCGCGAGATCATCGTTGTCGTTGTCGAGCTGACTCGCCTTGATCGCATCGAACGATTACGACAACGACAACGGTCCATCCGACAGGGAAACGCGTTTCTGGAAATCGCTGGTACGTTATTTCCCAGGGGTTGCCTAAGGGCGAATGAATTCGCCCCTTGTCTCGACCATGATTTCCAGACAGCCTCTAGCGCGACAGCGGACCGATGCGTCTTCGCCGACATCCGCTCGCAAGCAAGTGCAAGGTTTCCGATTCTTGCTGTGCTATGGTCGCGCGTTGAATTTGCCGTGCCGATCACCCTCGGCATGGCTCTATTGACACCAAGGCAGGAAGGCTGGAGTCAAATCGTGCTCGAAACCAACCCCGCAAGCTCACCCTGTCGCAATCGCACCCTCTTTCCTGACTCCAGTCGGCGGAAATTGCCGCCGCATCAGGCCTTGATGCTGATTTTCGCGTTCATGCTGCTCGGGTGGTCGGGGGTGGGCTCTCTTGCCCGACGCCTGTTGTGGACGGTCCTACAAGTTTTTTTGTTCCGACCGAGCGACAAGCATTCTGCATTCAGAATGATCGAGCGGCTGGCTCTGGAGTTTTAACATGACTATCGGTTACAGGCTTCTCGCTGCGTTCGGGTTGTTATTGATGTCGCTGGCGAGCTTGGGGCAGGCGGCCGAGCCGCAGCTCACGGAGGAGGTGCCGAAAGATTCCTTCCTAGGCGAGCAATTCTGCTTCGAGACCAATTTCACCAATCAGGGCGACCCCGGCTACGGGCCTTATGTCCGCCTTGATCTGCCGCCCGAGCTTGAGTTGAACTCGGCGAAGATCTTCGGCGCCGCCCTCGGTGGCAGCGTCGTTCGGGTCGGGGACTTCCCTGAGACAGAGCCGCATCGGCTCTTGGATCCGCGGATCGACCAGCCCGTCTTAGGGACGCCCGGGCACAGCTTGACCATCATCAGCTTCCCGGTCGGCTCGGTCGTCGAGGGCGCTCCGCCCCTGCCGCTCGAACTCTGCCTCACCATCCGACCGGAAGCGATCGTCGGCACGCCCCTCCCCATCGATCTGACGCCGGTCTATCAGTTTGGCGATACCGCGACCGGCGACAACGGCCCGATCGTCGGCACTAAGGTCGAGCAGGACGTCACGCCGACGGTCTTGCTGTTCAAGAAGACCGACAACGCCCCGGAAAGCGAGCGTCCGCCGGGCTCGACCTGGCCCTACACCTACACGCTGACGGTCGATATCGCCAACACCGCGACCATCAACCCGATCAGGATCGCCGATCCCCTGCCGAGCGACTTCCAGTACGACGGTGGAGGCATCGTCATCAGCGGTGGTCAAGGCTGCTCGGTCACGGGAACGCCTCCGACGGACAATCCCGGAGGCAACCTCGAAGTCACCTGTACCGGAAATACGGTCGGAACCGACAGCGAAAGCGACATCCAGGTCCAGTATTCGGGCTACATCGTCGATATCCTCGACGAAACGGCTTGCTCGACCGATTCGCTCCTGAACAACGCGGTGGTCGATGCAACCTATGTCGATCAGCTTGCTGCCTCGAACGTCCTGCCAGCGACCTCCAGCGGCGTGACCGTCACGGCCAAACACGTAGCCGTCCAGAAGAGCGCCTCGCCTGCGTCGGCGAAACCCGGCCAGACCATCACCTATGCGCTCGCCCTGCAGGTCACCGACTTCGGCGACGTCTCGGCGCTGACACTCACCGATACACTGCCCGACGGTGTCGAGTTCGACGCCGACAGCGTCGCTGTCAATGTTGGCGGTACAGACGTGACGGTGACGCCTGACTTCAATGTCGATGACACCACAGGCACAACCACCGTCGTTCTGGACATCGGGTCCGCCTACTTCGCTCAGTTCTCCGCAACGCAGATCAATGCGGGCACGGCGATCTCGGTCAGCTATGACGCCAGCATTCTGCAAACCTACCGCGAAACCGGGGAGGGACCGGTGCGCGCCTCCGATTCGCTTCCCAATACCGTCGACGTCGCCTACGACCTGGTGCAAGGCGCCGCAACTTGCAACGACGGCAGCGCCGCAACTGTCGGCATCGAACCGGTTGAGCTGACGAAGGTGATCGTAGATAAGAAGGACTTCTACGCGCCAGGTGAACAGGTTCATTTCCGGCTGACGATGGAGGTCCCGTCCGGCGATACGCGCAACATTATTTTCAAAGACTTCCTGCCACTGCCGGTGTTCAAGGTTGCGGATCTCGATCTGGACTTCGACGGTGCCGACATCAAGCGAGGTCCGCAAGACACCGCCGGCCTAACCCCGGATGAGATCACCGTTGATGCGCCAGAGAACGCGCTCATCATCAATTGGCCTTCTCTCGATAGCGGCGACGAAGACAAAATCATCCAGGTCGATCTGTACGCAACGGTCACCGATGATCCCTTCGCCGATGAGCTGTTCCTGACCAATATCCTTCAGGCCGAGACCTCGAACACGCCATTTGATCCCAGCGTCGCCACCGCGCCGATCAACTTCAAGGTACGCGCACCGGTCCTCGAGATCGGCAAGGTTGTCTCGAATAGCACCAACTCAGACAGCACGATCGACGACGATGGCAATTTGAGCGATGCCGACGCTGGCGACAAGGTGACCTACGAGATCACCCTAGAGAATACCGGTGGCGCCGACGCATACGAGGTGACCGTGAAGGATCCACCGCCAACCGGGCTTGAGGGCTGTAGTGTTTCGAGCGTGACCGTGGCAGGCTTGGTCCGAGAATTTACTGGCACCCTCGAAGAGACCGACGGGTTGGTCATCGCCGGCGTCATCGCCGCAGACCAGTCAGCGGTGATCACCTACGTCTGCACCCTAGCTGAGGGCGTGAACCCGCGTGAAGTCCTCAGCAACGAGGCGACCGCGACCTGGGCATCCGGCACAGGTGCAACCCCGTTCCCAGAAGAGATCAGCGACGACGCGACCGTCACCGTTGCCAGCCCCGAGATCAAGAAGGGCCTCATCCCCGATTCGCCTGTTTCGCCTGGGCCTGATTGGCCCAGCGGCGTCGTACCTGGCGATACCATTACCTACCAACTGACGGTCACCTTGCCGGAAGGGACGACCCCGGGCTTGACCCTCGTGGATACGCTCCCCGCCGGATTCGGCTTCGTCTCGGATTCCGTCTTAGTTGTCAGCGCCGGGTTCACGGGCACGGTCGATACCACGCCCAGCGTGTCGACCTCCGGGCAGACGATTACCCTCAACTTCGGTGAGGTCATCGCGGACGGCTCCGAGGGAATCACCGCTAACAGCTTCCTCGTCACCTACGAAGTGCAGGTCCTCGACGACAATGCGAACTCCGCACTGAGCAGTCAGCAGTCTAAGAAGAACACCGTCTCGCTGGACTTCACCGACAATCCCGGCGGGTCGATCACTGACGACTACACGCTCGAATTCAGCGAGCCGAACCTGCCGATCACCAAGACCTTCAGCCAGGGACCCTTTCAGGCCGGCGAAGAGATCACCATCACTTTGAAGGTCGAGAACACCGGCACCGCGCCGGCCTTCGACATCGTCGTCACCGATCAGCTGAACGCGGGTGCCAACAACGATCTGCTCGACCTGAGCACCGTAGAGGCAGTAGCCACCCCGACAGGCTATGGATCTAACTTGCCGCTCAGTAGCGGCGTCGATACCGTCACCTACAGCTCGAATTCCGGTGTGAGCCTTGCGCCCGGCGACACGGTCACCTTCACCTTCAAAGCCAAGGTGCGTGACGAAGTCGTCACCGGTTCCACCTTCACCAACACGGCCGATGTCGACTGGGACAGTCAGGATGGAACCCAAACCAACGAGCGCGAAGGAAACACCGACGACACCGCGGACGCCGATGTCGCGAAGGCGGCAGTGTCGAAGGACATTTTCGCCACCTCCGAGGATTGGACGGACGGCTCGGAGCTGGCAATCGGTGAGGTTGTCACCTATCGCCTGCGCTATACGATCCCGCGTGGCGTCACCGAAAGCCCGGTCAACGCAGCTATCTTCGCCGACACGCTTCCGGCCGGACAGCAGTTCCTGGTCGGTACAGCGACCATCCAGGCATCCGCCACCGGCGTTTCCATCGCCGACGGCACATGGGTCACCGGCGTGGACAATAACGGGGAACTGCCGACTGAGCCGACTGCGATTGAACCGACGGTCGTCGACGATTCCAGTACCCCGTTGGTCGTCGACGAGGACTTGGACTTCCCGGTCGGCACGGTCACGGTGCAAAGCACCGTGGTGGACGCCCAGATCACCATCCTCTTCGATGCCTTGGTGCTGAATACCAGTAGCAACAATCACAACAACACCAAGACCAACACCGCGACGCTCAACTATGTCAATCGCGAGGGCAACACGCAGTCGCAGACGGATACTCGACAGACGCTTATCGTCGAGCCACTGCCCGCCGTGGCGAAGTCCGTCTCATCGACGACCGCCAGCGGCGGGGATACTCTGACCTTTACCGTCGTCGCGAGCGCTGCTGATACCGGTAGCAACCGTACCCGACTCTGGGACGCGGTGGTCACGGATGACGTGCCAACGCAGTATCAAGCCCTGTCACTCACCAGCGCGGAGCTGAGCCGCGGCAAGGTGAACTTGTCTAGCTGCGGCGGCTTCAGCGGCCAAATCCTAACCCTGAAGATGGACTGCCTAGACGCCGATCAGCGCTATCTCGATCCGGGCGAGACCATCACGCTGACTTACACCGCGACACTTGCTCCTGAAATCGCCTTTGAGGAAGTGGTGACCAACACCGCAGTGCTGCAGGGCACCAGCCTGCCAGGCAGCAACGGCACCGGTGGCGCGACCCCAGGCGTTCCAGACAGCAACACCGGTGAGCGCACCGGCTCCGGCGCGCTGAACACCAGCGAACAGGCGGTCAACGACCTCAGCGCCAGCAACAGCGCGACGGTCACCGCGGACAAGCCGAGCCTGACCAAGGTCGTGGCGGACAAATCGCTGCAGATCGGCGAGATCACCACGGCGACCATCAAAGTCTCGGTGCCGGTCGGGCAGACCGACGAGTTCGTGATTACCGATGACCTACCGGCCGGGCTGCGCTACACCGGCACAGCCATCGACATCACCCTGCCGACGAGCAATTTCACGACGAGCAAGAGCCCATCGACGCAGCTCGGGGCGGGCAGTGATCCGCTGGTGTTCAACTTCGGCACGGTGGTGAACAGCGCGACCACAAGCCAGGAAATCGTTATCCGCTATGAGGTCCAGGTCGAGAACGTCATCGGCAACCAGCGCAACACCCAGCTGAAGAATAACGCGCGGCTGACCTACACCGGCGCGGCCGCGCCCGTGACTGCCGACGCCACCATCACGGTGCGCGAACCGGCCCTGGCGCTTGCGAAGACCATCACCGGCGGCACGCCGGCGGTGGCCGGCAGCGAGGTCAGCTACCAGCTCACCGTCAGCAACACCGACGACTTTGCGACCGCCTATCGCATGGACCTCTCGGACCTGTTGCCGCCCGATCTGCTGGGGGCTAATGACGGCAGCGAGCCGTACTTCACCGATGTCGCGCTGATCAATCCCAGCGATGCGGTGCTGAAGAGCGCTGGCGGTGTCCTGACCGCAGCCGACGCGGATCAGACGACGGCCACCAATACCCTGGCCTGGCCGGCATTCAATCTACCGCCGAATACGACCCTGACCATCACCTACAAGGCGACCGTCGTCGATGGCGCGGTGACCGGCACGACCCTGACCAACGAGGTCCAGGCCGGCTACAACAGCCTACCGACCGGCACCGACGGGCGCGACGGCAGCGATGTCTTGGACGACACCGATCCCACCGAACTCGACAACTACGGCCAGACCACCAGCAACGACCTGACGCTGAATTCCAGCATCGCGCTGCAGAAGACCCTGACCACGGGCCAGCCGGACGCCAACTTCGCGATCGGCGAAGAGGTGCTGTTCGATGTGAAGGTCTCGCTGCTCGCCGGCGTGACCAACAACGTCGTCGTCACCGACACCCTGCCCGCAGGCCTCGAGTTCATCGATCTCGTCGGCATCAACGCCGAGTCGGGGGTCAGCTACAACGGCTCCGGTACCGCGGTGGAGAGCCCCACCGGCACAGTGACCGTGACCCTCGGCAACGTCACCATCGCCCCGGAGGTCGCCGACAAGTCACTGACCCTGCAGTTTAAGGCCCAGGTTCGCAACATCGCGTCCAACCAGAACGGCGAGCCGCTGACCAATAACGCCGCGGTTACGAGCGACATCGGCGATGCATCCGACGCCCTCGACGTCACCGTCGTCGAGCCGGTGCTGCAGGTGACCAAGACGCCGGACACCACGGTGCCAGCGCTCGGCAACCAGGTCACCTACACCGTCGTCGTCAGCCACACGGCGCAGAGCACGGCCCACGCCTTCGACGTCGAGCTCACCGACCTGATCCCGGCGGGCCTGAGCTACGTGGTCGGCTCGACAACCAGCGCGACCGTCGATGAGAACGATCCCACCGCACCGGTCTTCAGTTTCGCCGAGATCGCCAACGGCGACACCAAGACCTTCAGCTACCGCGCCACGGTCGATCTCGACGCCGTGGTCGGCGGCCCGCTGCAAAACCAGATCAGCGGCACCTTCGCGAGCACCGCGGACGGTGACGGCAGCGCCGAGAGCGGACGCAACGGCAGCGACGGGGAGAGCGGTCTGAACGACTACGTCTTCGGCACCACGGCCGACGTCACGCCGGCGACCACTGCCTTCCTTTATCCGGTCAAGACCGTGTCCTTGGTGGTTGATGGCGAGACGACCGGCCTGGTCGACCCGGGCGATACGCTGGAATACATGATCGTTTTGACCAACGAGGGCGCCGACGCCACCGGTGTGGTCTTCACCGACACGATCCCGGCGAACACGACCTATGTCGCCTCTTCGCTGAGCACCACGGTCGGGACCACGGACGACACCGGCGCCCCGAATCTGCAAGTCGACATCGGCGACCTTGCCGCCGACGCCACCGTCACCATCACCTTCCGCGTCACCGTCGACACCGGCACCGCGACCGGCACGGTCATCAGCAACCAAGGCGCGGTGGACTCCGAGCAGACCGTGCCGACGCCGACCGATGCCGACGGCCTGCGCGACAACGGCTTCCAGCCCACCGACATCCCCGTCGGCGGTCAGCCGAGCGTGCAGAGCCCTCTGTACGCCGAGAAGGGCGTCGTGCTGCTCACCGACGTTGACGACAACGGCGTCGTCAACCCCGGCGACACCCTGCGTTACAGCCTGGTGCTCAGCAACAACGGCGATCAGCCACTGACCAACGTCTCGCTGAAGGACACGATCCCGGCCGGCTTAACCTATGTGAACGACAGCGCCAGCGCCACGGGCGGCACGCCGACGGTCAACGGCCAGTCGCTCGACTGGACGCTGGAGACGCTCGCGGCCGGCGACTTCGCGCTGCTGCTGTTCAACGTCACAGTGAACGATCCGCTGCCCGGCAGCGTCAGCAGCTACACCTTCGAAAACCAGGGCGCCACCGACTCCGATGAGACCCAGCCCGGCCTGACCGACGGCAACGGCGACCCGAGCGACGGCTTCCAGCCGACCGAGATCGAGGCTACCACCGGCAGCGGTGCGCCAGTGCTTGATGTCGAGAAGCGCTGGAGCCTGGCCGAGGACGCCAACGACGACGGCCTTGCCAATCCGGGCGACGTCATCGGCTATCGGATCAGCATCACCAACAGCGGCTCGGCGGCGACCGTCGACGCCCGACTGACCGATGCGATCCCGACCGGTACCACCTTGGTGTCCGGCTCGGTGACCACCGACGTCGGCGTGGTCACCGGCACCGATCCCATCGCCATCAACCTCGGCACCCTGCTGCCCGGCGAGGTCGCGACGGTACGCTTCCAGGTGACCATCGACGGCGGCGTCGTCGGCGGCACCATCATCGAGAACCAGGGCACCGTCACCGGCAACAACTTCACCGCCGTCTTGAGCGACGACAACGGCAACCCCGCCGATGGTCGCAACCCGACCCAGACCCCGGTGGTGAACGGAGACGACAGCGTCGCCACCCCCGGCGGACTGACCAAGACCCTGGTCGAGACCTCAGAGGCCGCGAGTACCGGCACCAATGTGCTGATCGGCGAGGTCGTCACCTTCCGCGTCGGCGTGCAGGTGCCGCCCGGCACCCTGCGCGACGCCCTGATCGAGGACGTCCTGCCCGCCGGCCTGGGCTACCTGCCCGGCACCGGGAAACTGAGCCGGACCTTCACCACCGGCCTGAACGCCGCGCAGAACCCCGGCGACATCAATGCCGAGCCCAGCGGCGATTTTGTCGACCTGATCGACGACACCGAGCTGCAACAGGACGGCCAGACCCTGAGCCTTTTGCTTGGCGACGTCATCAACTCCGACGCCGCGGCCGCCACCTACACGCTGCAATATCAGGCCGTGGTGCTCAACGCGGCTGCCAATGTTGCTGGCGAGACGCTCAGCAATGAGGCGACCCTGCATTGGCTCAACGCCCTCAATCAGTCCGTCAGCTTGACCTCGGTGAGCCAGACCCTAACGGTGCTGGAGCCGGCGCTCGCGATCGCCAAGGCGGCCAATCCCAGTGTGATCGTGCCGGACGGCACGACCACCTTCACGTTGACCATCACGCACCCGAGCGGTGCCAACCGCGCCACCGCCTACGACGTGCAGTTGACCGACCTGTTCACCAACTGGGACAGCATCGACCCGAGCAGCATCACCGCCACCCCCAGCGGCGACGTGAGCGGCGTCGACACCAGCACCAGCACCACCAGCGCGCTCAACGTCAGCGTCGGCACCTTCCCGGTGGGCGGCCAGCTCGTCATCACGGTCGAGGCCACCGACAAAGGCGAGAACGAGGACTTCGTCGACAACACCGTCAACCTCACCTGGACCAGCCTGCCGGGCGAGCAGGGCACCAACGACGCCACCCCGGGCGACCCGGGCGCGGCCGACGGCGAGCGCACCGGCAGCGGCGTTGTCCCCAACAACTACACCGCCGCCGACACCGAGCGGGTGCGCGTCGTCGACGTGAACTTCACCAAGGACCTCAACAACGCCCAGACGCGCTATGCCATCGGCGATGAGGTCGAGTATCGCCTCACCGTCACCCTGCCGCCGGACCTGGACAATCTGGATAAGGTCGTCCTGGAGAACAGCGTCATTACCGACGTGCTCGACGCCGGACTGGTGTATGTGACCGGTTCGCTGGATGCGACGCTGCAAGATGGCGACATCACCGCGAGCCCGTCGCTGCCGGCGGACTTCACCGTGACCGAGGATACGCCGCAGACCGGCGAGACGACCCTAACGATCAACGTCGGCACGCTCACGAACAACAACACCACCGAGGCGCGCACCCTGGTGCTGACCTACAAGGCGCGCGTCGCCGACGTCGACAGCAACGTCAACAATCAGCAGCTCGATAATGCGGCGACCTTCGACTTCCAGGTGCAGGGCAACCCGAGCCCCGAGCAACTGAGCGACGCCGAGCAAATCCAGGTGGGCGAGCCGGACATCACGCTGCTCAAGACCATCACCAGCGCGACCACCGATCTGGACGCTGGCTCGACGGTGAGCTTCCAGGTCGTCGCCAGCAACGACGGCACCACCGTGGCCTACGACACGGTGCTGAGCGACACGCTGCCGAGCGGCTTGCAGGACATCACCAGTCTGCAGGTCACGGCGACCAGCGGCGGGGCGCCGACCCCGACCTTCTTGACCTTCACCGAGAATGACCAATCGTTCGCTAGCGACGCCTTCGACCTGCCGGTCGGCGGCTCGGTGACGCTGACCTTCAGCGCGACGCTCACCGACGACGTGCAGCAGGGCCAGACCATCCAGAACCAGGTGCTGGCGGACTACGACAGCCGCGACGGCGATGATGAGAACCAGCGCGACTACGACGCTGACGACCTCTCGCCGGTGATCACCGTCAACGCGGACGTCACACTCGACAAGGCCTTCCATCCCGACGCGGGAACGACCGAGTACACCATCGGCGAGGAGTTCCAGTATCGCCTGACGCTCGGCATCATCGAGGGCGTGACCCGCGCGGTCAGCGTCGTCGACACGCTGCCCGACGGCGTGACCTACCTGGACGCCACCGTCGGCCTCGGCAACAACGGTATGAGCACGCAGAACCCGATTGGCACTGGCGATCAACCGACGGATGTCACCGGTCAAGTCCTGACCTTTAATTTCGGCGATATCACCAACCCGACCAACAGCAACGCCGACGACGACGTCATCACCATCGACATCCGCGTGCGGGTGGACAACATCGCCGCGAACGTCTCCGGCACCACCCTGCGCAACAATGCCTATGTCGACTATAGGGACGGCCAGGACGACCCTCAGCGGGTGGACTTCGACGCCGATGCCGGTGAAGACGGCATCCAGCCTCTGGACACGACGGTGGTCGAGCCGGTGCTCGACCTCGAGAAGACGGCGGACCGCCCGAGCGTAGCCCTTGGCACCGAGGTGCAGTTCACGCTAAGCATTGCCCACACGGTGGACAGCGGCTCCAATGCCTTCGACCTGGTGGTGGTGGATACCCTGCCGGCGGGGCTCACCTATGTTGACGGCTCCGCGAGTCCGGCCCCGACCAGCGTCACCGGCGACAGCAGCACCGGGCAGGTGCTGACCTTCGAGCTCGGCAGCCTGACCACCGCCACCGGCCAGACCCAAGTGACGCTGAGTGCGCGGGCGGAGATCGATCTGGTGATCGGTCAGGAACTAACCAACTCCGCGAGCCTGACCTGGGCCAGCCAACCCGAGGCCACCGGCGCCGCGAACAGCGGTCGCACTGGGCCGCTGAATGATACCGATACGCTGAACGGCTACGTCAGCACCAGCGAAGCCGACGTCACGCCGACGACCCCCGCCTTCCTGTATCCAGTCAAGACGGTCGCACTGATCGTCGATGGCGAGACCACAGGCCAGGTCGATCCGGGCGACACGCTGGAATACACCATCGTGTTGACCAACGAGGGCGCCGACGCCACCGGCGTTGTGTTCACGGACTCGATCCCAGCGAACACGACCTATGTCGCCAACAGCGCAACGCTGGACGGGAGTCAGGCGGGCACGTTTACCGACAACCAACTGACCATCGACATCGGCGTCCTCGCCGCCGACGCCACCGTCACCATCACCTTCCGAGTCACCGTCAACGGCGACACCGCGACCGGCACGGTCATCAGCAACCAAGGCTCAGTGGACTCCGAGCAGACGGTGCCGACCCCGACCGATGCCGACGGCCTGCGCGACAACGGCTTCCAGCCCACCGACATCCCCGTCGGCGGTCAGCCGAGCGTGCAGAGCCCTCTGTACGCCGAGAAGGGCGTCGTCCTGCTCAACGACGTTGACGACAACGGCGTCGTCAACCCCGGCGACACCCTGCGTTACAGCCTGGTGCTCAGCAACAACGGCGATCAGCCACTGACCAACGTCTCGCTGAAGGACACGATCCCAACCGGCCTGACCTATGTGAACGGCAGCGCCAATGCCACGGGCGGCACGCCGACGGTCAACGGCCAGTCGCTCGACTGGACGCTGGAGACGCTCGCGGCCGGCGACTTCGCGCTGCTGCTGTTCAACGTCACAGTGAACGATCCGCTGCCCGGCAGCGTCAGCAGCTACACCTTCGAAAACCAGGGCGCCACCGACTCCGATGAGACCCAGCCCGGCCTGACCGACGGCAACGGCGACCCGAGCGACGGCTTCCAGCCGACCGAGATCGAGGCTACCACCGGCAGCGGTGCGCCAGTGCTTGATGTCGAGAAGCGCTGGAGCCTGGCCGAGGACGCCAACGACGACGGCCTTGCCAATCCGGGCGACGTCATCGGCTATCGGATCAGCATCACCAACAGCGGCTCGGCGGCGACCGTCGACGCCCGACTGACCGATGCGATCCCGACCGGTACCACCTTGGTGTCCGGCTCGGTGACCACCGACGTCGGCGT